>JANRLG010000108.1:0-15676 GCA_033762835.1 Thermoanaerobaculia bacterium
GGCTGCGCCGACTCAAGGTAAGAATCGCCGAGGCAATCACCAGGCCCGCCCCGGCTGCAGACCAGCGGTCGGGCGTGCCGCGCCAGAGCAACCAATCGAACGTCGCCGAGAACACGACGCTCGAGTACAGGAACGGCCCCACCTGGGCCGCCGGGGCACTCGAGTAGGCGCGGGTCAGCGCGAACTGGCCGGCGGTGGCGAATAGCCCCGCGGCGCCCAGCGCCCACCAGGCGGTGCCCGCGGGCGTCACCCACGTCCAGGGCAGCGGTAGGGCGGAACCCAGCGTGCCGATCAAGGCGAAGTAGAAGACGATGCGCTCCGGCGGCTCGGTGCGGGTGAGCGCCCGCACGCCGACATTGCCCACCGCCGCCAACAAAGCCGAGACCAGCGCCCACAGCGCCGCGGGGGCGAACAGCTCCGTCCCCGGCTTCAGGATCAACAGGATGCCGGCGAACCCGACGCCGAGCGGTAGGGCGAGCCGGGTATCGAGGGGCTCACCGAGCCAGATCCGTTCGAACAGCGGCAACCAGAGCGGCAGGGTGTAGTTGAGAATCACCGCGTCGGCCAAGCGCAGGTGGGCGATGGCGTAGAAAAAAGCGCTCATCGCCAGCAGACCGGAGAAACCCCGGACGAAGTGCTGTAGTGGTTCTCCGGTGCCGAAGCCGATGCGCCGGTGCCACATCCAAGGCACCAGGACGACGAGTGCCACGGCGTTGCGGAAGAACACCACGACCGTATTCGGCAACGTTCCCGCCGCGGCTTTGACCGCCGCGCTCATGGCGGCGAAGAAAAACGCCGCCGCCACCATGGTCAAGGCACTGCTGCGAAAAGACGGGGCGGCGGTCATTCCGCCGGGCATGATCTCGCAGGCGGGGGGATCTGTCGAACGAGGTGGCTAAGAGGGCGGGTCGGCCGATCTCCTCAACATCACGACTGCGCCTTAGGCAGCCGGAACGCCGCCATCTCCTGATCATTGCGTACCAGCAGGAGGTCGCCGACGACGACGGGATGGTTCCACGTCTTCCCCGTGATCGCCGGAAAACGGGCCAACTCGACGAACTCACCGGGGGTGGCGCGTACCAGGGCCAGCTCGCCTTGCTCGGAAAGCACCAGCAGAAGGTCCTGCTCGGGCAGTAGCACGAGCTGGCCGTGGCCGTAGCGGCCCCCTTTCCAGGCGCGCTGGCCGGTCGCGAGGTCGATCGCTGCCAGCATCCGCCCGTCGAAGCCGTAAGCGTGGCCGGCGTGGACGACGAAGTCGTTGAAATAGGGCTTCAGCTGCAGCGAGGTCCAACGTTCCTCGACCGTCCAACCCGCCGGGCTAGGAGTCGCAGCGAGGCGCCGCAGCCCGCCGTCCGAGGACACCGCGATCAGCACGTCCCCGTCGGCGGTAACGGCCGGTTGGACGATCGGGTAACCCTTCCATTCGTGCCGCCAGAGCACGGTGCCGCGCGTGGGTTCGAAGCTCGTGAGGCCGGCGCCGTCGAGCTGCAACACCTGCTCGACACCGCCGAGCTTGACCAGGTGGGGTGAGCTGTAGCCGGTGCCGCCCGCGGGACCGATCCAACGCGGCTCCCCGCCGGCGAGGTCGTAGGCCGCCAGGGTCCCCGAGGCGGCCACCAGCAGGAGATCGCCGTACACCAGGGGCGAGCCCGAAAACCCCCAGTCCGGCAGCTTGGCGCCGGTATCGGTAGCGGCGTTGCGTGACCACAGGACGCGACCCGTGCGAGCGTCGAGGCTGTTGACGACGCCGGTCGCGCCCAGGCTGTAGATCCGGCCGTCGTGCAGCACCGGGGTGCCCCGGGGGCCGGCTCCGCCGTTCGACTCCCAAAACCGAGCCGGGTCGCGATGCCGCCACACGGGCTCGCCGGTCGCCAGCCGGTAACAGGCCACGACCTCGTCGTCGCCGCGTTGCTCTTGGGTGTAGAAGACGTCGCCGTCGACCACGAAGGACGACCAGCCCGGCCCCACCGGTCGCCGCCAGAGCTCGACCGGGGGTGTCGTGACCCAGTCGGTCGCGATCAGCGCCGTGCCCCGGGCGATGCCGTCCCGGCTACCGCCACGGAAGCCGGGCCATTCGGGGTTGCGCGGCGCCGGTGCCGGGGTAGCTGCGATCGGGGCAGCCGCGACCACGGCGGGCTCTTCCCGAGGTGAGACGGTCGGCACGGGTGCGGGTTCCGCGATCACGGGTACGGGCTCGGGGGCCGTTTCCGGTGCCGGAGCGGGCTCCGGAGGCGGTGGCGGAAGCGGCTCGGGTTCCTTCTGGGCCAGCAGGCGTTCCTCGGGCGTCGGTGTCCAGCGCCAAGCGAAATCCGAATCCGCACCGCCCGACAGGCCGCCGGTTCTCACCAGCAGCCATCCGCCGCACCCAACCGCGATGGCGGCCAGCAGACCGGCACGCCGCGGCCCAGGGGCCGTCCAGCGGCGCGTCAGCCAGGCCCAGGCCACCAGGGCCAAGCTCAGGGTGGGCACGGCGTAGATCGGCACGAGCAGGCCCATCATGCCGCCTTGAATCGAGGGGTGAGCGAGTCGTGGAGTGAGCGCCAGGGCGGCGATCATCAGCAGGCTGCCGCCCCAGCGTTCGAGCCGCGGAGCGCGGCTCCAGAAGGCCCACCACAAGAGCACCAGGACGCCGCCGACCAGACCACCGAGAACGGCGACGGCGAGCGTCTCCGGCGCGAGCACGGGCAGCGCGAACCGGCAGAACCACTGGAGGGCGACGGCGACCACCCCGGGCCAAAGTCGGAGCGGTGATGTGGCCGTGGCCGAGTCGTCGAGATGCTTCATGAAACTCCCTCTCTGCCCACGGCAGCTTGTTCGACGGCCTTACGCCGAGAGCAGGGGAGTTGTTTCCGGCAGCGCCAGATGGGCTCGAATCGGCCGAACTGAAGTTCGGCCGCTACCTCAAACGAATCAATGACTTCCGGGGTAGCGGCCGGCCTTCAGGCCGGCCGAGTTCACGGCTTGGCCTGGGCGTCGAGCAGGGCGACCAGGGCCGCCCATTCCTCCTGGCCGGAACCCGCGAAGGTGCCGAGGACCTCGCCGGTCGGGGCCAACACGAACGTCGCCGGCATGGCCGGGGGTTGGTAGAGCTCGGCGATGTGCCCGTCGACATCCCACAGCACCGGCAGGGTCAGCCCGAGGCTCCGTACGAGTTCGTCGCGGCCCTCGCGGCGTTCATCGACGCTCACCACCAGCACCCGCAACTCCGGCCGTTCCTTGGCCAGGCGTTCCAACCGGGGCAGGGACTTGCGACACGGGGCACACCACGACGCCGCGAAATCGAGCACCGTGAGCCGGCCCGAGGCGCCCTTCCAGGCGTGCCCGCGGCCGTTTTGGTCGAGCTCTTCGGCCCCGGTGCTCAGCGCGAGAGCCAGGGCCAGCAGCATCCCGAGGACCCGATTCGTCACAGCGACCACCCGAAGCCGAAGGAGCCGGTGAAGCCCTCAAGCCCGTCGTCGCGGGTGAAGAAGGACACCCGCAGGTCGGTCCGCCGGATCCCCAGGAGCCACTTCTTGCCCGCCGGGGCGGCCAAACGCAGGCCCAGGCCGTAACGATCGGTGTCCACTTCCGCCAAGTCCCAATCCGACGTGTAGAACTCCTCGCGGCCGGTGAACGAGCCGGTGGGGCCGAAGTAGTCGCTCGCCGTCTGGGTGTGGAATCGCACGAACGGGTAGAGCCAGCTTTCCCCCGCTGTGGGCAGGCGGAAGTGGGTTTCGGCCGAGATCGAATGGGCACGGATGCCCCAGTCGTCGTCGTAGAGCCGATAGTGCAGGCGTTGCACGACGTTGCGACCGAACGAGTGGTTCAGGCCCAAGCCGAGGGCCAGGCGCCGTCGCGAGTCGGGCAGGCGCTCGGCCACCACCACGCCGTTCGGGAAGCCGACCTCGTGGAAGGGGGTCGAGAGGAAGCCGCTTTGGATCGTGGCGTCGAACTCCACGAACCCCACCGTTTTCTGGCCGAGGACTTGGGTGAGCGAAACGTTGGCATTGGTGGTGCTGCGCGAGTCGTCACCACGCTTGATGCCGTCGATGTCGTAGAGCTCCACGACGTCTTCGTAATGGCGGAGGCTGCCTGCCAAGGTGGTGTTCTTCTCGTTGAAGTCCCGGCTGTAGCCGAGCCCCGCCGAGACCGAGCGGTAGTCGTATTCCGTCGATAGCCCGAGGGTGAACGAAACCGCCGAGCGGTCGTCCAGGCGGCGCGTGGCGGTGACGTCGGTGAAGGCGCGGGCGTCGAGCTCCGAGGCGCTCGACAACTCGGCGTCCATGCGATCAACGGAGGCCGAGCTGATCTGATCGATGCCGAGGTCGGCCTTCAGGCTCCAGTCCTCGTTGACCGCCCAGCTGACCAGGACGACGGGCGAGAGGACCTCCTGCTTTTCGGTGCCCGTGCCCCCGGTCACCGCCGAGTGCTCACCGTCTTGGTCGTAGTAACTGACGAGGAAATCGATCTCGAGGCCCTGGTCGCCGCCGACGGCACCGTCCTGGGCCACGAGGGGCGCCGAGCAACACAGGAGGGCGACGAGGAGACGGGTCAGGTGCATCCGCAACCTCCCCCGGACTTGCCGCCGTTGGCGCCCGCGGCACCCTCACGGTAGACGTCGACGTTGCGATCGAAACGCGCACAGGGCGAGCCGTCGGCTTGCATGGGCTGGCTCGACAGGCCCTCGCGCTCCCACGGTCGGACGGTGGCGCAGCCGCCCGTCGCCAGCGTGGCGAGGGCGAAGAGGCCGAGAAGGCCACGACGGACGAGACGATTCCTGGGCCTCATGGGGTAACTCCCGGTTGGATCAACTTTCCCTCCAAACCTTTCGACAGGTGGATCTTGCCGTGTTGGTCGACGATCACGGCTTCGACGTCTTTCAGGCGGTCGACGAGCGCCAGGCCCTTCTCGACCCCGAGCACGGAAACCCCGGTGGCGAGGGCATCGGCCAGTTCGACGTCCGGGCAGACGATCGTGACGCTTTGGGCTTCCCGCGCCGGATAGCCGGTGCGCGGATCGAGAATGTGGGCGTAGCGCTCGCCTTCGATGACCACGAACTGCTCGTAGTCTCCCGAGGTGACGACCGCCAAATTGCTGACCTCGAGATAGCCGAAAGGCTTCTCGGGGGCGCGCGGGTTGCCGATGCCGACCCGCCAGGGCCGGCCGTCCTCTTGGTGACCGAAGGCGTAGACGTCGCCGCTGCCGTTGACGACGCCGTCTTCGATGCCAAGTCCGCGCATCACTTGGAGCGCGCGGTTGGCGCCATAACCCTGGCCGATGCCGCCGAAGCCGATACGCGTCCGCGGGTGGGTCAGGAAAGCGGTGCCCGCGGCGTCGTCGATGACGATCTTGTCCGCTCCGACCCCTGCGAGGGCTTCGCGAATGGCCTCGGGCGAGGGCTTCTTCGGGTGTTCGGCCTTGAAATCCCAAAGCCGACCGAAGGACAGGAAGGTGACGTCGAAAGCGCCGTCGGTCAGCCGCGAGACCTTGACGGCGCGGCGCAGGAGCGCCCGAAATTCGGCCGACACCTTGACCGGAGCGAGGCCAGCTTGTCGGTTGACGGCGCTCGTCTCCGAGGATTCCTGCCACTCGGAGATCAGCGCCTCGACGCGATCGATCTCGGCGTAGGCCGCCTCGACGGCCCGCCAGGCCGTGGCGGCGTCGGGATGGAGGGCGGTCACCTCGAAGCGGGTGCCCATCTTCATTCGCGCCGAGCGGGCTTCGACCGCCGCGGCCGATGAGGCGAAGACGAGTGACAGGAGCATGCAGAAAACGAAGCGGCGCCACATGAACATGACTTTCCCTCGCGGGCATGAACCGTTCATGAACGGCCGAGAAGGCCCGGTCGAGGCCAAATTGGAGGACGAATCGGCTGGTACACTCCCGGCGCCATGGAGCCGGCCCCCCCTCAAGCACAGAAGACTCGCCCTCGCGCCGGCCTCGGTGTCGTCTTTTCGACCGTCCTGCTCGACCTGCTCGGCTTCGGCATGCTCTTGCCGCTCCTGCCCTTCTACTCGAAGGAGTTCGGAGCTTCCGATTCCCAGGTGATCTTTTTGTTCGCGTCCTACAGCCTGGCGCAGTTCGTCTGTGCGCCGCTGTGGGGCCGGCTGTCCGATCGCATCGGCCGGCGACCGGTGATGCTGGTGTCGATCGCCGGGGACGTGTTCGCCTATCTGCTGCTCGCCTGGGCGCAGACGTACTCGTTGATCCTGTTGGCCCGCATCCTCTCGGGGGTGGCCGCGGCCAACTTCTCGATCGGCCAGGCGTGGATCGCGGACCAGACCACCGGCCAGGAACGTTCGCGCGCCCTCGGTTTGCTGGGCGCCGCCTTCGGCTTGGGGTTCGTGATCGGTCCGGCCGTGGGCGGCATCGTCGGCAACCTGTTCGGCAACACCGCGGTGCCGCTTCTGGCCGCCGGCCTGGCCGTGCTCAATTTCATCTACGCCTGGTTCCGTTTCGATGAAAGCCGCCCGGCGGAGGCCACCACGGGCACCGGCGAGAGCTGGTTCTCGCTGCGCAGCCTGACCGACGCGGTGGCGGCCCCTAAGGTCGGTGCCTTGCTCGGCCTGCTCTGGCTAGCGACTTTCGCCTTCGCCAATCTCGAATCGACCCTGGCGCTCTTCTGCGCCAATCGCTTCGGCTTCGACGTGCGCAGCACGGCGTACTTGCTGACCTTCGTGGGCCTGGTCAACGCCAGCATTCAAGGCGGCGCCCTCGGCCCCCTGGTGCGCCGTTACGGCGAGCGCCGTCTGGCGGTGGTCGGCCTGTGGGTGGCGGGGGCGGGCCTGGCCACCTCGGCTTTCGCCACGAACTTGCCCATTCTCATCGTCGCCATGGGGCTGACGGCCCTCGGCGTCGGTCTCCACAACCCCACGCTGTACGGGTTGATCAGCCGGGCCACGGCGGAGGATCGCCAAGGCAGTGTGCTCGGCGTGGCTCGGGGGCTCTCGGCCTTGGCCCGCGGGGTGGGGCCGCTCACCGGCGAGTTCTTCTTCACCCGCTTCGGTGAAACCTCGCCCTTCAGCTTCGGCGCTCTCACCATGGCTGGAGCCGGCATCCTGGCGATGACCTATTTCTTCCGTCATCGAGACCCTTGACCGTGCTCACCCGCGACTTCGACTTCGACTTGCCCGAGTCGGCCATCGCCCAGGAGCCGGCAGCGCGCGGGGCGAGCCGTCTACTCGTGTTGGACGCCGAGGGCGCCGCCCGTCACCGGCAGGTGGGCGATCTGCCCGAGCTTCTCGAGCCCGGGGACTTGGTCGTGGTCAACGACACCCGAGTGATTCCGGCGCGGCTGCTCGGTCACCGGCGACTACCGGACGGCTCTACCGGTGGGCGAGTGGAGATCCTGCTCGTGGAGCGGATCGCCGAGCGGGAGTGGCAGGCCCTGACCCGCCCCGGCAAGAAGACCCGGCCGGGTTCGAAGATCCTGCTCGACGGCGGCCTGGAGGCCGAGGTTCTCGCGCTGCTGCCCGGCGATGGTCGCCATCACGTGCGATTTTCGACTGCCCTCGAGCCCCACCTCGAGACGATCGGCCACGTGCCGCTGCCGCCCTACATCAAACGCAGCGACCGCCTGGAGGACCGCGAGCGATACCAGACGGTCTTCGCCCGTGAGCCCGGTGCCATCGCCGCGCCGACGGCGGGCCTGCACCTGACGACGGAGATCCTCGCGCGGCTCGCTGCCCGCGGCATCGAAGTGGCGAGCGTGACGCTCCACGTCGGCATCGGTACCTTCAAGCCGGTCACCGCCGAGCTCGTGCACGAGCACGTCATGGAGTCCGAGCGCTGGGAGCTTCCCGCCGCCACCGCCGAGGCGCTCCAACGGACCCGCGCCCGGGGCGGCCGCATCGTCGCCATCGGCACCACCGTCGTGCGCACCCTCGAATCCGCCGCTCGGGCGAACGGCCTCACCGCCGGCACCGGCCGCACCGAGCTGTTCATCACCCCGGGGTTCGAGTTCCAAGCAGTGGACGTGCTGTTCACCAACTTCCACCTGCCCTGTTCCACCCTCCTGATGCTGGTCTCCGCCTTCGCCGGGCGCGAACGGGTGCTGGCCGCCTACCGCGAGGCGATTGCAGGTGGGTACCGGTTTTACTCGTATGGGGATGCGATGGTGGTGGAGAAAAGACACCAGGGACTCTAACGACACCAACGACCGCGCCGTGGCTCGCTAGGGGTCGTCAAGATCCTTGGTGTCCTCTCCCTCTCCTCACATCGGCACGGTCCGCGGCCGGTACTCCGGCTTCCGACGCGCCTGGGTGGCGCCTTCGAAGGCGTGGGCCAGTTCCACCAGGAGGGCGTCGCTCCAGGCGGTGCCCAGGAACGAGAAACCCACCGGCAATCCGTGCACGAAGCCCATGGGCACGGTGATGTGGGGGTAACCGGCGACGGCGGCGGGGGAGGAGTTGCCGCCGGTGTAGTGGTCGCCGTTGATCCAGTCGGTGGGCCAGGCGGGGCCGCCGGTGGGGGCGACCAGGGCGTCGAGGCGATGCTTCGCCAGCGCAGCGTCGATGCCGTCGGGCCCGGCTTTCTTGCGGTTGCGGTCGCGGGCTTCGCGGTATTCCGGGTCGGTCAGCGGGGGTTTGTCGACCGACTGCTCGAAGAGCTCCTGGCCGAACCAGGGCATCTCCTGGGCGCGGTGAGCTTCGTTCCAGGCGATCAGCTCGGCCAGCGTGCGCGGCGAGCCAGGTGGCCGGGTGGCGAGGTAGGCCTCGAGATCGGCCTTGAACTCGACGCGCAACACTAGCCCCTCGTCCTTGCCGTCGGGCTCGGGCAACTCCACCGGGTCGAACACCTCGGCGCCGAGTTGCTTCAGCGTTGCCACGGCGGCGTCCGCCAGGCGGTCGATCTCCGGATGCAGGCCCCATTGCGAACGGACGACGCCGATCCGCCGGCCCCGCAGATCATTGCGGCCGAGGGCGCCCGTGAAGTCGAGGTCGAAGCGGGCGCCGGGCAGGCCGTCCGGGTCGCGCGGATCCGGTCCGGCGAGGGCGGCGAGCAACACCGCCGCGTCGGCCACGGTGCGGCACATCGGCCCCGCGGTGTCCTGGCTGTGGGCGATGGGGATGATGCCCGCCCGGCTGACCAGCCCGAGGGTCGGCTTGATGCCCACGATGCCGTTGGTGGTCGAAGGGCAGACGATCGAGCCATCGGTTTCGGTACCCACGGTGATGGCCGCGAGATTGGCCGCCGCCGCCACGCCCGAGCCGGAGCTCGAGCCGCAGGGGTTGCGGTCCAGGGCGTAGGGGTTCCGCGTCTGGCCGCCGCGCCCGCTCCAGCCCGAGGTCGAACGCGTCGAGCGGAAGTTGGCCCACTCGGAGAGGTTGGTCTTGCCGAGGATCACCGCTCCCGCGGCCCGCAGGCGGGCGGCCACGGTGGCGTCCCGCGTCGGCCGGGTGCCGGTCATGGCCAAGGAACCCGCCGTCGTCAGCATGCCGTCGGCGGTGTCGATGTTGTCCTTGATCAGCACTGGGATGCCATGGAGCGGCCCCCGTGGCCCCTTCTCGCCTCGCTCCCGATCGAGCTCGCGGGCGATCTGCCCGGAGTCGGGGTTGATCTCGATCACCGAGCGCAACGTTGGCCCCGTGCGATCGAGCGCCACGATCCGCGCCAGGTACGCCGTCGTCAGCTCGACCGCCGACAGCTCGCCGCGAGTCATCTTGGCTTGAAGGTCCGCCACGGTCGCTTCTTCGAGCTCCGTGTGAGGGCCACGGTTGCCCGCGGGGTTCGCCAGCTCCGCCTGGGCCGAAGCCGCCGCGGAGTCGAGCGAGCCCAAAGCCGCGGCAGCACCCAGTCCGGCGAGAAGATGACGGCGAGAGAGGGTAGGGGAGTCACTCATGGTGGACCTCGGCGGAGTAGATTGGGCAGAGCATATGTTGCTCTCGGCCCGGGTTACACTTCGTGACGTGGACGCCATTTCGGCCTGCCCGGTCTGCAACAGTCCTGAGATCCGCCGCATGACGGGGCCTAGGCAGGGTACGGTACGGGGACAGGTGTACCTCGTGCCCGACCTGGAGTTTTACGCCTGTCCGAACTGTGGTGAGAAGGTGCTGCCGCTAGAGGCGATGCGCCGCATCCAAGCGGCATCGCCGGCCTTCAGGGGCCGCCCCAAGGTCTCAGTTCGCAAAAGCAGGCTTCAAGCCGTTCCGGCAGTCTGAGTACGGGGTCTCAGCGCAATCACCGCCAGCACCACACTCAAAACCTGGGGAATCGCCAGCACGAGCGAGCGCCAGCGGGGGTCGAAGACCCAGTCGTTGGGCCAGTAGACGTTCAGGCCGGCGAAGGCGAGCAGCAGCCAGGGCAGGCGGCGGAGGTGGGCGGTGTCCAGGGCAGCGAGCAGCGTCAGCAGCCAGAGGACCGGCAGCGCGGCGTAGGCCTGGGGGAGGAACGGGCTGCGTAGCGTCGCCAGGATCAAGATCCCGAGCCAGACGACCGGCTTTTGTTCGGGCCGCCAGGACTTCTTGGCCGCCAGTAGCGTGAGCGCCAGAATCACCGCGGTGTAGAGCCAGCCGACGATCTTCGCCGCTGTGAAGTCCATGCCTGGCACGCCGAAGAGCTTGGCCTTGAACACCAAGCCGGGGATCGAGAAGTTGTTGGCCATCGCCGCCGGCATCCGCAGTGCCGGGAAAGCCTCGCCGCCGAGCAGTTGCGGCAAGTGCTCGAGGAAGTGGACGTAAGCGCCCCAACCGAGGTCGAGCAGAGTGATCAGGGAAATCAGGATGCCCGCGGCGATCGTCCAGACGACATCGCGGTACCGCCGCTCGGCGAGCAGGTAGACGACCAACAGACCGGGATAGAGCTTGCTGACCGTGGCGAAAGCCAGGAGCGCCCCTCCGGCCGCGGGCCGCCCGCGTTCGAACGCCACCATGGCGAGCATCGCCGCCGCGATCACCACCCCTTGCACGTTGCCCTTCTGGAGATGGCTGAAGGTCGGCAGGGCCACCCACAGGAGCGGCGACAGCAGCAGGGCCACGGTCCCGACGGACGGCCCGAGGAACCTTGCCACGATCCCCGTCGCCGCGAGTAGAAACAGGCCACACAGCCCAAACCAGAGCAGGCGGAACTGAGGATACTCCGGCGCCATCGAGCGTAACACCTGGGGTAGGAGCAGGAACTGCGGCGGGTACTCGTAGACATCGACGTTGAACTGCCCCAAGCGCAACGGTACCCGCGGTTTGGTCGGATCGGCCGTGAGGTCCGAATAGTGCTCGTGGGCGTAGGGGCCACTCGGCGAGGTCGCAGCCCCGGCGGCCACGAAGTAGGCCGTGGCGCAGGAGTGCCGTTGCTCCCACTGGCTGCCCGGCACCATCGAAAACCCCACCGCGGTGGGATCGACCATGAACAACGTCAGCCGGAACAGCTGGGCCAGAGCGCCCACGGTGGCGACCGCCGAAAGCACGAGGAACGGGCGGGGACAGCGGGAGAGGTCGAGCTGCCAACCGGGCCGGGTGACTCCCCAGGCGGCGACCAGCGCGGCCACGAGGGCGACCAGCCCACCGCCCACCACCCCACCGAGGGCGTGGCCGACGGCGTAACCGAACAGAGCCGCCGTCAGAGCCAAGGCGGCTTGCACCAACGCTGAGACGGTCATGACGGAATCGAGCTCCCTTCGTCGTTCTCCCCGTGCCCGGTCAAGCCCAGGTAGTCCTCCACCCGGCGCCCAACCCGGCGGGCGAAGCGCTGGCGGTAACTCTCGACCTGACCCACGGATTCGTCCAGAAACAAACGCTCGATGCGGAAGAGCGGGAAGAACATGGTGCCGAGGTCGAGCGTGAGCTCCTCTTCCGGGCGTGCGGCCTGCGACGTCCAGTCATCGAAGGCCTCGACGCTGATGCCGCGCAACGTGACGCCGGCAACGCCCAACTCCCCGAGAATGCCCCAGAACTTCTCCGTCGGGTTGACCAAGTGGAGCAGCACGAAGGCGCCGGGAGTAAAACGCGGCGGCGAGGTCATGGGTGCTCGCCCTCCGACAGCTCCACGAGCACGCCCCCGGCGCTTTTCGGATGAACGAACTGCACCCAGCAGCCGCCGGCCCCGCGCGTGGGCTCGGGGCGCAGCACCTGGAACCCTGCGGCGCGCAAGCCGGCGTCATCCGCGCGTACATCCGAGGAACCCAGGCACAGGTGGTGGATGCCCGGGCCCCTTTTGGCCAGGAAGACCGCGATCGGGGAGTCCTCGCGGGTCGGCTCCAGCAATTCGATCTTCGATTCTCCGCACGGAATCATCGCCACCCGCACCCCCTCGTGGGGGACCTCCTCGATCGCCGTCACCGAGAGTCCGAGCGCTTCATAGAAGCCCCGGGCCTCCGCGATCGAAAACACCGCGATGCCGACGTGGTCGATCTTGCCGATCATGCGCTTTCTCCGGAGGGGGAACGTAGCAGCGACCAGGGGAAGAAGTACAGGAGATAGATCACCGAATACACCCACAAGCTCTCGGGCTGAATGACGGCCAGAAATAGAAGCAGCAGGTGCATGCGGATGACGGCGAGGTAGACCTTGAACGTGACGCTGCTGGCCCACTTCCGGCCGTCGGTGACGGTTCCGGGTCGGGGCCAGGGCGCGAACGAGTGGCGCTCGGCCAGGAAGGCGGCCGGCAAGAAATACCAGAAGCACTGGATGACTCGCCCGTACATCCAAGGATCTTCGGCAGGCGGGAAAGTCGCCGAGCTGATCGGGAAGTATTGGTTGAGGGCGACCGAGTGGAGCAACTGGAAGCCGCCGAAGTGGAGCCCGGTGAACAGCAGCCACGAGCAGACCCCGAGGACGACGAACACCAGCGCCAGGATTCTCCAGTGGCCGGTTTCCCGTTTCGCTTCGGCGAGTTCCATGCGGGCCATGCCGAGGCCGGCCCAGAGCACGAAGGTGAACCCGACGACGGTGGTCGAGAGCCAGAGGCTCCAGAGCAATTCGGAGGTTCGCCAGCCGAAGACCGCCGCCACGGCGATGCCGAACAGAAACGCCACCGCGTCGGGCCAGGCCCGGCGCCACTTCCGGCGCCACGGGCCGCCGTCCCCGAGAAGCCGTTGCTTGCGACGAGACTGTCCCATCTCAGCCTCCGATCATTCGGCGAAAAAGCCGGTCCGCGAGGACCTGGGGAGGCTCGTCTCCGGCGGCCAGCTCGGCTTCGAGGTTGATTTGCGCGTGGAGCTTCCGCTCGAGCAGCCGCTCCACTCGCAGCCTGCGGCGTGCCTGCCGGCGCCGCACGCGATCGCCGCTCGTCGCGAGCCAGGTGAGGTGTCGCCCGAGCCTCTCGGCGAGTTCGGACACTCCTTGCCCGGTCGCAGCCACGGTTTTCACGAGCGGCGGGTGCCAGCCCGCGGGGCCCGGGTCGGGTGCTAGGTGCAGCATGAACTCGAGGTGCCGGGCGGCGCGTTCGGCGCCGTCGCGGTCGGCTTTGTTGAGCACGAAGACGTCGCCGATCTCGAACAGGCCCGCTTTGCCGGCCTGGATGTCGTCGCCCATGCCGGGGATCGCCACCACCACGACGGTATCGGCCGCACGGGCGGCATCCACCTCGTCCTGGCCGACGCCGACGGTTTCGATGAGCACGAGATCGAAGCCCGCGGCGTCGAGCAGATCGACGGCGTCGTGGGCTGCCGCGGCGAGGCCGCCCAACGCCCCGCGCGTGGCCATCGACCGGATGAACACCCCGGGGTCGGTGTAGAGCGTTGCCATGCGGACGCGGTCGCCGAGCAACGCGCCGCCGGTGAAGGGGCTCGAGGGGTCCACGGCCAAGATCCCCACGGTCCGCCCGGATGCCCGAGCGTGGCGGGCGAGCGCATCGACGAGGGTGGATTTGCCGGCTCCCGGCGGGCCAGTGATGGCCACCAGGTGGGCGCGGCCGGTGTGAGGGTGGAGCTGGGCCGCGAGCGCCTCGGCGTCGGCGCCGCCGCGTTCGATCAGGCTGATCGCGCGACCGAGAGAGCGCGGGTTCCGGGCCAACACCCGAACCGCGAGCTCCTCGGTCGTCATGGACACGTTCAGTGGCCCTTGGCGAGTTGCCGGGCGATGACCACGCGTTGAATTTCGCTGGTGCCTTCGCCGATCGTGCAGATCTTGCAGTCGCGGAAGAACTTCTCGGCTCGGTAGTCCTTGATGAACCCGTAGCCGCCGTGGATCTGCACGCCGCGTTCGGCGCAAAACACGGCGGTTTCGCTGGTGTAGAGCTTGGCCTGGGCGGACAACCGGGTGACCGGTCGGCCGAGATCGAGCGTGCGGGCGGCGGCGAAGGTCAGCGCCTCGGCGGCGGCGATGCGCGTGGCCATCTCGGCGAGATGGAACTGGATCGCCTGGAACTTGGCGATCGCCTGGCCGAACTGCTCGCGGTCCTTCGAGTAGCGGAGGGCCGTCTCGTAGGCCCCGATCGCGGTGCCCAGCCCCAAGGCCGCGATCGAGATGCGGCCGCCGTCCAAAATGGCGAGGGCCTGCTTGAAACCGTCGCCCTCGTTGCCCAACAGATGGTCCTCGGGAATCAGGCAGTTCTCGAGGATGATCTCGGAGGTGTCCGAGGCGCGGATGCCGAGTTTGTTCTCCTTCTTGCCGGCGCGGAAACCGGGCGTGCCGCGTTCGACCACGAAGGCCGACACGTTGCTGCCCTTCTTGCCTGCCGTTTCGGTCACCGCCATGACCACCGCGATGTCGCCCACCGAGCCGTGGGTGATGAAGGTCTTCGAGCCGTTCAACAGCCAGCCGCCGTCGACTTTCTCCGCCCGCGTACGGGTGCCGCCGGCATCGGAGCCGGCGCCCGGCTCGGTCAATCCCCAGGCGCCGATTTTTTGCCCCGAGGCCAGGGGCGTCACCCAACGGCGCCGCTGCTCAGCCGTGCCGAACTTGTAGATGTGATTGGTACACAGAGAGTTATGGGCCGCGACCGAGATGCCCACGGAGGGGTCCACCTTGGACAGCTCGGTAACGACGAGCACGTACTCGACGTAGCCAAGCCCGGCACCGCCGTACTCCTCGGGGAAAATCACGCCCAGAAAGCCGAGCTCACCGGCCTTCTTCATGACCTCCATCGGAAACCGTTGGGACTCGTCGATCTCCTCGACGATCGGATCGACCTCCCGCCGTGCGAAGTCGCGGGCGACGTCGCGGATGACCTTTTGTTCGGGCGTGAGATCGAACTCGGGACCGTCCGTTACGGCGTCCTGAGTCGTCGGTCGAGTTGCTTCGGCGATCATTTGGGGACTCCACTTCGTAGGGCGGCGATCGTAGCGCCGCGACGGCCGGATGGGCAAGGACCGAAGCGACTGAGAATACGGGGCCTATCGATCCGGGCGGCGGATTCTGGTAGGCTTCCGCAGTATTTCCCACAGCCCAGATTCGTTGACCTCTCAAGGAGAGTGCCATGACCCCCCGATTTCGCGCCGCCATCGCTCTCGCGTTGGTGACCCTCCTGTCGGCCGCCCCCGCGCTGGCCCAGGTCGCTGCCTCCAAAGAAGATCTCCACGCTCAGCTCGCGAGCTTGGCGACGCAAATCGACACCGCCAAGGCCGTCGGCTCGGCGAGTCTGGCGAGCTTGTTGACCCAGTACCGGAACCTGTCGGCCCAGCTAGGCGGCGACCAGCCGCCGGCCCCCGGCAGTACCGGCAGCCGTGCTCTGCGGGTGTTTCCGACCCCGCCGCCCCAGTGTAGTGCCGGGACTCTGAACTTTGCTCAGACCACGCCGGTCGCCATTCCCACCGGCCCGGCCG
>JANRLG010000109.1:0-51574 GCA_033762835.1 Thermoanaerobaculia bacterium
TGCTGCGCCCTTCTTCGATTCTTCTCGCTGGTTGGAGGCTAGCACTGGCAGATCACCATTCGACGCGCTCGAGCGCCCGCTGCGCAGCTCGCTTCTGGAATTCGTCTTCTTGCGACCCGATTCGTCCAGTGCCCGGTTCATCTGAGCTGTGAGGCCGCCCGGATTGTGACGAGCGATGAACTCTTGCAAGGCTCGCTCGTGCAACTGGCTCGGCGACACGCCGGCCTCCTGTGCCAAGCGTTCGAGCGCTGCGAGGAGTTCCGAAGGAATCGAGACTACCGGCTTCATCGGTACAGTATTGCAGAGTTGGCGCGAAGGACCCCCGCTATCCAGCCCGGCTCGAACTCCAACCGGACGGTTGCCACTTCGTGAAGACCGTCGATTTCGAGGACACCTCCTCGGAAGACCAGTCGCGAGAAGAAGCGCTCTTCAGTGCCAGCGAAGTACTGTCGGCCATGCTGGCGTGGCGGTTCGAGACCAGAAAAGAATTTCCGGCGCCAAACAGAAACCTTTCCGAAGCGGGTATGTGGCACCTGGCGCCGAGGAGTTGACAGCCGAGGTCAAACGTGCCGAAATAAGCGCCCTGAGCGGCGAATGGCGCCCGCAAAAATAACAGGAAGAGGTGTGTTATCGAGCAGCAGCTGGAACAAACAAGCAAGTCGACCTAATCGAATCAAAGAGATCTATTTCCCAGAAACAAGAAATGAGAAGCAAGAGGTTTTTATGACGAACAATGGAGTGGTCAACACGGAGAATGTCGTGGTGATCAATAATTACTCAGTGAGTTTAGGGAGCTTCGACAGGCCGAAAGAAAGATCGGGCGCGCTGTCGAGGTTTTTTTCTTTCGCGCGTGTCTTCGTCTCGTTCCTAGCCCGGATGTACCGGCTAGCGTCGTTGATCCCCTAGTCTTTGTTCGGGGGCGGGGCTTCGCTGAACCCCCGCCCCCGGTGTTATCCTCCCCGCGTTACTTCTTCCCGACCGAACCAAAACCCCATCCGCTTCGTAAAGGATGGGCAGACCGATGCCGACACCTGCCGTAGCCGCCTTGGAGCGCCCGACACTTTTGGTCTTCACGCGGGGACCGGGGGCGGAGGTGCGCCGGCGGCGGTTGTTGCCGGGTCGGCACTCGGGCGCGGAGCGGGCGCTTTACGAGGCTTGCCTCGGGGCGGCGCTCGGGGCCGGTCGTGCGGCGGGTTGCCGGCTGGTGGTGGCGAGCCCGGTCGATTTGGAGCTGCCCGCGGATGTCGAGCGCTTCGAACAGCGCGGGCGGACGTTCGGGGAGCGGCTCGGTGCGGCGCTCGAGGCCGCGGGGCCGGGGCCGGTGGTCGTCGTGGGCGCCGACGTGCCGGACTTGACGGCGCGGCCGATCGAGCGGGCCTTGGCCGAGCTCGCGGCGGACCCGACCCGTGCCGTCGTGGGCCCCAGCCCGGACGGCGGCTTCTACCTGTTGGCCGTGGCGCGCCCCCTGGCCGGACTGCTCGGCCGGGTGCGATTCGGCCGCAAGGACACCGCGGCGAGCCTCGAGTTGCACCTCTCGGCGGCCGGCTTCTCCGTCTCGCGCCTCGCTCACCGCCTGACCGACCTCGATCACCCCGCCGACCTGACCGGCTGGCTGGCTCGCCCCGGGGCCGTGGATTCGCTGGTGACGCGCCTTCGCGGTGCCTTACGCGAGCTCCTCGCCGCGCTCACCCGGCCCGTGGTCGAGCCCGGAAGCCGCTCCCCCCGTCTCGTTCTCGCCGCCTCGGCCGCGCCCCGCGGCCCACCCCGCTGAATCCCTTCCACCCCGGCTGAAACCCAACTCGGACTCGCGGCGAACCCGCGAGCGTCCGACGTACTTCCTTCCTCGGGACGGAGTCATCATGTCCGAGTCGAGTCTCGCTTCATTTCCCGCCTCGTCGTCCCCCGTGCATCGGCCGGGCGAGGCCGTGCCGCGCGTCGCGCTGCGTTCGCTGGACACCCTGTGGTTCCAGGTCGCGGGCACCGTCTGCAATCTGGCGTGTCGCCACTGCTTCATCTCCTGCTCGCCGACCAACCACACCCACGAGTTCCTGCCCCTCGCGGAGGTCGAGCGCTACTTGGATGAAGCCGCGGGCTTGGGGGTCAAGGAGTACTACTTCACGGGGGGCGAGCCGTTCTTGAACCCGGACATGGAGGCGATCCTGGCGGCGACCCTGAAGGTCGGCCCCGCGAACGTGCTGACCAACGGCCTGCTGCTGTCGCCCGAGCGCGCGGCGCGTTTGGCGGCGATGGCGGCGGCTTCCGAGTACTCGCTCGACATTCGGGTCTCCTTGGACGGCACGAGCGCCGAAACCAACGACCCGATCCGCGGTGAAGGCAGCTTCGAGCGCGCGCTCGAGGGCATTCGCAACCTGGCCGCGGCGGGTTTGAATCCGATCCTCACGGTCACCGAGGTGCGCGACGAAAACGGCAGCGCCGCCGGCAAGGAGGCGTTTTTCGCCCTGCTGCGTGGCCTGGGGCTCGACAAGCCGCGGCTCAAGATTCTGCCGGTCTTCAAGATCGGCGCCGAGGCCGAACGCGGCGGCGCCTATGAGAGTTGGCAGCGCCTGAAGGACGGCGACGTGCCGGACGGCGCCTGGGACCACCTCCAGTGCTCGAGCTGCCGGATGGTCACGGACCAAGGCGTCTGGGTCTGCCCGATCCTCGTCAACGAACCCGGCGGGCGCATGGGCCAGACCCTGGCGGATACCCTGGATGGCTTCCCCTTGGACCACCCGGCGTGCTGGACCTGCCACGCCTTCGGCGTTTCCTGCCGCACCTGAAGGAGCGCGACGAAGATGGCCCAGCGACCGCCGCAGACCCGCGATGAAGCCCTCCGCGCCGAGCTCGAGCGCACCCGCGAGGAGGCCCGCGCCACCCTGGCTCGCCACCGTGGCATGGCCACTTGGGGCGAGCGCCTGGTGCCGCTCGGGGAATTCCGCCGCGCCGCCGCCGAGGTCGGCCGCCACCTGTCGCCCGCCGAACAGGCGGCCGAACGCGCGGCCTACCTGACTCCGCGGGCGGACGGCGTGCCCGTGGAAGGGCCGTTTTCGAAGATCGCCGTCTTCGGCGGCATCTACTCGAACCACTTCGCCCTCTCGGCGCTGGTCGAAGACGCCACCCGCCGGAACGTCGAAGCGATCTACTGCCTGGGGGACCTAGGCGGCTTCGGCCCGAACCCGGAGAAGGTCTGGCCGCTGCTCGAGGCCGCTGGCGTGCGCTCGATCCAGGGTAATTACGAGGAGTCGCTGTCCTCCGGCGCCGTCGACTGCAACTGCGGCTACACCGACCCGCGCGACAACCACTTCGCCGACCTCTCCTACCGCTACACCGAGGAGCACTGCTCGGCGGCGTTCAAAGCCTGGATGGGCGAGTTCCCGAAACGCCGCCGGGTGCGGGTCGGCGAACGCGAGCTGCTCCTCGTGCACGGCTCGCCGCGCAAGGTCAACGAGTTCCTGTTCGCCTCGGCGAGCCCAGCGCCGTTTCTCGAGGTGCTGCTCACCCAGGAACATGCCGACGGCCTACTGTGCACCCACACCGGGCTGCCGTGGCACCGCCCGCTGCCCTCGGGCAAGGACGCCGTGAACGTCGGCGCCATCGGCCGGCCGGCCAACGACGGCGCCACCCACGTCTGGTACGCCGTGTTGACCGCCCGGGAGGCGGGCCTCGACGTCGAGCTCGTGCCGCTCGCCTATGACTGGCAGAGCCTGGCGGCCGAAATGCGCGCCGAGGGGCTGCCAGCGGAGTTCATCGAAACCATCGAAACCGGCTGGTGGACCACCTGCCTCGAAATCCTGCCTCCGCGCGAGCGGGCGGCGTCGAAGTTCTGAAACCCGAAGGAGAAACCCATGGCGCCCGTCGCTGAAGTCGAATCGATCGTCAAAGACCGCTACCGCGAGGGCGCCGAGCGCCAAGTGGCGGCTCTGTGTTGCCCGGTGGACTACGACCCGCAGTACCTGAAAGTCATCCCGACCGAGGTGATCGAGCGGGATTACGGCTGCGGTGACCCGAGCAAACATCTCCACCCCGGTGAAACGGTGCTCGATCTCGGCAGCGGCACGGGGAAGATCTGCTTCATCGCGAGCCAGGTGGTGGGGCCGACGGGCAAGGTCATCGGCGTCGATATGACGCCCGAGATGCTGACCGTGGCCCGCGATGCCGCGCCGGTCGTGGCCGAGCGCATCGGCTTCGCCAACGTCGAGTTCCGCCGCGGGCGCATTCAGGACTTGGCGCTCGACTTGGACGCTCTCGAGTCGCACCTGGCCGCCCGGCCGGTGGCGGACGTCGAGGCGCTGTTCGCGCTCCAGGAGCAGGCCGAGCGGCTGCGGGTCGAAAAGCCGCTGATCGCGGACGCCTCGGTCGACGTGGTGGTCTCGAACTGCGTCCTCAACCTGGTGGCGGCGGACGACAAGAAGAAGCTCTTCGCCGAGATCTTCCGGGTGCTGCGCAACGGCGGCCGGGCCGTGATCTCGGACATCGTGTCCGACGAACTCGTCCCCGAGGAGCTCCAGCGCGACCCCGAGTTGTGGAGCGGCTGCATCTCCGGCGCCCTGACCGAGGACGGCTTCCTCGCTGCCTTCGAGGAGGCCGGGTTCTACGGCATCCGCATTCTCGATCGCCCGACCGAGCCGTGGCAGACGGTGCACGGCATCGAGTTCCGCTCGCTCACGATCGAGGCCTTCAAAGGCAAGCAGGGCGCGTGCTGGGAGCACAACCAGGCGGTCGTCTACAAGGGACCGTGGAAGGAAGTGCTCGACGACGACGGCCACCGCATGGAGCGCGGCAAACGCTACGCCGTGTGCGCCAAGACCTTCGAGATCTACCGCCGGGCGCCCTACGCCGAGCAGTTCGCCTTCATCGAGCCCCTGACCCCGGTGGACGCGGCCGCCGCCTTGCCTTTCGACTGCTCGCGCACGGCGTTGCGTCACCCGCGGGAGACCAAGGGCCAAGATTACGACGTGACCACGACGGGAGCCGCGGCCTGCTGCACACCGGGGGGCTCGTGCTGCTGAAACGTCGTCTCGGGCTGCTGGCATGGCTGCTGACGTCGTCGGCGCTCTTCGCCGCGAGCTCGTCGCTGCGGGTGGTCGGCTCGACGACGGTCAACCCCGTGGTCGTGCGCGCGGCCGAGAAGCTCAAGGCTGAGAAGGGCTTGGCGATCGTCGTCGACACCCAGGGCGGCAGCTCGGGCGGCATCACCGCGCTGGCCGACGGCCGCGCGGACGTCGCCATGGCCTCCCGGCCCCTGACCGACGGGGACCGGACCAAGTACCCCAAAGTCGACTTTCGCCCGGTCGAAATCGGCGTCGACGCCCTCGCGGTGGTGGTCGCCAAGGATGTCTGGGAGGGCGGTGTGCGGGCGCTGTCGGCCGAGCAGCTGCGGTCGATCTACGACGGCACGTTCAAGAACTGGCAGGAGCTCGGCGGACCGGACCGGCGCATCGCCTTCTTCAACAAAGAGCCCGGCCGCGGGACGTGGGAGGTCTTCGTGCACTGGCTCTACGGCGACGCCAAGAAGGCGCCGCACGTGGCCCACCTCGAGGTCGGCTCGAATGAAGAAGCGCGCACCAAGGTGGCGAGCACACCGGGCGGAATCTCTCAACTCTCGGCGGCCTGGGCGGACGGCCGGCGAGTCTTCCCGCTCGCCATTCGTCTACCCGACGGCCGACAGGTGACCCCGACGAAGGAGCACCTGGCCGACGGCAGCTACCCCCTCGCCCGGCCGCTGCTGCTGATCACGAACGGACCGCCAAGTGCGACGGCGAAGGCGCTGCTCGACTACCTGCTCGGACCGGCGGGGCAGGAGCTCGTGCGGGCGGCGGGGTACCTGGGATTGCGAGATGGGGCGCAGCAAGCAGCGCCCCTACCTCAGAAGGGAACCCGCCCCACTCGCTCCGTAGGGGCGCTGCTTGCTGCGCCCTTCCCCCGCCCACAACCATGAAGTTCTGGGCGTGGGTCGCGGGCGGGTTGGTGGCGCTCATCGGCGCGGCGCTGGCTCTTTTGTTCGTAGTCGACGCCCTGCCCGTCTTCCGTCATTCGGGTTTCGGCGCTTACCTCTTCGGCTCCGAGTGGTTCTACCGCGCCGAGCGCTTCGGCATCCTCTCCATGCTGTACGGCACCCTGGCGGTCGCCGCCGTGGCCCTCGCGGTGGCGACCCCCGTCGGGCTCGGCACGGCGATCTTCCTGGCCGAGGCCCCCTTGCCGCGCCGCTCGCGGCTGCTGATCAAGTCCGTGGTGGAGTTGCTCGCGGGCATTCCGTCGGTCGTTTACGGTCTCCTCGGAGTGCTCGTGCTGCGCGAGGTCGTCTTCCGCTTCTTGGCTCCTTGGGAGCCGCTTTCCGGCGACACCCTGCTGACCGCCGGGCTGCTGCTGGCGGTGATGACTCTGCCGACCTTCGTCACCCTGGCGGACGACGCCCTGCGTGGAGTGCCGGCGGTGCAGCGCGAGGCCGGTCGCGCCCTCGGGTTCAGTCGCGGCGAGGTGGTGCGCCGGGTGGCCCTGCCCCAGGCTTTGCCCGGCCTGGTGGCGGCAGGTCTGCTGGCGCTGGGCCGCGCCCTCGGCGAGACGATCGCGGTGTTCTTGGTCGTCGGCCGGCAGGACAACCAACTGCCGTCCCCCTGGTGGTCCCCGGCGCCCCTCGCAGCCTCGGGCCAAACGCTGACCTCGAAGCTCGGCGGCGCCGAGACCTTCTTGGCCTACGACGATCCGCTCCACTGGGGGGCGATGTCGGGGCTGGCGCTCGTGCTCGTCCTGCTCGTGACCGCCACCACCCTGATCGGTGGCCGCCTCCTGGTCGGCCGTGGAGGCATCCGTGCGGCGCGCGGTTGACCGGCTGTTCTGGGGCTTCGCCGGGGCGGCGACGGCGCTCGCGCTGCTGGCCTTCGTGGCCATTGCGGGTGCCATCCTGAGCCGCGCCTGGCCCGCCCTGTCCTGGCGCTTCTTGACCACGGCCGCGGCGGACGGCGGAGCCTCCGGCGGGGTGGGGTGGCAACTCGTGGGCACTGCGGTGTTGGTGACGACGGCCCTCGCCGTCGCCTTGCCGCTCGCCACCGGGCTCGCGCTTCTCGTCGAGGTCTTCGCCGGTGCCCGCACGGCCCGGCTGTTGCGCCTCGGGCTCTACGTCGGCAACGGCATCCCCTCGATCGTCTTTGGGCTGTTCGCCCTGGCGGTGTTCTCGAAGGCCCTTGGCTGGGGCAAGTCCTGGCTCGCGGGGGGCCTCGTGTTGGGCTTCATGATCCTGCCGACGGTGACCGTGGCCTTGGCCGAACGCATGGCGGCGATCCCGCTCAAGTACCGCGAAGCGGCGGCAGGGCTCGGGCTCGGCACGAGCGACATCGTGCGCGCGGTGATCCTGCCCCAGAGCGTGGGCGGGCTGGTTTCGGGCGCGATGCTCGGACTCGCGCGGGCGGCCGGGGAGACCGCACCCATCCTGTTCGCCGCGGCGGTGTTTTCGGGCGCCACTTGGCCCGCGGGCATCGCTGAGAGTCCCGTGCTGGCCCTGCCGTACCACATCTTCGTTCTCGCCCAGGACAGCCTGGACCCGGCGGCCACCCCCCGCCTGTGGGGTGCCGCGGCGGTGCTCTTGGCCCTCGCGGTCTCTGTCTCGGCGGTGGCGTTGCCGGCGCGATTGGCTGCCCACGAGGAGGCGCGCCGTGTTTGAAGCCGGGGGCGTGGCGATCGCGACCCAGGCGCTTGCCGTCGCTGGACCGGGCGGCCGGCCGATCGTGGCGCCGGTCAGCTTCCGTGTCCCCGAACGCTCGATCTTCGCCGTGATCGGACCCTCGGGCGCGGGCAAGAGCACGCTCCTGCGCTGCTTGAACCGGCTGATCGACCTGACGCCCGCGCTGGCCGTGACGGGCGAGGTCCAAGTCGCCGGCCGTTCGATTTACGCCCGCGAGGTGGATGTCGACGCGTTGCGCCGTGAAGTCGGCACGCTTTTCCAGCAACCCGTGGTGTTTCCGGGCTCGATCGCGGCCAATGTCGCCTTCGGCTTCCGCGCCATGGGCGCCGCGGCCCCGAAGAAGGCCGAACGCGCCGAGCGCGTGCGCGACGCGCTGGTGCAAGTGGGCCTGTGGGCCGAGGTGGGCCACCGGCTCGACGAAAGCGCCGCGACGCTCTCGCTCGGCCAGCAACAACGCCTGTGCCTGGCCCGGGCGCTCGTGCTCGCGCCGCGGGCACTGCTGCTCGACGAGCCCACGAGCGCCCTCGACCCGGGCGCCACGGAACGCATCGAGGAGCTGCTGCGCGGCTTGAAGTCGCGGCTGGCCCTCGTCCTCGTCACCCACAATCTCGGCCAGGCCGAGCGTCTGGCGGACCAGGTGGCCGCGCTGGTGCCCGCTCCGGAAGGTGCACGCCTGGTCGCCTGTCCACCCGCCGCGCCGCTCGCCGAGCTCGCCCTGCAAAACGGTTGGTTCGCTTGATCGAAAGGGACCCGCGATGAATACACCCGAAACGCCGAAACCCCACGTCGCCATCCTCGGCTCCGGCCCCATCGGGCTCGAGGCTGCCCTCGCCGCCGCCGAGCGCGGCTGGAGCTTCACCATCTACGAAGCGGGTGGCACCCCAGCGGCGGGCGTGCGCTCTTGGGGCCACGTGCGGCTGTTTTCGCCCTGGACGCTCGACGCCTCGCCGCGCATGCGCCGCGCCTTGGCCGCCGCGGGTCGCACGGTGCCGGACGACGCCGCCATCTGCCCCACGGGCGCCGAGCTGGTGGCCGAGCTGCTCGACCCGGTGGCCGCGTTACCTCAGGTGGCGCCGAACCTGGCGCTTGGCTCGAAAGTGGTGGCGGTGGGCCGCGAGGGTCTCCTCAAGAGTGAAGAGATCGGCTCCCCCGAGCGCCGCCGCCGCCGCTTCCGCCTGTTGGTCGAAAACGGCAGCGAGCGGGTGGACTACGCGGACGCCGTGATCGACGCCACCGGCATCCTCGAGTTTCCCAACACCGTGGGGGAAGGCGGCATCCCGGCGCCCGGCGAGCGGGAGCTCGGTCCCACGATCCGGCGCACGATCCCCAACCTAGCGACCGAGCGCGCCGCCTGGGCCGGCCGCCGCGTCCTGCTCGTGGGCAGCGGCCATTCGGCCCAAACCGCCGCCCGCGACCTGGCCGAGCTCGCCGCCGAGGCTCCGGGTACCGAAGTCGTGTGGCTGCTGCGCAAGGCGCCGGACTGGGTGCTCGACCACGAGGACCCGCTGCCCGCCCGCGCCGAGCTTGCCGCCCGCGCCCAGGCCCTCGCGAACGGCGTCTCCCCGGCGGTCTCCGCCCGCATCGGCGCCACTGTCGACGCCCTGCGCCAGTCCGCCGCCGGTCTCGAAGTCACCCTCCGCCACGGCGACGGCCGGCACGAAACGCTCACCGTCGACCACCTGCTCGCCCTGACCGGCTCCGTCGGCGACCACCACCTCTACCGCCAACTGCAAGTCCACGAGTGTTACGCCTCCGGCGCGCCCATGAAACTCTCCGCCGCGCTCTTGGGCGCCGCCAGCGGCGGCGGCGACTGCATGGCCCAAACCGGCTTCGGCCCCGAAACCTTGCTCAACCCCGAACCCCGCTTCTTCATTCTCGGCGCCAAGTCCTACGGCCGGAACTCGGCCTTCCTGATGCGCATCGGCTGGGAGCAGGTGGAGGATGCGTTCGGGCTGTTGGCTGGGCAGTGGTGAGGGGGGAGCGGAATCGCCTCCATGATGACCCGTCTCGCCGCCATCGCCCGCCTGATGCGGACCGGCCTTCTATGGGCGGTCGGTCCGCTCGACTGGGTCTCAAGGCGATGCACGGGGCGCAGTGGCTTGCCGCCGCTTTGGTTGCGCCGTCACGTCGGCCCCGTGAGCCAGTTCGAAAGCGCGGCCCGGGACATGGAGCACCTCCTCCAGCAGCTCGGCCTCGTGGCTCCAGCCGCCCGTGTACTCGAAATCGGCTCCGGTTGCGGCGCCATGGTGCCGGCCTTCCGCCGAGCCCTGAGCGCCGAGGGGCGCTACGTGGGCTTCGACGTGCACGCGCCGGCGGTGCGCTGGTGTCAGCGTCGTTTTCGCGAGGACGGCCGCTTCCACTTCGAATGCGCCGACCTCGCTTCGCCCTACGGCAATCCCTCGAGCCCCGTCGCAGTCGAGCAGTATCGGTTCCCCGCCGACGACGGCAGTGTCGACTTCGTCCTGGCGAAGTCCGTTTTCACGCACCTCCTGGCGCCTGCCGCGAGCCACTACCTGGCCGAGATCCGGCGCACTCTGCGACCCGAGGGGCGCGCCTTGGTGACCACGTTTCTCTTCGCCGAAGGCGCTCACCCACCGGCCTTCCCGCACCCGGAAGAAACCTCGCCGGTTCGTTGGCGACGACAGGACCGCAAAGAGTCCGCCGTCGCCTACGAACGCACCGCCTTCGAGCAGAGAATCGGCGCCGCGGGCCTTCGAGTCGAAACGTTCGTCCCCGGTTTCTGGCCGGGAACGAACGGGGTCCCGACGGGTCAGGATGTGCTGGTGCTCCGTCGCGCGCCGCAGGTCGACCGGCCTCAAGGCCGGCCGCTACCCCGCGTAAGTCATTGATTTTCTTGAGGTAACGGCCGAACTTCCGTTCGGCCGATCTCTTGACCCCCTCACCCCCGCAGCACCACCACTGTCGCTCCGTCGCCGCCTTCGTTGGGCTCGCCGCCGCGGAAGGTCTCGACGGCGCGGTGGCGGCGGAGGTGGTCTCTCACGGCTTTCTTGAGTTGGCCGGAGCCGTGGCCGTGGACGATGCGGACTTCTTCGCGGCCGCCGAGGAGGGCACGGTCGAGGTAGCCGTCGAGGATCGCGAGGGCGGGTTCGACGCGTTGGCCGATCAGGAGGAGCTCCTTGGCACCGGTGTCGGGGCCATGGAGGTCGCTGGTTTTGGCGGCAGCTTTCTTTTCGGGCTTGGGGGCGGGCTTCTTCGTGGGGAGGATGCCGACGAGCTCGTCCACCTTGCAGCGCAGGCGTTTGCCGCGCACGGTGACCTCGGCGCGGTCGCGCTCAAGGCTTTCGAGAACTCCTTCCCAGCCGAGTTGGCGGTGGCGCACAGGGCCGCCCACGCGCAGGGGACCTTCCTCGGGCTCCTCCTCGGCGAGTTCGACGAAGCTCGGGACCTCGGCGAAAACGCGGGCCACGGCCTCGGTTTCGAGGCCCTTCCGTTTGCCGGCCTCGAACTCCGACCGGAGACGTTCGGTTTCGTCTCGCAGGCGCTTCTGGGCGGTTTGGCGGAAGGTGTCGAACTCGGCCTTGAGCTTCTTGGCGAGCTGGCGCCGTTCGTCTTCGAGCTCGGCGTGCTCGTCCTCGAGCCGGCGCCGGGAGGCTTCGACCAAAGCGGCGTCGCGTTCGGCGCGGGCGAGGGCATGGGAAAGGTCGTGGCGCACGCGCTCGACCTCGGCGATCACCCGGCGGAGGTCGCGGTGTTCTGTGCCCAGGCGGGCCTCGGCGCGGTCGAGCCACTCCTCGGGCAGCCCGAGCCGGCGCGCCAGGGCGAGGGCCTCGGAGCCACCGGGCGGGCCGGGCAGGAGGCGATACGTCGGCCGACCGGAGCCGCTCGCGAACTCCATGGCGGCGCAAAACGCCCCGGGTAACTCGAGGGCGGCGGCGGCCAGGGGCGTCAGGTGGGTGGTCAGGAGCGCCAGGCCGCCTTTTTCGAGCAGGCCTTCGAGCAGCGACACCGCGAGCGCGGCGCCCTCCGCCGGGTCGGTACCCGAGCCCAACTCGTCGATCAGGATCAGGCTTTCGGGGCCGGCCAGTTCCCAGGCTTCCTTCAGGCGGATCAAGCGGCCCGAAAACGTCGAGCGATCGGCCAGCAAGTCCTGCTCGTCGCCGATCGTCGCCACCAGCGAGCGGAGAAAGGGCAGCCGGGTGCCGATCTCCGCCGGGACCGGCAGGCCGCAGAGGTGGGCTACGGTGAGCAGGCCCACGGTTTTGAGCGCCACCGTCTTGCCGCCTGCGTTGGGGCCGGTGACGACGAGGCAACGCTCCGTGTCACCGAGATCGAGCGACAGCGGCACGGCGGCGCCGCGGTGCCCGGCGGAGCCAAGCGCGGTGGCCCGCAGGTCCGCCAGCTCGGGCACCAGCAAGGGGTGCCGTGCGGCCGACAGGTTCAGCCGACCGGCCGGGACCAGCTCGGCGAGCCGGCCCTCGGACAACTCGGCGAAGCGCGCCGCGGCCTGCTGGAGGTCGAGCTCGCCGACGAAGGCGGCGTGGTCTTCGAGCGCCGGCAACGAGTGGCGGGCCAGCTCGACGAGCTCGCGCAGAATGCGGGCCTTCTCGGCCTCCTCGTCTTCGACCGACTGTTGCAGGGTGTTGTTGGTCTCGACCGTCGCGATCGGCTCGAAGTAGAAGCTCTTGCCGCTGCCCGACCGGCCGTGGGTGAGACCCGAGACCCGGCCCTTCGAGCCCGAGGCGAGGACCAGCACGAGCCGGCCGCCGCGCATGGGGATGGTCTCTTCCGAAAACTCGTCGCGGTTGGCCTGCAGGAAGTCGCCAAGCTCGCGGTAGAGCCGGTCCCGCGTCGTGCGGATGCGCCGGCGCAGCTCGGACAGCAGCGGGCTCGCGTCCTCCCGCACGTCGCCGCGGCGGTCGAGGGTCTTGCCGATGCGCTCGACCAAGGGCGCCACCGACGGCAGCGACGCGGCGATCTCGGCCAACGCCGGGCACGCCGGATCCGCCGTGGTGATGCGTTCCGCGGCACTCTGGCTCGCGCGCACGAGGTCGGCCAGGCGGACGAGATCGAGGCCGACGAGGTCACTCGACCGGCTCGGGTCCCCGAGGCGATCGAGCAGCTCGCCAAGCGGCGCGTCGAACCCCGGCACCAAGCGGCCGGAAACGCCGAGCAGGCGCCAGACTTCCTCGAAGCGCGCGCGGTGGGCACGTAACTGCGACTCGTCGCCGTAGGGCTCGAGGCCGAGGGCACGGTCGCGGCCCAAGTCCGTGGCCGCGAGCTCGGCCACCAGGGCAAGCAGCGACGGCACTTCGAGGGCATGGGCCGAGGCAGGGGACAGTAACGGCTGGTTCATTTCGACTACGACTCCGGCTCCGGGGCTCGCCACAAACGAAGAACGGGAGTGGATCACTCCACTCCCGTTCATTTTCGATCCCGTCGGCGGGAATCAGGCGAGGCCCGAACGCCGCTCCTCCTGGAGCTTGCGCAGAACCTTCTTCTTGGCCTGGAGCGTCTTGCGCTTCCGCTTGACCGACGGCTTCTCGAAGTGCTGACGCTTCTTGAGCTCGGTCAAAACGCCCGCCTTCTCCACCTTACGCTTGAAGCGGCGCAGAGCGTTCTCGAAGCTCTCGTCCTCTCGCACTTGCACTACCGGCACGCTGAATCACCTCGCTCTCGGCCGCCCATTTTCTGGGCGGTTCGGGTGATTCGGCCTGAAGGCGCGGACCACCGGGCTGGGTAGCTTGACGGATGGTGGGCCGTGAGTCAAGGCCCGGTCGCTGCACTACCGAAGCCGTTCGCACTCGCCGTCATGTTCAATTACAATCTTCTCCGTGCTGTTATGCCATATCGTTTTGCCGGGGATTGCCTTCCTCGGGTTCGTGGTCGCCGCGACGGCGGTGCTCGAGCGCTGGTTCGAGGTCGTTCCCCGACGCTTCGTGCTGCTGGCGGTCGTGCTCATCCTGGTGCGCTTCGGGCCGGAGCTATTCGCCGGGCGGGTGGCCTTGCCACTACACGAAGGACGCTTGTCGGGCTACCACAACGGCATGCAGTCGGACCTGCTCACGGAGGTGGCCCCGCTTCGCCAAGTGGTGGTGAGCGAGTTCGCGGCGGGCCGCTGGCCCCTGTGGAACGCCGGCTTCGGGCTCGGCATGGGCCTTCTGGGCGACCCTCAGGCGCAGGTGCTCGAGCCCACTACCGTAGTGGCCGTTCCCTTCGGAGTGCCGGCGGGGCTGCCACTGACGTGGTCGCTGCGGCTGTTTCTCGCCTTCGTCTTCACCTTCTGCCTTGGCCGCCGGTTAGGGCTTGGCGAGCACGGTGCGGCGCTCGCGGCGTACGGCTTCGCTTTCGGGGGATACCTCTTCCTGTGGCTGGGTTGGCCCCTCTCGGCGGTGGCGACCTGGACCCCGGCGCTGCTCTACGCGTTGCTCGTGGCCCTCGAGCGGGGGGCGCGACGGGATCTCGCGCTCCTTGCCGGCGCCGCGGCGAGCCTGGTCATGGCCGGGCATCCCGAGACGATCCTGTACTCCGTGGTCGGCGCGAGCGCCTTCACTTGGGTCGCCGTCAGAAGCGTGCGCCCGACGGCCGGGCGCTTTCTGCGCATCATCTTGGCCGGGGCGCTGGGCGTGCTGCTGGTGGCGCCCGCTTGGCTCGCGATGGCCGATCTGTTGCCCCAGAGCGTTCGCCACAAGATTCTGGCCGACCGCAACCGGCGTTACTCCCAGGGAGCCGTGGACTGTCGATCCGATTTCGTCGCGATCGCGGTTCCCCTCGCTCTGCCGCGCTTCTTCGGCACCGACCGTGACGGCACCGCCCGCATTCCTCCGATCGCGGATCGACCGGGTAGCGGATTTCCCGGCACGCTCCCGTGGCTCCTCGCAGTGGGCCTACTGCTCACCGCCCCGGGCCGCTGGCGACGCTGGGAGGTCTTCTTTTTGTCGGCGGCCCTGATCGCTCTCCTCCTGATGGTCAAGCCGGCCGCGTGGTCTCAGTGGCTGGTTCAGGTTCCGATCTTGTCGTCGTTGCCCACGATTTGGGGTCGCTGCTCGTTGTGGTTCTACCTGTCGCTCGCGCTGGCGGCGGGTTTCGGACTCGAGCGCTTTCTGCGGGCTCCCGAGGCGGCACGCCGCACTCGCTGGCTGGCCCTCGCCGCCGCGGTGGCACTGGCAGCGACGGCCGCCCTCCTCGCCAGCCTCGTTCCCGCCGACCGAATCTCCCTCGGAGTTCAGGCCGTGGTGGCCGGGATCGGGGCTTGGGCCCTGGGGCTTGGCTCCGGGCGCTTACGGCCCGCCGTTTTGGTGACGGTGACGGCGGCGGAGCTGTTCTTCCACTTCGGGGGAGACTTTTCCCGCCGCGCCCAAGAGTTCGCCCACTACCAGCCGCGGAGCGTGGCGCCTCTCGCCAGGCTGACCGCGGAGGTCCCCCAGCCGGTGCGCATCGTGAGCTTGAGCGAGGAGCTAGTGTCGAACGTCGCCGCGCAGATCGGCTTCGACGACCTCGGCGTTTCCGGTCCGGCGCGGCCCTGGGCCAGCAATGCCTTGACCCGACCGATCAACCCCGAGCCGTGGCGCACCGCCGACCACTTCATTCGCCCGGAACACCCGCTGTATCGCTGGCTCGGCGTGCGCTTCGTGGTCACCGGGCCACGGGTCCACCTGGGGCCGCCCTATCGGCAGCGCTATCGCCGCCATCACGGCCGAATCTACGAGCGCACGGACGCCTTGCCGCTGGTGTTCGTGCCTCGGGATGCCCGGTTCGAATCCCCGTTGGAAGTGCGCCTGCCGCTCGAGGACGCCTCCTCGCCCGCCCAGGCGGTCCCCGCGCGGCGGCTCGAGCCCGACCACTGGCGCGTGGATCTCCCGGCCGAGGGCGGCCGGCTGGTAGCGAGCTCGATCTACGACGACGGCCACTGGCACCGCCTGATCGACGACGCGCCAGCCGCGCCGATCGTGGCCGAAAAGACCCTCGTAGCCGCCCTCGCTCCCGCGGGTGCCCACACGATCGACCTGCTCTACCGCCCGCGGCCGGTGGTTCTCGGGGCTGCGCTCGCGGCGTTCGGCCTAGCCATCCTCACAGCGCTCACTTCGCGGCGGGCGTAAATTCGGGCGGTGCAAGCTTTGAGGGATGGGGATGTCTCGCGGCGTTTGTACGGTGATCGACCGTCGGAGGAGAAGACGCCATGTACCAACTCGAGATGTTGGCTCTCGTCAGTCTCTTGATCCTGGTACACGAAGCCGGACACCTCGCCGCGGCCAAGTGGGTAGGAATCGAGGTCGCAGCGTTTTCAGTCGGCTTCGGGCCGATTTTGTGGCACGGAAGGTGGCGCGGCATCGATTTCTTCCTGCGCCTCCTGCCGCTCGGAGGGTTCGTTCAGCCCGCTGCCCCGGAGGTCTTTGCGAGCTTGCCTCTCGGGAGGCGGTTGGCCTTCTTCAGTGGTGGCCCGGCGGCGAACCTGCTGGCCGCGGTGCCGTTCCTGGCGGTACTCGTGGCCCGCGACGGTGCCGCCGCCGTCGAACGCCTGCTCGGTCCCGTCGAGGCGCCGGCCCTCCAAGGCTTGGTGGGGGTTCTGGCTGACGGGGGGCGCGCATTGGCCGCCGGCCTCGGGCTGGAAATCGTCATCGTCTTGAGTGTGTCGCTGGCTCTGTTGAATCTCCTGCCTCTGCCGGTTCTCGACGGGGGTCAGATTCTCCTCGCCGTGCTCGAAAGCACTTGGCCAGCCCTGCGGAACCTACGACCGGCGCTGACCCTCACCAGCGTCGGCTTCCTGGCGGTCGCAACCGTCGGATTGGCGATCGCGGATACCACACGCCTCCTTCACGGCTAAGGAGTCCGCGCTAAGTCGCCCGGGTCACTTCGTCATGAGGTAGCTGGTCAGCTTCCGGATCTCCCCGTCGCGCATCTCGAACACGTCACAGAACACGAGATTGAGCTCCGTGCCGTCCGTCCGCCTCGCGCGGACGGCGCCCTCGGCTACGACCACGTCGTTTTGCTCGACCCTGCGGAAGACGGTGATCTCCGGGCTGCCGACGAAGCCTTCATCCTCGATGTGTTGGTCGAAGGCCTCTTTGCCGTGGATGTGGAAGGCGCCCGGAAGCTCCCACTCGACGTCGTCCGACAGGCAAGAGAGCACCATCTCGTGGTCGCTCTTCCGGAAGCCTTCCATGTATCGGTCGATGGTGCGTTGGTTCGCGGTCATGACTCACCTCGCCGGGAGGATACCGCCGCTGCCAGGTCGGGCGGCTATACTCTCGCCCACCGCCATGGAACCCATTACCGCCGCCGCCGTCACCACGGGCTCGCCGTTGCTCTACTCGATCTTCGTCGGTGCCGTGCTGGCGGTGCTCGGGCTCGACCTCGTGTTGTTCCACCGCAAGGCCCACGCGATCAGCTTCCGCGAGGCCTTGTTGTGGACGATCTTCTGGGTCGGCCTAGCGATGGCCTTCAACGTCTGGTTGTACTTCGAGTACGGCTCGAAGCCAGCACTCGAGTTCCTGGCGGGGTACGTCATCGAACAAGCTTTGTCGGTCGACAATCTGTTCGTTTTCCTGGTGATTTTCGACTACTTCGCGGTCCCGGCGGCCTACCAGCACCGGGTGCTGTTCTGGGGCATTCTCGGGGCGGTCATCCTGCGCGGTGTGTTCATCGCCCTCGGTACGGCGCTGGTGGCGAGTTTCCACTGGGTCTTCTACATCTTCGCCATCTTCCTGATCTACACCGGCATCCGCATCCTGCGCGTCGAGGATTCGGACATGAAGCCGGAGGACAACCCGATCGTCAAGTTCTTCCGCCGTTTCGTGCCGATGACGAACGAGTACCACGGCCAGAAGTTCCTGATCCGGGAAGGCGGCAAGCTGCTGGCGACGCCGCTGCTCTTGGTCGTGGCGGTGGTCGAGGCGACCGACGTGGTTTTCGCCGTGGACTCGATCCCGGCGATCTTCGCCGTCACCACCGACCCGTTCCTCGTCTTCACCTCGAACATCTTCGCCATCTTGGGCCTACGCAGCCTGTTCTTCCTGATCGCCAACCTGATGGACCGCTTTCACTACCTGAAGTACGGCCTCGGTCTGGTGCTGTCGTTCGTGGGCGTCAAAATGCTGGTCAAGGACTGGTACCCGATTCCCATCGGCGTTTCGCTCCTGGTGATCGGCGCGCTGCTCGCGAGCTCGGTGCTGCTGTCCTGGATCCGGCCCAAGAAAGAGACCCCCGGCGGCGGCTGAGGCGGCGGCGTGCCCAACCCCTGGCTCCTCGCCCTGCGCCCCAAGACGTTGCCCGCCGCCGCGGTGCCGGTGGCCGTGGGTATCGCGGTGGCGTGGGCGGAGGGCGTCTTCGGCGGCTTGCCGGCTCTGGCGGCCCTCGTCGGCGCCCTGCTGATCCAGATCGGCACCAACTTCGCGAACGACTATTTCGACTACGTCCAGGGCGCGGACACCGCCGCGCGCATCGGCCCGACGCGTGCCGTGGCGGCGGGGCTGCTGACCCCCGCGGCCATGAAGCGCGCCTTCGTGGCGACCTTCGGGCTGGCGTTCCTGGTGGGCATCTACCTGGTCGTTCGCGGCGGTTGGCCGATCGTCATCATCGGCCTGGCCGCGATCGCCTCCGGCATCGCCTACACCGCGGGCCGCCATTCGCTGGCCTACATCGGCCTCGGGGACGTGTTCGCCTTCGTCTTCTTCGGCCCCGTGGCAGTGGCGGGCACGCACTACGTCCAGGCGCTGCGCTGGTCCGAGACGGCGCTGCTGGCATCGATCCCGATCGGCTGCCTGGTGGTCGCCATCCTGGTCGTCAACAACGTGCGCGACGTCGATACCGACCGCGCCGCCGGCAAACGCACCCTCGCCGCCCGGCTCGGCCGCGGCTTCGGCCGCGCCGAGTACGTCACCCTCCTCGCCGCCGCCTTCGTGACCCCGATCGTCTTCCTGGCCACCGGCCGCACGGGTGGGCTCGGACTCCTCCCGCTCCTCGCCGCCCCCCTCGCCCTCTCCCCCCTCCGCGCCGTCCTCGGCACCACCGACGGCCCGGCCTTGAACCGCGCCCTCGGTCAGACGGCCCGGCTGCTGGCGGTGTTCGGAGGGTTGTGGGCGGTGGGGCTGGGGGTGGGGTGACGAAGCTCAGGTTTCCGATTTGAGCAGACGGGTGGTCGCGACGAAACGGTCGAAGTCCGAACTCGGATGCTGGGCTTCGAGCCGACGCCGCTCGGCGACGTAGAGATCGAACTCGTTTTCAGCCTTCTGCTTGGCCAACTCCGCTGAGATTCGCCCGGCATGGCCGAGAACGGCGCGGTCGTTGAAGGTCAAGAAGGCGTCGAGCTTCTCCCGCCACTCTTTCATGGTGACCGTGCGCCGCCGCCGCGCTTGTTCCTCGGCGTAGTCGAGATACATGGTCACGATTCGATTCAAGTCGCGGAGCTCTTCTGCCGACAAGTAGTTCTTGGCGACGTAGGTGTCCTGTCGTCGAATGGGCCCGTGGAGTCCTTGGCGCCAGGTGGTCAGGCCCATGTGGGGCTTCGACGCATCGGCTCGTTCATGGACGATCTCCGCGGCGGTGTGGCCGTGAATGGCCCAGTGGAGCTTGTTCTGAACCGTTGCGAAGAACTCCTGGGTGAGCGGCGACCCCGCGTCGTAGTCAATTGCGGTGGCGTAGATGTCGGTGATCTTCTGGTAGAAGCGGCGCTCGGACGCGCGGATGTCTCGTATGCGCTCGAGCAGTTCGTCGAAGTAGTCACCTTCGAAGACCCCACCTTCCTTGAGTCGCTCGTCGTCGAGCACGAAGCCCTTGATCAGCAACTCCCGCAATTGTTCGGTGGCCCAGCGTCGAAACTGCGTTCCGCGCGCCGAGCGCACACGGTAGCCCACGGCCAGGATCATCTCGAGGTTGAAGTGTTCTAGCTCCCGTTGCACCGAGCGGGTTCCCTCGGGCTGAACTGTCAAATACGGTTTGCTAGTTGCCCCGCGGCCGAGCTCTCCATCCTCGAAGATCTGACGAAGGTGGTGGCTGATGTTCTGGCGGGTTACTTGATAAAGTTCAGCCATCTGGGCCTGAGTGAGCCACACCGTGCCCTCTGCCAGTCGCACCTGGAGCCGACTTCGGCCATCCGGCGTTTGGTACAGGATGAACTCGGACGCGAGCGCTTTCACCGGAGCCTCCTTCGATTCGACGAAGATCCGAATAGGGTCTCAAGGGCTTATCTTCCCTCGCTTCACCCAACCTTCACCCACTTTTCCCGCCCCCTTCAGCCTCCCAACCCCTCCGTGGCAGCAGGCTTCGGCCTCCAAGGAGGTCGCCATCATGCGCCTAGTCACGTTGCTTCTCGTTCTCCTTCTCCTGCCTGCCGCCCTGCGGGCTCAGTTCGTCTCGCCGCCGGATCTCGGGGATGGCCTCGAGGTCACAACGGTCGCTGCGGCTGGGCTCGACCCGGAGCGCTTCACGGCGCTCGAGGCCGCGATTGCGGACGGCACCTTCCAGAACATCACCAGCGTCTTGCTCGCCGTCGACGGTCGGCTGGTGTACGAGGGGTACTGGCAGGGCAAGACCCGCGACGACCGGCACGACATCCGCTCGGCGTCGAAGTCGATCACGGCGCTGCTCGTCGGGGCGGCCATCGACCGCGGGCTGCTGGCCGGCGTCGAGGCGCGGGTGACGTCGTTCTTCCCCGGCCGCCGCTTCGAAAACCCCGATCCGCGCAAGGACGCCGTCACGGTGGAAGACCTCCTGACCATGAGCTCGCTACTCGAGTGTGACGACGAGAACGAGTTCTCCCGCGGCAACGAGGAGCGCATGTACCTGATCGAGGACTGGCCCGGGTTTTTCCTCGATCTGCCGATCAAGGGCTTCGCCCCGTGGGTGCCGAAACCGGTCGACTCGCCCTTTGGCCGCAGCTTCGCTTACTGCACCGCAGGGGTGTCGACCATGGGGGCGGTGCTCGAGCGGGCCACCGGCCGCAAGGTGCCGGACTTCGCCCGCGAAGTGCTGTTCACGCCCTTGGGCATCGCCGAACCGGAGTGGCAGTTCTCGCCATTGGGCCTGGCACAAACTGGCGGCGGTTTGCGGATGCGCTCGCGGGACCTGCTCAAGCTTGGCCAGCTCACCCTCGACGGCGGGCGCTGGCGGGGTCGGCAGGTGCTTTCGGAAGCCTGGGTCGCCAAGGCCACGGCGGCCCACGTCCAGGCCACGGACACCGACACCTACGGCTATCTCTTCTGGCGCCGCACGTTCGCATCCCGCGGCGACGAGCACCCCGCGGTTTACATGGCGGGCAACGGCGGCAACAAGGTGGCGGTGATTCCGGGGGCGCGGGCGGTGGCGGTGATTACGACGACTCACTTCAATCAGCGCGGCATGCACCAGCAGACCGACCGGCTGCTCGCCGACTACCTGCTGGCCGCGTTGCCCGTGAGCAAACCCGCGGGCAGCCAGGGCGCCCCGGCGACGCCCTGAGACTCGACGGCCACGAGCTGCCGAATGCGCTCCACGCGGGCCGCAACACCGGTGCGGGCGCGTAACTCGGCCGCGAACGGATCGACAAGCAGGAGATCGGCATCGCGAAAGCCCAAAGCGATGGCACGGTCGAGGGCACCGAGAGGCGCCGGGCTCGCCGTAGGTTCGAAGGCGGCATCGAGGAGCGCCTGTTCGAGCCACGAATCGGGCCATTCGTCCCCTTTCTCGCGACCCTCCGTGAGCTCGGCCAGGCGTTCGCGGCGAGCGGTCTCGAGAGCGTCCGTACTGCCCGAACGGCGGTCCAGCAGCAGCTCGAGAGAGCGCCCGAAGCCGTAACGGGGGTTGACCTCCCGGGCGGCCACGAGGTGCCGCCGGGCCGCCGGCTCGTCACCTGCCAGCAGCGCCGCCCGGGCCCGCACCACGGGCAGCTCCGGCCGCCGGGTGCCCGCGGCCAGGGCGCGGGCGGCCACTTGGTCGGCCTCCGTGGGCCGGCCTTCAGCGAAGCGCAGGCGCGCCAGGGAAAGGGCGGCGAAGACGTTGTCCGGTTGCAGCGCGAGCGCCCGCTCGAGCCACACCGCGGCGGCCGCGCGATACCCGAGCAGACCCAGCACGGTGCCGACTTGGACCTCGAGATAAGGCGGACGGGGCGACGTGCCCTGGGCGGCGCCGAGGTTGGCCTCGAGGGCCGCCGCCAGCTCGCCCCGGACCGCCAGCAAGTGGGCGGCGCTGGCCAGGGCCGCGCGATCGGAAGGCTCGAGCGCCACCGCCCGGCGGTAGGCCGCGATGGCGCTTTCGACCCGGCCGCGGGCGTCGAGCGCGAGGCCGAGGGCATGGTGCCCACGCGCGAGCTCGGGGGCGAGCTCGACGGCCCGCTGCGCCTTGGCGAGGGCCTGCTCGATGTCGTCCGCCGAACCGTTGAACTTGGTGGCCCGTTGGGCGAGGGCGAGGCTCCAGCCCGCGAGGCCGGCCGCGGACTCGCTGCCAGCCTCATGCGCTCGCCGGTAGAGATCGAGTGCGATGCCGTTGTCCTCGGAACGTTCACGGGCGAGATAGGCATCGGCCCGCGCCAGCAACTCTTCGGCGGACGCCGGTCGCGTGGCCAGAGCTTCGGGCGCCGCCGGTGCGTCGCGGCGCAGAAACACGCCGCTGCCGACCGCGATCCCCAGCAGCACCACCGCCACCATGAGGTGCCAGCCGATTCGGGAGCGGCCCTGCCGGGAAAGCGGCGCCGACGGCGGCAGCGAGCCGCGCAGTACCGCCGGCACCAGTTGGTACCCGCGGCCGCGCACCGCCCGCACGTACCGCGGCGCCGCGGCATCGTCTCCTAGGCTCTTGCGCAGCAACGTCACGCGCTGGGTCAGCGTCTCGTCCGCCACGGCCGTGCCCACCCACACCTCTGCGATCAATTCCTCGGCGCCGACGACATCCGGAGCGCGCCGGACGAGCACCACCAGCAAGTCGAAAGACAAGCGCGCCAACGGTAGCGGCTGGCCGTCACGGCTCACCCTCGCCGCGCCGACGTCGAGCGTGAGGTCGGCAAAGCGGTAGATCTCGCGGGTCATCGAGCCAGTGATGCTAGCAGCGGCTCCGGCCCGCCGCGGCAGTGGTCCGTAAGGGGTGGAAAATTCAGTCGGCCACGGTGGCGCCGCGGTGGAAAGCCGAGGAACCAAGCGGCCGAGGCACCTCGGCAACGGTGAGGCCCCGCGGGTTGGCCTCGAGGTCCGTGAAGAATGCTGTGCCGTGGGCGTAGCTGGCACCGCATTCGGCACAGCGGAGCCCCAAGTATTCGATCTTCGACCCCAATACCGTACGCCGAATCACCAAGCCGGTGATCCCTAGGCCCACGGCGACCACGACCAGCCAAGGGGGCAGCAGCTCGGAGCCCAGCCACTGGACCACCGCGACCGCCGGCAGCCACACGAGCGCCCTCTTGACGAACTGTAGGCCCGCGCGCACCCGTGGGTCCGCGAGATCCAGGAAATACACCCAAGCGAGCACCGCCAGCGTCGCCCCGGCCGCAAGAATCGGCAGCCAGATCGCCGAGGGAATCAGCCCCAGCGCTTGCCAGCCGGACGCCAGCAGCAGCGGCACACCGAGCCAGGCCGCTCTCGCGAGTTTCTTCCGACTCTGCTCGAGGTCCGCATGGTTCTCAGGACCCATCCACGGGGCCAACTGGAAGGAGCCGCAGGCATCGCAGTAAAAATAGTGGCGGAAATATCGTACGGGAGTGATCTCCGGATCGTTGTCGCCCGTGGTGTAGAGGTCTTTGACGCTTCCCATCTTCTTCTCCCATTCGGCCGGGGACGGCGAACCCGCCGCCGTGAGCAGCGGAGGCTTTCAAATTCCCAATCAGCGGGCGTTGAGGGGAGCATAACTTGGAGCCGGTGGCGGAGGAGTGCCGGAACGCTCCGGCGGTGGTTGGCCGTCGCTCCGCCGGAGCACCCTCACCGCGCCTACAATGGCGCCATGGAACGCATTCTTTTGCTTGGTGGTTCGGGTTTGATCGGCCGGCGCCTGGCGCCCGAGCTGGTGGCGGCTGGTTTCGAGGTGGTGGTCTTGAGTCGCGATCCCGCGCGACTCGCCGACCTGCCGCCGGGCGTCCGCGCGGTCGGCTGGGACGGCCGGACGGCCGCCGGCTGGCAGACGGAAGCGGAAGGTGCCCGGGCGATCGTCAACCTGGCGGGCGACAACGTCGGTGAAGGTCGCTGGAGCTCGGCCAAGAAAGCGGCCATCCGCGACAGCCGCCTGCGTTCGACCGCCGCCGTCCTGGCGGCGCTCGCGGCTGCCGAGCGCCGGCCCGAGGTCCTGATCCAGGGCTCCGCGGTGGGTTTCTACGGCCCACGCGGCGACGAAGAGATCCCCGAGACGACCGGGCCGGGCGACGACTTTCTCGCCGGGGTCTGCCGGGACTGGGAGGCCGCCAGCGCGGGCGCCGAGGCGCTCGGCGTGCGCCGCGGCGTCGTGCGCACCGGCGTCGTGCTCGACCCCGACGGCGGCGCCTTGGCCAAGATGAAGATCCCCTTCCAGCTCTTCGCCGGGGGGCCGCTCGGCAACGGTCGCCAGTACCTGCCCTGGATCCACCACCGGGACCAAACCGCCGCCTTGCGATTCCTCCTCACCCACCCCGACGCCCGCGGCGCCTTCAACCTGACCGCCCCCGAGCCAGTGCCCCAGGCCGAATTCGCCCGCCAACTCGGCCACGCCATGGGTCGCCCGTCGCTCGTACCCACCCCCGCCTTCGCCCTCCGCCTGGCCGTGGGAGAGATGGCCGAAGTCCTCCTGACTGGCCAGCGCGCCATGCCCAAACGCCTGCTCGAGCTGGGTTTCGAGTTCCGCTACCCGCGGCTCGAGGCGGCGCTGGCGGAGTTGATGGGGTAGGGGAAAGTCGGGCCAGAGCCTCCCACCATGACCCCCGCCCTCGAACTGCCCGCGATCTACCTCTCGACCCTTCCCGTGCTGCTGCCACTTCTGGCGCTGCTGTCACTCGGCGTGGCCGCGGCCATTGGTTGGGGGCGGGTGGTGGCTGGGAGCGATGGCGGGGCGGATGTGGTCGAGCGGGATGCTTCGGGCTTGGCACTTGGGCTGGCCCTGATGGGGAGCGGGCTGTTTCTGGCGGGAGCGCTCGGGGCTCTCGGGCACGGAGTGGCGGGGGGGCTCGTCGTCGGTGGCGTGGGGCTGTTTTTCGGCTTGCGACGGCCGCGGTCGTTGTCTTGGCCGGCGGTGGCCGGGTTGGGGCTTGCGCTCGTTTTCGGCGGCTTACTCGCCTATCCGCTGACTGGCTGGGACCCGGCGATGTATCGGCTGCCGACGGCGCGGGCATACCTCGAGTCGGGGGGCCTGCCCTTCGTCCCGGAGCTGCGCTTTCCGGTCGGGCCGCAGTTGGGGGAGATGCTGTTCGCCGGGGCGCTGGGACTGGCGGGCGACCGGCTCGCGCGCGGGGTCGTCTTCTTGGCGTTGCTCGGCACCGCGGCGTTGCTCTTCGGTTGGGGCCGGCGGCTTTTCGGCTCGGCCGCGGGGCTCGTCGCGGCGGCGTTGTGGCTAGGTAGTCCAGGGGCGGTGCTGTACGGAACGGACGCCTACATCGACGTGCTCCAGGCGCTGTTCACCGTGGCGGCCGTGGCTGCCGGCGAGCGCGCTCGAACGTCCGGAGAGGCCCGGGCGGCCCTGGTTGCAGGTCTGTTGGCCGGGGCTGGGGCCGCTACGCGGTTCACGGGGTTGTTGGTGGCGGTGGTGGTGCCCTTGGTCTTGCTGGTCGGAGCACCACGATCGAAGAGGATGCGGGCGTGCGGGTGGGCTCTCGCCGGGGTCGTCGTCGTCGCAGCGCCGTTTTACCTGCGCGCCGCCCTCGTCACCGGTAACCCGCTGTTTCCTCTGATGACGGGGATCTTCGGGCCCAACGATTGGGACCTCGGGCCGCTCGCCGGACTGTACGGCTCGGAGGGGCTCGTTTCGTTCCTGCCCCGGCTCACCGTGTGGCCCGCGGCGGGGCCGCCGATCGCCAATCCCTGGCTGCTGCCGCTACTGCCCGTGGCTCTGCTGGGGGCCTGGCGGGAGCCACGGCTGCGGCTGCCGGTCGGACTCGGCCTCGGGATTCTTCTGGCCCTCGGCGCCACGGCGCCGGATCCGCGTTTCGGCCTGCCCGCCGTGCCGCTCCTGGCCCTCGGCATCGCCGGTGGACTGGCGCCTGTAGTCTCGCGGCTGGCTGCGCCGCGCTGGCGTCTCGGGCTGCTGGCCCTGGTGCTCACGGCGCCGGGGTTGCTCTACACCGGGTATCGGCTCGTACGCCTGGGGCCGGTCCCGCGAGACGAAGCCGCGATCGCCCGGTTTCTCGACCGTGAAGTTCACGGCCATTCGTTGGTCCGGCAGCTTGCGAAGGAACCGACCCGTCTGACCGTCTACGCCTACCCCGGCGAACGCCTGCGGTTCTACTCCACCCATCGCTGGCTGGGGGACACCTCCGGCCCCTACCGGTGGGCGCTGGTGGAAGATCACTTCGAAGATCCGGCAGCGCTCGCCCGCGTCCTGCGGAGCTTTGGCGCCGAGCGTTTCGTGTGGATTCACTCGACGCGTCCGCAGCCGGCTTGGCTCGCCACCGGGAGTGCCGAGCTAGGGCGGGTGTTTGCGGACAGCGCCGGGATCGTCTATCGCGTGTTGCCGGAGGCCCAGCCGTCGGTGATGGCCGCGGCCACCTCGGCGCGGATCTCGGGGGTCGAATAAATCCGGTAGCTGTCGATGCGGGTGAGGTGGCGCAGAAACTGGCTGGCCTGCTCCATGGGCACCGTGCTGCCGTCGAAGCGGCGTACGAGGACGGGGTAACGCGCCAACCGGTGCGGGTCCTTGGCGGAGTGGGATTCGAGCAGGTTCGCCGAACCGAACCGATTGCGGATCTCGGGAAGCAGGCGTTCGAAGCGGAGCCGATCTTCCTCGGCCAGGTGCTCGACCGTCTCGAAGGCCAGGGGATAACGCAGCCGGCGCTGGAGCACCGCCCCGGCGTGGCGGCTGGGGGAGCGGCGCATGGCGGCGGTCACCGAGATGTCGTCGATCTCGAGGAAGACCTCCGGGTCCGCCGGCCAACGCTCACCGGACTCCGACAGGTAGCGCGACAAATGCAGTTCGAGCACCTTGCCGGTGACGTTGAAGTAGACCTGGGTGAACATGTAGTAGCGCGCCAGGACCAGCGCCTCGAGGGCGTGCACGCCGCCGGCATCGACCCCCACGCCCCAGCGGCCCTGCTCGTCCGCAATGGGGATGATGGTGTCGAGCAGGCGCGGCAGGTCGAAGTTGCCGTAGCGCACGCCGCAAAACAGGCTGTCGCGCAGCAGGTAGTCCATTTTGTCGACGTCGAGCTCGCCCGAGATCATTTGGCAGAGGATGCGCCCGGTCCCTTCGCCCTTGCCATCGAGCAAGGCCGAAATCCCTTCGGCGTCCACCCCGTCACCGAGCTCGGCGAAAATCGCCGTCAGCTCGGGCAGGTGGAGCAGCCGCCGCGTCATGTCCTCGTGGTCGATACCGCCTTCGAACAGCTCTTCGGCCGAGTGCGAAAACGGCGCGTGGCCGATGTCGTGCAGCAAGGCCGCGGCGCGCACCAGCCGCCGCTCGAGCGCCCGCGGGTGGTCCGGCAAGGCGCCGTCACTCTTGGCCGCCAAAGCGTCGTAGACGCGACCCGCCAACTCCATGGCCCCCAATACGTGGCTGAACCGGCTGTGTTCGGCCCCCGGAAAGACCAAGTGCGCGAGGCCGAGCTGCCGGATGGAGCGCAGCCGCTGGAGCGGGCGGCTGTTGATCAGGGCCGCTTCGAGGGCATCGGCACGGATGAAGCCGTGGACGGGATCGCGAATCGAGAGCATCGAACTTGGGATCTTAGCGCCAGGAGAGGTATAAACCGACGATGGAATTCGCCAACGTTCTCTACGACCGACATTTGAGCGACGCGGAGATCGAGCGGCGGTTGGTCGTGGCCCTGCTCGAGGCGCCGAGCTTCGATCTCGGCGCGCTCACCGATCTCGTCCTCGAACTCCATCCCGAGCGGGGCAGCTGGGTGGGGCTTCTGAATCGCCTGTGGCTGGCCTCGGCACGCGCGGGTGCGGAGGGGGTGAAGGCCGTGCTCGCCGAGCGGGCCGCGGTGCTGTCCTCCGGACGGCTCCAGGTAGCGGAGCGCCTGCTCGACGCCTTCGGTCCGCGGCGGGTGCTGCTGACCTTGTCGAATCAACCCTGTGTCGTCACCGCTTTGGCGGCGAGCGCGGGGCGGCGAAGGGTGATCCTGGGCGAAAGCCGACCTCTGCGCGAAGGCGTGACGGCGGCACGGGACTTGGCCGCCGTGGGGGTGGACGTGACAGTGGTGTCCGACGCGGTGCTGCTCGGCCTGCCGTTGACCTGCACCGAGTGGCCGCCGCCGCTCAGCTTCGAGCGCGCCGACGCGGTCGTCATCCTGGGTGCCGACGCCCTGCTGGCGGCGGGCTTCGTGGCCAAGAGCGGCAGCCGGGCCCTGGCCGAGATCGCTGCTCTGGCGGGCCTCGAGGTGATCGTCTCGGCAAGTCTCGACCGGCTCTTGCCCGCGGAACTCGCGACGAGCTTCATTCCTCCGCAGGCTGATCCGGTCGATCTCGGGGCGCCCGCGGCCGTGCACCCGGTCCACCACCCGTGCGAGTTCCTGCCCTGGCGACTCGCGAGCCGCGTGCTGGTGGAGTCCGAGATTCTCGCTCCCCTCGAAGTCGCAGGCCGGGCAGCGCAGTTGGAGCTCGCTCCGGAGTTGAGGGTGCGCTGGGAGTCGCGGGTTTCCTAAGCACCCGTCAGGCTGCCTCGCCCAGGCTTTCCCGAAGTTTGCGCAGGGCGATCAGCGTGCGGCTCTTGACCGTTCCGAGGGGTGCCCCGGTGCGCGCGGCGATCTCGGTTTGCGTCAGACCCTGGAAGTAGGCCAGCTCGAGGGTCAACCGCTGCTCGATCGGTAGGCGCCCCAGGGCGTGGCGGACTCGAGAGGAGAGTTCCACCGCCTCCAACCGGGAGGCGCCCTCGGGCACCAGAGTCAGCGGCACTTCGGCGGCGACCACCATCTCCCGCCGTCGGCTGGCCGTCGCGGACTTGAGGCGATCGAGGGCGCGCGAACGGGCGAGCACGAGGATCCAGCGCTTGGGTGAGGCGCGTTCTTCCGAGTAGCGCCGTGCTTGGCGCCAGACTTGGAGGAACACTTCCTGGAGTACCTCGTCGGCCTCGCCGTTCTCCCCCAAGCAGCGCTCGAGGACGCGGCGCACCAGCCCCGCGAAGCGCCGGTACAACTCGTCGAGGGCATGATCGTCCCCCGCGGCCAAGCGGCGAACCAGCTCGCGCTCGATTTCGTCGGCGCCCCCGTGCGGAAACGGGAGTAGCCGGGATGTCGGTCGGGGGTCGGGGGTGGAACACTCGGCGCCGTTCATCGGGAACCCTCCAGGACGTCGTGGACCCAGACGATAGGTTCCGCCCCCCGTTGAACTCCTCGCGCGGAGGTCAAAGAGCGATCAAAGAGTTCTCAAGGCCTGGCGTCGGCTAACATCCCACCCGATGCGGCGCCCCCTCGTTCTCGGCATCGAGACCTCCTGCGACGACACCGCCTGCGCCCTGCTCGACGGCGACGGTCGGGTGTTGGCCTCGGTCGTGTCCTCGCAGTTGGCCCACGGCGTCTACGGCGGCGTGGTGCCGGAGATCGCCTCGCGGGAGCACCTCGAGAATTGGCCCGCGGTGGTGTCCGAGGCTTTGGCCCGCTCCGGTGTGGCACTCGCCGAGGTCGATTTGGTGGCGGCGACGCGGGGGCCGGGGTTGGTGGGCTCCCTGCTCGTGGGGCTGTCGCTGGGCAAGGCCATCGCGTGGTCCCTCGGGCGGCCGTTTTTCGCCGTCCACCATCTCGAAGGCCACCTGTACTCACCGTTTCTGACCGCGCCGGGCAGCGCCGTGCCGGCCATCCCCGTGCCGGAAAACTTCACCGCGTTGGTGGTCTCGGGTGGCCACACCAGCCTCTTCGAGGTGGCCAGCGCGCAGATCGAGACGTTGGCGGAGACCCGGGACGACGCCTTCGGCGAGGCCTTCGACAAGATCGGCAAGCGCGTCGGGCTACCTTATCCGCAAGGCCCCCACGTCGACCGCTGGGCGGAGCTGGGCGAGGCGACTCGCTCGGCCATCGGCAAGCCGCAGTGGGCGCTGGGGCTCGACTTTTCTTACTCCGGCCTCAAGAGCCAGGCACTGCTGGCCGTCGAGGCGCTCGAGCGCGCCGGGGTACCGACCCAGGCTGCGGACGGCGAGCCACCGTTCGAGCCACCGGTGCTCGACCTCCTGGCGGGCTTCCGGGCCGCGGCGGTGGGCCAGTTGATCGACAAACTGGCGCGCCTCGCCCGCACCCGCGCGATCGAAGTGCTGGCGGTCTCCGGCGGCGCCGCGGCGAATCGCCTGCTCCGCCGGAGGCTGACCGAGTGGTGCGCCGAACACGAGGTCGACTTGCGCCTGGTACCCCTGGTCTACTCAGGTGACAATGCCGCCATGATCGCCCACGCTGCGTTGCTCGCCCACCGGCGCGGGCAGGTGGCCCACGACTTCGCTGCCGACGCGGTGAGCCGCATCCCGCTCGGTGGCACGAGCTGACCCACCCGACCCGAGGAGAACCGACGATGGAATGGCAGCGGTTGGCGCGTTACCGCCACTGGCCCGGCGAAATCTCGAACCGAACGGACAAGGAGCGACTGGCGGCGGGCATCGCCGAGCGCGTCGAAAGTGGCCAAGCGATCGGCGTGGGCTCGGGTTCAACCTCGTTTCTGGCCCTGGCGGCGATCGGCGAGCGGGTCGAGCGCGAGGGCCTCGCGATCACCACTCTGCCGACCTCCCACGAGGTCGCCCTGGCCTGCGCCGCCTTCGGGCTGCCCGTGGCCTCCCCAGCCGAGCGCCGGCCGGATTGGGGCTTCGACGGTGCCGACGAAGCCGATACCCGCGGCCGGCTGATCAAGGGCCGCGGTGGCGCCATGTTCCGCGAGAAGCTGGTCATCGCGAGCTCGCCGCTGACGCTGATCCTGGTCGACCGGACCAAGCTCGTGGCCCGACTGGGCGAGCGGTTCGCCGTGCCGGTCGAAACCCACCCGATGGCCCTGTCCCTGGTCGAAGCCCGCCTCTTCGAGCTCGGCGCCACCGAAGTCCACCTGCGCACCGCCGGCACCGGCAAAGACGGCCCGGTGATCACGGAGAACGGCCACCTGATCCTCGACGCCCGCTTCGCGGACATTCCCGACGAGCGGGAGCGCGAGATCAAAGCGATCCCAGGGGTGATCGAGAGCGGCTTGTTCGTGGGGTATGCGGTGGAGGTGGTGGTGGGGTGAGGGGCTTGAAGCCATCGCCACTCTCCACATAAAATCCCCACATGAAAGCCGTACAGGTGATGTTCGACGAAGTACTTCTGGCGAGGCTCGACGCCTCCGAAGACGTCAGGACCCGAGGTCGCTCGGAAGTGGTCCGCCTGGCGACCGCCGAGTACTTGGCGAAGCGCCGAGAGGAAGCGATCGACGAGCAATACCGGCGTGCTTATGCCGAACACCCCGTAACCGAAGACGAGTTTCCGGAATGGGAAAGCCAGAACCTCTGGCCCGAGTGAACCGCGGAGAGATCTGGCTCCACACGTTCAGACCGCCCGACAAGAGGCGGCCCGTCGTCGTGCTGTCTCGGCAAGGAGCGATTCCGCGCCTCTCGACGGTGATCGTGGCACCCATTACTTCCACGATCCGGGGCCTGGCCTCCGAGGTTCCCGTTGGGGATCGCGAGGGCCTGAAGCACCCGTCCGTCGTCAACCTCGATCACCTTTTCACCATCCCACAGAGCCAACTGGAACGGTATGTCGGGCACCTCGACGAAAGCTCGATGGAGCTCGTGTGTCGAAGCTTGGCGGTTTCATTGGGTTGCGACTACTCGTTGGGTAGCTGAGCACCCGGGCCACCGAAGGCGCGTCAGCTTCTAAAGAAGTTAGGCCCCTCACCCCCCGATGTACGACATCTCGATCTTCCGCAGCCCCAGCGTTTCGGCGGAGCGCAACTCGGAATAGCGGTCGCCGCGGTGGCGCCACAAGTTCGCGAGGAGATCGGTGAGTTCGGCTTCGCTGGCCCCCGCGCGCAGGGGGCCGCGCAGGTCGGTGCCGCGGGTGGCGAACAGGCAGGTGTAGACCTGGCCCTCGGCGGACAGCCGGGCGCGCGTGCAGTCGCCGCAGAACGGCTGGCTGACCGAGCTGATCACGCCGATCTCACCGGCGCCGTCCAGGTAACGCCAGCGACGGGCGACCTCGCCGCGGTAGCCGGGCGCGACCGGCTCCAGGGGAAACACCGCAGCGATCCGCTCGACGATCTCGGCGGCCGGCACGACGTCGTCCAGGCACCAGCCGTTGGTGGCGCCGACATCCATGTACTCGATGAAACGCACGCGGTGCGGCGTGCCGCGAAAGTACCGGGCCAAGTCGACGACCGTGTGGTCGTTCACGCCGCGTTTGACCACCGCGTTGATCTTGATCGGCCCGAGCCCCGCGGCGTCCGCCGCTGCGATCCCGCGCAGCACCTCGGCGACCGGCACCGCGGTGTCGTTCATGCGGGCGAACACCGCGTCGTCGAGCGAGTCGAGACTCACCGTGACACGCCCCAGGCCCGCGGCCGCCAGCTCTTCGGCGGCACCGGCGAGCAGCGAGCCGTTGGTGGTCAGAGCGAGATCGAGCCCGCCGATCGCCGCCAGCTCGCGAATCAAGAAGGCCAGATTACGGCGCAGAAGCGGCTCACCACCGGTCAGCCGGACTTTCTGGACCCCGAGCCCGGCGAAGACCCGGGCGACGCGGACGATCTCTTCGAAGGAGAGCATTTCCGTCCGCGGCAGGAAGGGAAAATCTGCGCCGAAGACCTCGCGGGGCATGCAGTACCGGCAGCGGAAGTTGCAGCGATCCGTCACCGAGATGCGCAGATCGCGCAACGGCCGCCCCAGGCGGTCCGCGGGAGCCGGAGACGGCGGGTTGAGGACTTCGGGCGGCACGGTTCGTCGAGTCTACCGCGTTGGGGTACACTCCCTCGCCCGCCCGACGATGACGGAGAACCGCCATGGACCGTACCCGCGACGTACTCGCGACCATCGACTCCGACGCTGATCGCTTCCTCGCGGAGCTCAAGGAGTTTCTGCGCATTCCTTCGATCTCGACCGATCCAGCCTACCGGGACGACGTGCGCCGCGCCGCGAACTTCGTCGCCGATCAGCTGCGCGCCGCCGGCCTCACCGCCGAGCTGATCGAAACCTCCGGCCATCCGCTCGTCTACGGCGAATGGCTGGGCGCGCCGGGCAAGCCCACGGTGCTGTTTTACGGCCACTACGATGTCCAGCCGGTGGACCCGATCGAGCTCTGGCGCAACCCGCCCTTCGAGCCGGTCGAGGAGAACGGTTACCTCGTCTGCCGCGGCGCCACCGACGACAAGGGCCAAGCCTTCACCCACATCAAGGCGGTGGCCGCGATGCTCGCCACGCGCGGCACCCTGCCGGTCAACGTCAAGTTCCTGGTCGAAGGGGAAGAGGAGTGCGGCGGTCAGGGGATCGAGTCGTTCGTGCGTGCGGACGGCGGCCAGCGGCTGGCGGCGGACGCCGTCGTGGTCTCCGACACCTCGCTGTACGCCCCCGGTCAGCCCTCGTTGCTGTACGGCTTGAAAGGCCTCGTCTACCTCGAAATGAAGGTCACCGGGCCGAACCGGGACCTCCATTCCGGCCAGTTCGGCGGCGGTGTGACCAACCCGCTGAACGCGTTGTGCCACATCATCGACCGCCTGCGCGACAGCAAGACCGGCCGCGTGCTCATCCCCGGCTTCTACGACGACGTCGTGCCGCTGGCGGACTGGGAGCGCGCGGAATTCGCCGCGTTGCCCTTCGACGAGGCGGCCCACTGCCAGTCCCTCGGCATCTCCGAAACGTTCGGTGAAGAGGGTTACACCTACCAAGAGCGGGTCTGGGGCCGCCCGACCTGCGACGTCAACGGCATTTTCGGCGGGTACGAGGGCAAGGGCGCCAAGACGGTGATCGCTTCTTGGGGCGGCGCCAAGGTCTCGATGCGGCTGGTGCCGGATCAGAAGCCCGAAACGATCGCTCGACTGTTCACCGAGTACGTGCAGTCGATCGCCCCTCCGGGCGTAACGGTGACGGTCGAGGATCTCCACGGCGCGCCACCGACCGTGATCGACGTCAGCGGTCCGATCGCCGACGCCGCCATGGACTCGCTCGAGGCGGTTTTCGGTCGCCGGCCGGTGCGCGTGCGGGAAGGAGGGTCGATTCCGATCGTCTCGACCTTTGCCCAGGTGCTAAGATCGCCCGTCCTGCTGATGGGCTTCGGCCTGCCAGACGACGGCTTGCATTCGCCGAACGAACGGTTCCTGATTCGGAACTTCTTCGATGGCATTCGGACCGTGGCGGTTTTCTTGGATCGACTGGGGAGTGTGGCAACTTGAGCACCGTGAAGAAGGAATCCGAAGACCGCGTGGAACGGGAGCTGAAGTTCGTCGGTGTCGAACTCGATGCGTTGCGCCAGCGACTGATCGAGCTCGAGGCGGATCGCCGCTGGCCGGGATCTCTCGAAGACAATTGGATGTTCGATCGTGCCGGGGAGCTCGCTTCCGCCGACTGCACCCTTCGTCTGCGCAAAGACACCCGGGGCGCTTGGATCACCTTCAAGGGTCCGGTGGCGTTCGAGGGCCAGACGAAGGTCCGGGTCGAGCACGAGAGTGAGATCTCCGATCCGGTCGAGATGCGCCGGCTGATCGAGAGCCTCGGTTACCGCGTCACCCGGCGGTACCAGAAGATCCGCGAGCAATGGCAGCTGGGCGGGGTGGCGATCGCGCTGGACCACACCCCGATCGGCGACTTCGCAGAGTTCGAAGGCGACGCCGCGGAGGCCCTGGCCCGCCGCTTCGGCTTCAATCCCGAGCGGGCGGAACGCCGTTCCTACCTGAAGCTCTACGACGACTATCTGGCGGAGCACCCCGAGGCACCGCCGGACATGGTCTTCCCGGACTGACGAAGAGCCGCGGCCGTGGCCGGACCGATACGCGCCCTGGTTTATGCCGCGGGCCTCGGCACCCGGCTCGCCCCACTCACCGACATCTTGCCCAAGCCCGTGCTGCCGATCGGCGGCCGGCCGCTGGTGGCCTGGACGCTCGATCGGCTCGCGGAGTTCGGCTGCGAGCGGGCCGTCCTCAACCTCCACCACCTCGGGCACGAAGTCCGGCGCGCGCTCGGTGATGAGCACCGCGGCATGCCCCTGGTCTACTCGGAAGAGCCGGAGATCCTCGGCACCCTGGGCGCCCTCTCCGCGGCGCGGGAGGCCCTCACGGGGGCCGAGCAGATTCTCCTGGTCAACGGCGACAGTCTGTGTCACTGGCCTCTCGAAGAGCTGCTGGCCGTGCACCGCGAGCGCCACGCCGCGGCCACGTTGTTGTTTGCGGACGCCGCCGACCCGACTCACCACGGTGGCGGGGTGCCGATCGACCGCACGGCCGGCCGCGTCTTGTTCTTTCCCCGGGCGACGCCGAACCCGCCCCCCGAGTGGTCCGCCGCGGCGGACCGGCACGCACCTCCCGCGGTGTTCGCGGGGTTGCACGTCTTGCAGCCGGAGCTGCTCGACCGCGCCCCCCACCGGTTCGCCGACACCGTGCTCGAGCTCTACGGGCCGCTGCTTGCCGCGGGTTGGGAGCTCGCCGCCGTGACCACCCGGCAGCCGTGGCGAGACCTGGGAACGCCGCGGGACTACCTCGAAGGTGCACTCGCCGTGGCGAGCGAGGACGTCGTGGTGTGTCCGGGCGCCGAAGTGGCGGCGGACGCCGGGCTCGAGCGCTGCCTGGTGCTGCCGGGCGCACGGATCGGCGCCGGGGCGCGGTTGACCGACGTCCTCGTCGGTTTCGACGTGGCGGTGCCCGCGGGGGCGCGTTACGCTCAGCGGCTTCTCGCGCGGCTCGGCGGCAGCCGCCCCGCCGGTGCGATCGAACGCGGTGGTTTGCTGGAAGTTCCCCTGGACCCTGGAGGCCGTTTGTGAACCTGCGACTCGTCGTGTTCGACTGGGACGGAACGTTGATGGACTCGATCGGCACGATCGTGGGTTGCATGCGTGCGGCGCTCGAGGAGATCGGCGCGCCGCCGCCCCGAGAGCTCGACTCGATCCGCCACGCCATCGGTCTCGGGTTACGGGAGACGCTGGACGCCCTCTACCCCGAAGCCGACGACCTGTTTCGCAGCCGCGTGGTCGAGGCCTACCGGCACCACTGGTTCGGCAGTCATCGCGAGCAACAGGTGTTGTTTCCGGCGGTGCCGGAGTTGCTGGCGGAGCTCGCGGGCCGCGGTCTGTTGCTCGCCGTCGCCACCGGCAAGAGCCGCCGCGGGCTCGATCACGATCTCGCCCGCACCGGGCTCGCCGGCGCCTTCCAGGCAACGCGCACCGTGGACGAGGCGCCGTCGAAGCCCGCTCCGGGGATGCTGCTCGACGTGCTCTCCGAGCTCGGCGTCGCCCCTGCGGAAGCCCTTATGGTCGGCGACACCACCTACGATCTCGAAATGGCCAGGAACGCCCGCGTCGCGGCCGTCGGCGTGACCTCCGGCGCCCAAGGCCCCGAACACCTGATGCCCTTCGCTCCCCGCGCCATCCTGCCCTGGGCCACCGAGTTACCGGCCTGGCTCGACGGCGGAAAGTGACGCCGCCGCCGCGGTTGGCTCAGGCGTGTTCGGCGTCGGCCATCCAGCGGCGCACCCAGGGCGCCAGGATCAGGACCAACACGCCGCTGCCAGCGGTGATGCCCGCCACCCACGCGAAAATGGTGCCCATGGAGAACTCGCCCAACTTGCTAGCGACCTGACCACCCACCAGGTTGCCGAGCGAGATCGAGATGAACCACAGGCCCATCATCTGGCTGACGTAGCGCCGCGGCGCCAATTTGGTGGCCGTGGACAACCCGACGGGGGACACGAACAACTCACCGAAGGTGTGCATCAGGTAGGTCACCACCAGCCAGCCGGGCAGCACCTTGCCGCTTTCCCCCTGCTGGGCCGCGATGACCAGAACCAGGAAGCCGATCGCCAGCAAGAGGACACCGATGCCGAACTTCGCCGGGGTCGACGGGTTGCGCCGGCCGAGCCAGGGCCACAGCAGGGCGAAGACGGGCGAGAAGATGACGATGAACGAGGCGTTGATCGACTGGAAGAACGACGTCGGCATCTCCCATTCGCCCTGAACCCGCGTGAAGGACAACCACAGCAGCAGCAGGATTCCGACGGCGAACAGGACATGCGCGCCGGGCAACCAGGCCGGTGAGCGCTCGGGGTGGCGGTTGCGATGGCGCTGCAGGGCGACGATGAGACCGGCGAGAAGGGCGGCGCCGCCCCACAGGAAGAGGCGCTGCGTCAGCGGGGACAGGGCCCGATCGGTGACGTCGCGAGCGAAGGCAGTCATCGACGAGCCGGCCTGCTCGAAGCCGGACCAGAAAATGGCCGAGAACAGGAACAGGACACCGAAGGCGAGCACCTTGAGCCGCTCGACCATGGTCAGTTGGGCGAAGAACATGACGTAGAAAAGGAAGGTCAGGGCGATTCCGAGGATGACCGCCGTGCCGCCTTTGGCCACCTGCTGCACGGTCAAGGGCACCAGGCCGAGGTAAAAGGCAGTGAAGATGCCGATGCCCGCGACCAGCGAGATCACCAGCGTGCGGACCGCGCCCTTGCGCGCCGCGAGCTCCGCGGGCGACAACGTCTCGACCGCCGGCAAGTCCCCGGCCGTGCCGAGGTTCTTCTGGCCCAGGGAGTACTGGATCAACCCCAGCACCATGCCGATTCCGGCGGCAGCGAAGCCCCAGTGCCAATTGAGCTTCTCGCCGAGGAAGCCACAGATCAGCGGGCCGCTGAAGGCGCCGAGATTGACGCCCATGTAGAACAACGAGAAGCCCGAGTCGCGGCGGACACCGCCTTCGGGGTAGAGATCGCCGACGATGGCGCTGACGTTCGGTTTGATCAAGCCGGTGCCCAGCACGATCAGCAGCAAGCCGAAGAAGAAGAAGTGGATGCTGTCGATGGCCAGACAGAAGTGTCCCGCGGCGAGGACGACACCGCCCCAGAAGATCGCCCGGCGCTTGCCCAGGATGCGGTCCGCTACCCAGCCTCCCGGCAGGGCCAGCAGGTACACGCCCGCGGTGTACAAACCGTAGATGGCCCCGGTCTTCGATTCATCGAAGCCCAGGCCCCCGGCGGTCACCGCCGCGGTCATGAAGATGTAGAGGAGCGCGCGCATGCCGTAGTACGACATGCGCTCCCAGATCTCGGTGAAGAACAGGGTCGACAGACCCTTCGGGTGGCCGAAGAAACTGGTATCGGACGCGGCGGACGGCGGACTCGTCGTGCTCATGGCCACCTCGCGGCCTGCAAAGGCCGCACCTCGGGTTGGGAAAGTCCGCGCGATCCTACCGCGGGGGCCTCACCAGGAGAACACCAAGCCGGCGAGAGCTTCTCCTTGGAAGAGCCCGCCTTCATCCTCGCAGCAGTCGTCGCGTTCGCCGTCCTCGGTGTCGGTCCAGTAGCCGCGACCTTCGAGGCGAAGGCCGAGGTGCTCGGCGAGGTGGATCTTGATGCCGCCGCCGAGCGAGGCCGAGGCGCGGGTTTCGTCGTCTGCCCGGGAGGACGCGGGGTCGAGAATGGTGGCGCCGACGCTGCCGGCCACGAAGGGCGTCACGTGGCCAAAGCGCCAGTTGTAGGCGATGCCGACGTGGGCATAGGTGACGTCGAGGTCGGCCACTTCGCGGCGGGGGTTGAACAGGCCGCCGTCGCGGACGGCCTGGGTCGACTGCCGGCTGCCCAGGAACTCGAGCTGCCAACCCGAGGACAGCGGAATGCCAAGCAGGATGCCGAAGCTCTCGCCCTCGTCGATGTCGACGTCTTCGTCGAAGATCGACTCGAAGGCGTCACCGATCGTGACGTTGCCCTCGAAGCGGTAACCGGCGAAGGGGGTGAGCTCGAAATCGCCCGACTGGGCGGAGGCGGCGAAGGGGGTGCATACGACGAGGGCGAGAAGCGCCGGCCGAAGCAAAGAGTGGATTTTCGTCATGCTGATACTCCCGGCCGGTGGGAAGTCGAAACCGGCCGGTCGAATGCTAGCATCCGCCCGGAATTCAACGAGATGAGCAGCACCACCCTCTACCTGACCGAGGCCCGGCGGCAACCGGCCGAGGCTACCCTGCGCCTAGCCTGGGACGACGGCCACGCCGCCGACTACGCCTACACCTACCTGCGTGGTTACTGCCCTTGTGCCGCCTGCCAAGGCCACACCAACGAAGCCATCCGCTTCCATCCGCCGGCCGGCGCGGTGGATCTGGTGGCGATCGAACCCGTGGGCCACTACGCCATCTCGCTGCGTTTTTCCGACGGCCACGGTACCGGCATCTACCGCTACGACTTCTTACGGAAGATCTGCCCCTGCGTCGCGTGCCGTCACGCCGCTGAGCCGACCGCTCTCGCCCAAGAGCCTTGAAATCCTAGAGGCAGGCTACTGGATTTCAAGGCAAATGAGTCAGCAGCCTTGAAATCCTAGAGGAAATCCCTCGACCGGGCGGAGAACCTCCGCGCCGTACCGCTGATCCGTCTGCTCGACGAGATCGCGCCTCAGCCCGACGACGTGTCCTGAAGCACGCGCCGGCCGATGTCTTTGCGCAGCGTCTTGCCTTCCCAGCGAATGTCGGCGGCGGCGAGGTAGGCCCGCTTCAGGGCATCGACCAGCTCGCTGCCGGTGGCGCAAACGTTCAGCACCCGGCCGCCGTTCGTGACCAGCCGGCGCTCCGGGCCTTCGCCGGACCAAGCCGTACCGCCGTGGAAGACTTCCACGCCGGGATGCTGCCGGGCGGTGGCGACCCCTTCGATCGAGTCGCCGGTGACCGGTTTGCCGGGGTACCCGGCGGCGGCGAGCACCAGGCAGGCCGCCGCCTCGGGCCGGATACGCAGCTTGCGGCCGGCGAAGTCCCCCGCTGCCCCGGCCGCGAGCACGGGGACCAGGTCGTCTTCGATACGCAGGAGCAGCGCCTGGGCCTCCGGGTCCCCCAGGCGGGTGTTGTACTCGAGCACCCGCGGCCCCTCAGCGGTCAACATGATCCCGGCATAGAGCACGCCCACGAAGGTCCGGTGCTCGGCGGCTAGGCCCGCAATCGTGGGCTTCATCACGGTTTCGAAGATCTCCGCCGCGAGTTCGGTGGACAAGACACCCGAGGGCGAGTGTGCCCCCATGCCGCCGGTATTGGGGCCGCTGTCGCCGTCACCGATGCGTTTGTAGTCCTTGGCCGAGGGCAACGGCACGAGCGCCGAGCCGTCGGACAGCGCCATGACCGAGACCTCTTCCCCGGGTAGGAACCGCTCGACGACGATGCGGTCCCCGGCGGCGCCGAACCGCCGCTCCTCGAAGAAAGCCAGAAGCTCGGCCTCGAGCTCAGCCTCGTTCGCGGGCAGCACCACTCCTTTGCCGGCCGCCAAGCCGTCGGCCTTGAGCACCACGGGAAACCCGAGAGCGAGAGCCGCGCGGCGAGCCGTGGCGGCGTCGTGGGCGATGGTGAACTCCGCGGTCGGAATGCCGTGGCGGGCCATGAACTCCTTGGCGAACACCTTGCTGCCCTCGAGTTCGGCCGCCGCCCGGCGCGGACCGAACACGGCCAAGCCGCGGCGCGTGAATTCGTCGACCAGCCCCAAGGTCAGCGGCAACTCCGGGCCAACCACGGTCAAGTCGATCGACAAGCTCTGGGCGAAGTCGGCGAGGCCGTGGATCTCGTCGACCGCGATGGGCACGAGCGAAGCGACCTCCGCGATGCCGGGGTTGCCCGGCGCACAGAACAGCTCGTCGCACAAAGGACTTTGGGCGATCTTCCAGCACAAGGCGTGCTCACGACCACCACTGCCGATGACGAGGATTCTCACGGGGACCTCCGGGCGGCGCTCTGGAGCGCCGTGATGACGATCGAGTCGAGGATGTCGGCGACCGAACAGCCGCGGGAGAGATCATTGATCGGCCGCGCCAGGCCCTGGAGCAGTGGCCCGACGGCGCGCGCGCCGGCCAGCCGCTCGGTTAACTTGTAAGCGATGTTGCCGGCGTCGAGGTCGGGGAAGATCAAGACGTTGGCGGCGCCGCCGAGGGGGCTTTCGGGTGCCTTGCGTGCGGCCACGGCAGGAACCAGCGCAGCGTCCCCCTGAAGCTCGCCGTCGAAGACGAAGTCGACGCCGCGGCGGCGCAATTCGACAACGGTTTCGCGGACCTTGTCGACCCGCGGGTGCTTCGCGCTGCCATGGGTGGAGAACGACAGCAGCGCCACCCGCGGCTCGACCCCAAGCAGGACGCGGCAACTCTCCGCCGCCGCCTCGGTGATGTCGGCGAGGGCGGACGGCTCCGGGTCCGGAACTACGCCGCAGTCGCTGTACACGAGCTCCCGGCCGTCCGGCAGGACCATCAGGAAGCAGGACGACACCACCCGCAACCCCGGCCGTGGTCCCACGCCCCGGAAGGCCGCCCGCAGCACCTCCGCGGTGGTCGCCACGGCCCCCATCACGGCGCCGTCCGAACGGCCGCAGCCCACGCGCAGGGCTGCGTAGTGGAGCCGCTCGTGGCAGAGAGCCCGGAGGTCCGGCCGTGGGCGTTCGGGAAAACGGCGGGCGAAGTGCTCGACGAGGCTTTCGATCTCCAGGTCCTCCGCGGGGTCGAGGACCGGCACCGAGAGCTCGTACCCGGCTCGCTCCGCCGCGGCAGCAACGGCCTCCCGCGTCCCCACGAGCCGCGGCGATGCGACTCCCGCGCGCGCGGCTTCCTCGGCCGCGGCAACGACCCGCGGATCGTCGCCCTCGGCGAGGACGATCTCCGCCCGCGGCGACAGCGCGGCAGCACGGACACGGAGTTGGGCGAGGAGATCGGCCACGAAGGAAGCCTCGGAACGCCGGGCAGTGTAACAAAGCCGATGGCCCGGGCTGGTAATGGCGGCCGCTTTGGAGCGTTTCTTTCGGCGATGCGGGTTCCTGCTGAAATACCCGCGCAAGGGCGTTCACACGGCTCCAGGAGGTAGCTCATGTTTCGACGTCTCCCCTTCCTCATCCTGTTTCTCACTCTCGTCGTTGGTCCGTCGGCGGCTCAGGCCGACCGACACACCGACGACTTCGTGATCACCGCCGTGCGCGTGTTCGATGGCCACCGGGTGATCGAAGACGCCACGGTCGTGGTGCGCAACGGCCGCATCGAGAGCGTCGGCAGACGGGTCGCCGTACCTGCGCACCTGCCGGTGATTGACGGCACCGGCCACACGCTGCTGCCCGCCTTCATCGACGGGCACATCCACCCGCGGGAACGGATCGAGCTCGAGCGTTCCCTGTACTTCGGGGTTGGGACCGAAGTCGACCTCTTCGGTCCTCCGGAGTTCGTTGCTGAGATGACCCGGGAACAGCAGCGCGATGGCGCCACCGACCGCGCCGATGTCGTCAGCGCCGGGCTCTTCGCCACCCGGACCGGCGGTTACCCCTACCAGTTCCTGCCTCCGGGGACCTTGCCGACGCTCGATTCTCCGGAAGAAGCCGCCGACTTCGTGCGCGACCGGGTGCGTGAGGGCTCGCGGATCCTCAAGATCGCCCTCGAGGATTCCGCGGCTACTGGGCTTTCCTTGCCGGTGCTCGATCCCGCGACCGTGCGGGCGCTGGTGCGCGAGGCTCACCGGCGAAACCTGGTGGCCGTCGCCCACATCACCGCCCAACCCTTTGCCGATCGCGCGCTCGCGGAGGGCGTCGATGGCCTCGTCCACCTCTTCCTCGATTCACCCCCGGCGGCGGACTTCGCCGCTCGTGCCGCGGCAAGCGGTGTGTTCGTGGCACCCACCACGACCGTGCTCGAAAGTGTCGTGGGACTGTCTGGAGGTCCCGGCTTGGTGGCGGACCCGGAGATCGGCCCGCACCTGCTCGCCTTCGAGCAGTTCAACCTGCTGACCCCCTTCCCGCCGCTCGGCTACCCGCAGGAAGGCCTCGGCTGGGCGCTCGAGACCATCGCCCAGCTCCATGCCGCCGGGGTGCCCCTGGTCGCGGGGACCGATGCGGCGAACCCGGGTACGACCCACGGCGCCAGCTTGCACCGCGAGCTCGAGCTGCTGGTGCTCGCTGGTTTGACTCCGCGGGAGGCCCTGACCGCCGCCACCGCGAACCCGGCCCGGGCCTATCGCCTCCACGATCGCGGCCGGATCGCTCGCGGTCTACGGGCGGATCTAGTGATGGTCGAAGGCGACCCGACAACCGACATTCTGGCCACCCGGGCCATTCGTAAGGTCTGGAAGCTGGGTCGGGAGCTAACGCGAGGGATTCCCGCAGGTGCCCAGACGACCGCCATCGGGCCGCTACCGGCCGCCCAGGCTTCATGCCTGCACCTGGATGGCTTCGGCCTCGAGGGCCACGACCACTAACGACCTTCGGAGGGGCTCGGTGTCGCCCGCCGCAGCACCCGGCCCGGCCGCTCGCCCGTCGTCGCACCCGCCGCGAACACCACCCGGCCGTTGACCCACACGCGTTCGATGCCGGTGGCGACGGCGTGGGGTTCGCTGGTGGTGGCGCGGTCGATCACGGTGGCGGGATCGAACCACACGAGGTCCGCGAAGGCGCCGGGCACGAGTCGGCCGCGCTCGCGCAAGCCCACGTGATCGGCGGCCAGGGCGGTCATTTTGTGCACGGCAGTTTCGAGCGTCAGCACGCCGCGTTCCCGCACATCGCGCCCGAGTACCCGCGGGAAGGAGCCGAAGCCGCGCGGGTGGCGGCCGTCGAGCTCACCATCGGTACACAGGTTGGTGTGGGGCCAGGCGAGCAGGCGGTCGAGGTCTTCCTGCACCATGCTGGTGGCGATGACGCTTTCGACACCCGTTTCGCCTTTTGCCCGCAGGGCCTCGGCATCGCGGATCAAGGTGACGAGGGTGACGTCCGGGCTCTCGCCGCGCTCTTTCGCGATGTCGGCCACGGTGCGCCCCGCGTAGGCCGGGTGGGGTTTGTAACGACCGAGCAGCAGGCCCTCTGGAGGCGCGATCTCGGCGAGTACTTGGCGGGCCACGGCGAGGTTCTCGAAATCGCGTTCGGGAAACAGGACGGTCAGCGTCGAGTGCCAGTACAGGTAGGGGTAGATGTCCGCCGTGACGTCGATGCCCTCGGCCCGTGCGGCGTCCAATTTGGCGAGCAGCTTCGGTGCTTCGCCCCAGAGGTTCCGCATGGCGAGCTTGACGTGGGAGATCTGAACCGGCAGCCGCGCCTCCCGGCCGATCGCCAGGATCTCCTCGATGGCGTCCCAGAAATACCGGTCTTCGCTGCGAATGTGGCTGATGTAGCGGCCGCCGTGGCGCGCGGTAACTTTGGCCAGCTCGATCAGCTCGGCACGCGCTGAGTAGATGCCCGGGTCGTACTCGAGACCGGTCGAAAGGCCGAGCGCCCCGGCCGCGAGGTCCTGTTCGAGGAGCTTGGCCATGGCCGCCACTTCGGCGGGCGTCGCCACACGCTCGAAGTCGGCGCCGAGAACTCTTTCGCGCAAGGTGCCGTGGCCCGAGTAGGCCGCGACGTTGACGGCCACCGGGGAGCGCTCGAGAGCAGCAAAGGCGTCGGCTAGGGGAAAGTCCGAGCCGCCGTCCTGCCCGCCCACGACCGTCGTAATGCCCTGGCTCACCGCCCCCAAAGCGTCGGGAATCGCCGCCAGGTCGCCCGTGGCGTGGGAGTGAGTGTCGATGAACCCGGGCGCGAGCACGAGCCCCCGGGCGTCGAGCACGGCCTCGCCGGGTTTCGCCGTGAGCTCGCCGACGGCCGCGATGCGGTCTCCCGCGATCCGCAGGCTGCCCATCCGCGCCGGCGCCCCGGTTCCGTCCACGAGCCGAGCGTTGACGATCAGGAGCGTCGCCGGAGATTCCGCGGCGGGTGGCACCAACGCCAAGCCGGCGAAGGCGAGGACAGCGAGCCGCATGCGCGTCTAAACTCCGACTCCCAGCCGGTCGGCCAGCATCTTCGGCAGACCGGCCTTGAGGATGCGGCCTTGGGCCTTGGCGACCGGATAGGGGAGGCGTTGCCACTTGACGATCCGGGACTCGCTGTCGAAAGTCATGAAGGAGGCGCGGGGATCGCCGTCTCGAGGCTGACCGATCGAACCCGGATTGATCAGGTACCGGCCCGTCGGCGCGAGACGAATGGCGCCGGAAGTACCCCGCAGGGCGCGCACGCCGATGCCGCGACCTTCGAACGAGAAAATCGACGTCACGTGAGTGTGGCCGAAGAACGTGACGGGCACGTCGTGGCGGCTGAAGACCTCGTAGGCGTCGCGGTCCGAGAACAAGTAGGCGTCTTCGTCCAAGGGCGAGCCGTGGCAGATGGCGAGATCGTCATTCACCCGCCGCGGGCCCTTCGGGAGATCGCGCACCAGCGCACGGTTGCGCGGCGTCAAGCGGTCCGTGGTCCAGCGCGCGGCCGCCAGGGCCGTGTGATTGAAGTTGGCGCCGCTGTCGACGCCCGAGACCACCTTGTCGTGGTTGCCGCGCACCGTGAACACCGTGCCGCTGAGTCCGGCGATGGCATCCACGATCTGGTTCGGCGAGGCGCCGTAGCCCACCAGATCTCCGAGCACCAGGGTGGCATCGAAACGCTTCCGCCGCACGTGTCGCAGGACGACGTCCAAGGCCTCCCAGTTACCGTGCATGTCGGAAAGGATCAGGAATCTCAAGCGCGCCGCCCTTGGAGCAGAAACGAAATGCGGGCCGCGACTTCCTCTGGCGCTTCGTCATTGGCGACCTTGACCTCGAGATCGGCCTGGCGGTAGGCCGGCAAGCGGCTCCGGTAGAGTTCGAGAGCCTGGCTTTCGGTCTCGAACATGGGACGGTCCGCTTTGCCGAACTCTCCGATGCGGGCGGCCAGGGTGGCGAAGCTCGGGTGCAGCCAAACGACCAGCCCGTGGGTCTTCAGAAATCGCAAGTTGGCCGGCTGGGCCGCGGTCCCACCCCCGGTGGCGACCACGCCGGTCTCGCCCAGGGAGCGCACCAGAGTGCCCAGCACCTCCGCCTCGATGCGGCGGAAGAGAGCCTCTCCGCCCTCTTCAAAGAGCTGGCGGATGGACTTGCCGGTCACCCGTTCGATCTCATCGTCGAGATCCACGAAAGATGCGCCTTGGCGCGCAGCGAGGAGGCGGCCCACCGTGCTCTTGCCGGCGCCCATGAAGCCCGTCAGAAAGATCCTCACGTTTCCGGTCGGGAGCGGGGGCGGGTCGAGGGCGCGGTCGCTTCGAGGGCCCGGGCCAAGCGCGCGAGGTTGGTCGCGAGATCTCCGCTACAGGCGGCTGAGAGCACCACGGCCGAGTCGGCGCCGGTTGCGAGAACCTCGGCCAAGTTACTGGGGCCGATGCCACCGATGGCCACCAAGGTCTTTTGCGTGGAGCGACGCGCGAAGCGCAGTAGCTCGAGGCCCACCGCGGGTTCGGCGTCGCGCTTGCTCGCGGTGGGGAAGATCGGCCCGAAGGCGATGACGTCGACCTCGGGATCGAGGTCGGCGGCCTCCAGCTCTGCCGCGGTGTGGGTCGAAGAGCCGATCCAGGTTTGCCGGCCGACGAGGCGGCGGGCCGCGGCCGGCGGCAGGTCGCGCTGGCCGAGGTGCAGCCCGGCGACGGGAAACAGGGCGGCAAGATCCGCCCGGTCGTCGATCCACAACGCCGCGTCGGTACCTTCGACGGCGCGGCAGGAGGCTTCGACCACCCGGTACAACTCGGCGTCCGACAGGGCACCCTTGGAGCGGATCTGGATCCAGCGGATGCCGGCGTCGGCGAATTGCTTCACCGCCTCCGGGATCGGCGTCGTGCCGAGCGCCCGCTTGTCGGCGATCGCGTACAGCGGCCCCGGCGTAGGCCGATCGAGGCTGCCACGAGCGTCGAGGGCGAGGCTCCTCATGGCGCCTCCCCGGCGGCAGCGGCGCGTGCCTCGGCGCGTTCGGCCAGGAAGCGCTCCATGAACTTGGTGGACATATCGCCGGCGCGGAAACGCGGGTCGCGCAGGATCTCCTGGTGAAGCGGAATGGTCGTCTTGATGCCCTCGACGACGAAGAAGTCGAGGGCGCGCAGCATGCGGTCGATGGCCGCTTGGCGGTTGTGATCGTGGACGATCAACTTGGCGATCAGCGAGTCGTAGTGCGGCGGCACCACGTAGTCCTCGTAGACGTGGGTGTCGACGCGCACACCCGGCCCACCCGGCGGATGGAAGGTCACGATCTTGCCCGGCGAGGGCCGGAATTTCTCTGGGTCCTCGGCGTTGATGCGGCATTCGATGGCATGGCCCCGCGGCTTGAGGCCACCCTTGATCCCCAGCCGCTCGCCCGACGCCACCAGTAGCTGCTCGCGAACCAGATCGGTGCCGGTAACCATCTCGGTGACCGGGTGCTCGACTTGGATGCGGGTGTTCATTTCCATGAAGTAGAAGCGGCCGTCTTCGTCGAGCAGGAACTCGATGGTGCCCGCGTTCTGGTAGTCCACGGCTTCGCAGAGGGCGACCGCGGCATCGCCCATGCGCGTGCGCAGGTCCTCGTCGAGCGCCACCGAAGGGGCTTCCTCGATGAGCTTCTGGTGGCGGCGCTGGATCGAACACTCGCGTTCGTTCAGGTGAATGCGGGTGCCGTGGTGATCCCCGAAGACTTGGAACTCGATGTGGCGCGGCTTCGTGAGGTACTTCTCGAGGTAGATCGAGCCGTCGTTGAAGGCCTTGGCGGCTTCTTCGCTGGCTGTGCCGAACTGCCCGGCGATGTCCTCTTCCCGCTCGACGATGCGCATGCCGCGCCCGCCGCCGCCTGCCGCCGCCTTGAGGATGATCGGGTAGCCCACCTCGGCCGCCAGCCGGGCCGCGGCTTTGGCGTCCGCCAGGGGCTCCTGGCTTCCCGGCAGCACCGGCACGCCGGCGGCCAGCGCGGTGCGCCGGGCCGCGGCTTTGTCGCCCATGAGCCGGATGGTGGACGGCTTGGGACCGATCCAGGTGACGTTGCATTCTCCGAGCACCTCGGCGAAGTGGGCGTTCTCGGATAAGAAGCCGTAACCCGGGTGCACGGCGTCCGCGCCGCTGACTTCGACGGCCGGGATCAACCGCGACAGCTTGAGGTAACTCTCCGTCGAAGGCGGCGGCCCGAGGCAGATGCTCTCGTCCGCGTAATAGACGTGGAGGCTGTCGCGATCCGCCGTGGAGTGTACGGCGACGGTCCGAATGCCGAGCTCTCGGCAGGCGTGGATGATGCGGAGGGCGATTTCTCCGCGATTCGCGATCAGGACCTTCTTGAACATGACGATCAGGGCACGATCACGAAGAGCGGCTCGCCGAACTCGACGGCGGTGGCGTTCTGCGGGTAGATCTGGGTGACGACGCCATCAGCCTCGGCCTCGATCTCGTTCATGAGCTTCATCGCTTCGAGGATGCACAGGGTTTGGCCGCGCTTGACCCGCTGCCCGACCTCGACGAACGACGGCGCCTCGGGGTTGGGCGCGCGGTAGAACGTACCCACCATGGGCGAGCGCTGCACGAAGGCCCCGGCGGGAAGCGTATCGCTGGCTGCCGCGGGCTCCGGGGCGGCAGTGGTCTCGCTTGGCGCGGCAGGCGCCGGCGCGGGAAGGGCCGCCGCCGGCGCGGGGGCGTGGACCGGTGCCGCGGGCGCGGCGGCGACGGCCACCGGCGCCACCGCCTGGCCGTCGATGCGCAGGCGGAAGCCGGAACGTTCGATCTCCATTCCGGAGAGACGGCGATCCGCGACGAGCTGGAGCAGCTCCTTGATCTGTTCGAAGGTCAACACGGCAGAATTTCCCCCTAGCCAATCAGTGCCCGGCGACGCCGTGAGCGGGTCAGTCCAGGTCTTCTTCCAAGAGCAGTGCGGAACGCTTGAGCTCGAAGCGGGCCTGACCGAGGTTGCCGGTGGCATCGAGCACGAGAATCAGGTAGTGGTGATCACCAACCCGGCTGGCCAGCAGAGTCATCTGGTCCGTGCGGACGGAGAGCTGCCGCAGGCTCCCGATCTCGACTTCCTCTTCGGCCTCCGAGATCGCTCGCACCTGGGCCACGAGCTCGGCCACCAGCAACTCGAGGTCGAGCCCCGGGGCCTTGCTGACGGACTCGATGCCGATACCGTCCTCGGCCGCGATGACGAGCGCGAGAGCACCTTCGATCCGATTGGCGATGCGGTTCAGCCGCTCAACGAACATGCGAGCCTCGGGCTCCCGTGAGCCGCGCCAGATAGCCGCGCAGGAGGTATCGCTTCTTGGCGACCGGGCTGTCTCCGGCCGCCGCGGCGTCGAAGCCGGCGAGTAAGGTCGCCGCGGTCAGCGGCCCGGCGGCGGGCTCCGCGGCCGGCGGGCTCCCTTCGGCGAAGGCCACGGGGGGAGGGGACGGTTCGCTCAGCCGACGGATTTCCGCCAAACCAGCGGCGGCGGCACCGTTGTCCGGCTCACGGTCGAGGACCTCGCGGAAGATCGCCTCGGCCTCAGCGTGGTGGCCCTGACGAAGGTAGAGGTGGCCGAGAGTGGCCGTGGCGGTCGGTTCGGCAACGGCCTCGACCGCGGGCAGGTCCGCGGCTTCCGGCGCAGCGGCGACTTCCGGCTCACTCGGTAGCTCGAGGCTGAACGGCACGGGCGCCGCTTCCGGCTCGGGAACGACCTCCGGCTCCAGCGTCCACTCGACCGCATCAACCGCGGGTAACTCGAAGACCGGCTCCGGCAGTTCCGCCTGCGGCGCAGGGGTCACGTCGGCGGTTGGCGCCGGCTCGAGGTCGAAAAGCGCCAGCGGTTCCGGCGCGGCGGTCACCCGACCGAGCAGCCCAGTGACATCCAAATCCGCGGCAACCGGCAAGGCGTCGAGTTCGAAGAGATCCGGCTCAGGGCCTGCGACGGTCGGCGCCGGGGCGTCTTCGAACTGCCAAACGATCTCGGCTTCGGGCACCTGCGGCGCGACCTCAGGTGGCGCGAATCCGGGCAGAGCGAGGTCGAACAGGGGCTCGTCGGGCAGCGCCGCGTGATATCGCTCCGGCTGAACGGCGAGATCGGGAAACGGGAGCTCGTCGAACACGGCGGGGGCCTCCACGGGGGGTTCGGCGGCCTTCGGCTCCGGGACTTCGAGCTCGAGCGGGACGTTCGCGGGTTCGGGCGTCGCGATCGGAACCGGGGCCTCTTCCGGAGCCGCGACCGCGGGGGTCTCGGCGCGTAGGGCCCCCACGAAGGTATCCTCGGGGTCGCGACGATGACGTCCCACTTCTCCGATGCGGCGACGCAAGTCCGCGATTTCGGGGTCACTGTCGTTCAGCAGGCTGTAGATGCGCAGGCGCTTGCGGGCTTCCTCGCCGTCCTGCTCGGCGAGATGAGCCTCGACGAGCAGCTTGTAGGCGACCATCTGGGTCGGGTCCCGCGCGATGACCCCTTCCAACTCCGCGATGGCCTCTTTGGTCCGGCCGAGATCGAGATGGCAGCGCCCGAGCACGACCTGTGCGGCCAAGTAGTTGGGATGCGCCGCCAGGCCCTCGGCGAGCAAGCCGAGAGCCTCCTGGGTTCGGCCGAGCCGCCGGTACTCCTCGGCGAGCTGGACGAAGACACGGGAGGTCTTATCCGACTCCCAGCGGAGCTGAAGGGCGCGCAGCCGCTCGGGGGGCGAGGTATCAGCTTCGGCCATTGTCGGTCGTCTCGCGACAAGAGCCGTCGCTAAGCTCGGAATCCCGCGCGAAGGGTCGCAAAGCGCTCAAGATGCGCGGAGTATAGCAGTTGAGAGGGCGATAGGTCGGTGCCGGCCGAGCCTGGATTGCCGGAGTCCGGGTGGCGACAGGAACGCGTCGAGGCCGTTTCGTAACGGCCTCGACGAGACGAAAGCTCAGCGGACGGTCACCAGGAATCGCGCGGTCAACGTCTCACCGCTGCCCGAGGCTGCGGTCGCCACCACCTCGAGGGTACCAATGGGGCTGGTGCCATCGATGGTGAGCTGGGTTTGCGCGTCCCCCTGGGGACCGGTCAGGTCGATCGTCGGGGACAGGCTGGCCCGGATATTCGAAGGAATGGCGTTGGCCACGCTGAAGGTGACCGTGCTGCCCTGTACGGCTTGGCCCTGTGCGTTGTTGACGATCGCCGTCAGGGACAGGCTGGCGCCGACCGCAACGGAGCTCGAGGGCGCCGAGAGTCCGATGTTGGTCGGTGCGTCGCGGATGGCAACGGTGGTGGTGACGGCGTCGCTGGAGCCGAGCAGCGCAGTCACCGTGGCGGTTCCGGCCTGCGTGCCGACCGAAAGGGTGGAGACGGCCGTGCCGTCGCTGCGCGTCGTCGGACGACTCGGGTTCAGGCTGCCGAGGGTGCTGGTGAGGATGACGGTTTGGCCGGCGGATACCGAGGTGCCGTCCGGATTGCGGGCGATGATCGTGATCGTCGACGTGCCGGTGACAGGCACGTTGTTGGGATTGGCGCTTACCAGCAGAGTCGGTTTGGTTTCCGCTGATTCGCCGACCTGAATCTCGACCGTTCCGGAGCCTCCCGTGGTACCACCGGTCGTGCCGCCGCCCGTCGTGCCGCCACCGGAAGTCCCGCCGCTGCCGACCGTGGTGGCACTGACCGTGGCTTTGCCGGTTCGCCCGTCGGCGCGCAGAATGGCGCGGGCGACGCCGTTGCCGTCGGTGAGAACCAGCGCAGGCACCGTGCCGAGCGTCGTCGACAGGCGAATTTCGGTGTCACGCAGCAACGGATTGCCGTCCGGCTTGCGGCCGATCACGGTAATTTCCGAGGTTCCGGAGACGCCGATGCGGGTCGGCGCGGCGGTGACGATGAGGGTGGTGCCGTTCGGCGCCACGGGCCCCGCGGAATCGCAGCTCGATCCGAGGAGGCCGACCAGGGTGAGGCAAGCGAGGGCGACGAGGGGGCGATTTCTGTTCATCTCGGGCGAGTATACGAACCGGGGCGAACGACCGTCTAGGTCGCTCGCCCCGGCCTTGTTGGCAGGGGATGGGAAGTCGGCTCAG
>JANRLG010000110.1:0-3166 GCA_033762835.1 Thermoanaerobaculia bacterium
CTCACTCTTAGCGGTGGTGACGGCGAGCTCGTCGAGCTCGATTTCGGAGGCGGAGATGAGCCCGTCGTCGAACAGCCGCCGCTGGCGGCGCAACTGGGCTTCGGCGTTCTGAAGCCGGGCCCGGGCGGAATCGAGGTCCGCGGAGGCCTGGTCGTGGGAATTCTGGGCGTCTCTGGGCAGCAGCTGGACGAGCACTTGGCCTTGAGTGACGAGGTCACCGGTGTCCGCGGTGAGGGCGGTGATCTCGCCCGAGGCTTTCGATTTGACCTCGACTTTCCGCACCGGCTCGACGACGCCATCGGCGGAGGCTGTCACCTCGATCGCTCCGCGCTGCACCAGAGTGGTGGAAACCTGGGGTGCCGCGCTCTCGCTTTTCTTGCCACAAGCGACTTGCCCGATCGACAGCGAGCCCAAAACGAAACACCAGGCAAGGGCCCGGAGCCCCGAGGAAAAAATGCCATTGGTCACGACCGACTCCGTTTCTCTTGCAGTGGACGCCCGCGGGCGCAGGTTCGATTCTACGTGTCGCGCGGGCCAAGGTTCTCGTACCACCCGCCCGTCGGTCGTGACAAAGTCCGAGCGAGCCCAGCCATGACGCCCGAAATTCTCTCCCTGCTGGTCGTCCTCGTCCTCGCGGTGTTGCTGTTCGCCACCGAGGTGGTCTCCGTGGATGTGGCCGGCGTGGCCGTCCTGCTGGGCCTTTGGGCCCTGGGACTGATTCCCCCCGCGGAGATCGCCCGCGGCTTCGGCAACGACGTCGTGATCTTCCTCGGCAGCCTGTTCGTGGTCACCGAGGGCCTCGTACGCACGGGGGCGCTCGATCAGCTCGAGCGGCGGCTGGCGACCTTCGCCGAACGCCGGCCCGGCCTGCTCCTGGTACCGGTCGTGATGGGCGCCGGCATGGTCTCGGCGGTGTTGTCGAACACCGCCACCGTCGCCGCCTTCCTGCCGCTGGCCACCGGGCTCGCCCAGCGGCTGTCGCTGGCGCCATCGAAGATCCTCATGCCGCTCGCCTTCGCTTCGATCCTCGGCGGTACCGTGACGCTCATCGGCACCTCCACCAACATCGTGGTCTCCGGTGCCCTGCCGAGCTTCGGGCTCGAGCCGATGTCGTTTTTCGAACTGTCCCCGGTGGGCATTCCGATCTTTCTTCTGGGGGTCGTCTACCTGTTCACCTGGGGCCGGCGGCTGCTGCCCGATCGCCAAACCGAGGCGATCGACAACTACGGCGTGCGCGAGTACCTGGGCGAGGTGCGGATTCCCGCCTCCTCGCCCTGGTGCGGCAAGAACCTGAATGAGATCCACGCCGGTCGCGACCTCGACGTCTCGGTGCTGGGTTTGGTGGGCGACGACGAAGAAATCCTGCCGTTGCCGCCGGACCGGGCGCTCCAAGCCGGTGACGTCCTGATGATCAAATCGTCCCAGGAGGGCTTCCTGCGGCTCACCCGCGCCTCCCAAGTGGAGCTCGTGGGCGGCGAGGGGCACGGTGCGGGCTCCGTGCAGGTGCACGAGATCCTGCTCGCTCCCCAGTCCCACTTGTCGGGTCGCTCGTTGCGCGAGCACCAGTTCCGGAGTCGCTACAACGTCACCGTGCTGGCGATTTCCCACCGCGGCTGGACCCGCCGCCAGCGCTTGGGCGACCGGCCGCTTCAGGACGGCGATGCCATCCTCGTGCAGGGCGACCTGTCGCGCCTGCAATGGCTGCTCAAGGCCGGCGACGTGATCCTGCTCGATCAGCTCCAGTTCCAACCCCAGAGTCGGCGCTCGTGGGTCGCCGCCGGCATCTTCCTGGCCATGATCCTGATCGGGGCCTTCGAGCTGATGCCGTTCTCGCTCGTCGCCCTGGCCGCGGCCGGCGCCATGGTCTTGACCCGCTCAGTGAGTTCGAGCGAAGCCTATTCGGCCGTCGACTGGCGCATCCTGATCATGGTCGGCTGCCTGCTGTCGTTGGCCAAGGCGATGGAAACCACCGGCGCCGCGGCGTTTCTCGCCGAACAGATCGCCGGCTTCGCCGCCGGCCGGGACCCACTGTTCCTGGTCGCCGGCTTCTACCTGCTGACGGTGATCCTGACCCAGCCGATGTCGAACCAGGCGGCCGCCCTGGTGGTGCTGCCGGTGGCCGTGCGCACGGCCATGGCCATGGACTTGAACCCGCGGACGCTGGCCGTCACCGTCTGCCTCGCGGCCTCGTCAAGCTTCATCACCCCGCTCGAGCCCGCCTGCCTGATGGTCTACGGCCCTGGGCGCTACCGCTTCCTGGACTACCTGAAGGTCGGCGCACCGCTGACCGTGGGGGTCTTCCTGCTGACCCTGTGGCTGGTGCCCTGGCTCTGGCCGCTCTAGCCCGTTAGGCCGCAGCCCACGGTTTGATCTTCTCCAGGGTTTCCGCCAGGGCCTCCTGGGCAACCTCCATGTCGTGGACCGCCTGCGCTCGCAGCCAGTAGCCGTTCGAAAGGCCAAAGAAGCGGCAAAGGCGGAGGTCGGTGTCAGCCGTCACGGCTCGCCGGCCCGCGACGATCTCGCCGATGCGCTGAGCCGGCACGCCGATCTCCTTGGCGAGCCGGTATTGGCTGAGGCCCATCGGAAGCAGGAACTCCTCGCGCAGGAGCTCTCCAGGGGTGACAGGTGGGAGTCTCATGGTCGAAAAGTAACGCGCTGCGTGATTAGCGGCAAGCGCCGGTGTTTCCGGGCCGCAAACGAGGCCGAATCAACTTCTCGCCGATGGCGACGGGTGCCCCCAGCCTTGCTAGACTGCCCTCCTACCTGCGAGGGTCAACCGTCAATGACCAACCGCTTCGCTACGATCCGCCTCCTGCCCATCACCGCCGCCATCGTGGCCGGAACTTCCGGCTACCTGGCGGCGGCAGACCATCCCCACCCGGCTTACTTCACCAGCCTGCTGGCTCACCTCGTCGTGGGCCTCTTGTTCTCGGGGCTGCTGGTGCGTTGGCACCGGCGCTCCGGGCCGGATCTCGCGCGTTCGGGGGCGGTGTGGATCACCCTCGCCGCGGGGCTCGCCGGGATCGCGCTGGTCGCGATCGGCAACGTGCGGGAGACGCGCTGGCTGGCGACGGTGCACGGCACCTTGGGGCTGGTCGCGGCGGCGGCGTGGTTCACCTGGTTGTGGCGGACGAGCGCGCCCCGGAGCGCGCGCCGCCTCGCCGCT
>JANRLG010000111.1:0-3547 GCA_033762835.1 Thermoanaerobaculia bacterium
AAAGCCTTCACCGGCCCTTCAACCTGCAACAGAGTCTTCTCAGGAAGACATGTATCGGCGACTTTTCAACGAGGTCTCAAAGCCTTCACCGGCCCTTCAACCTGCAACCAGCAAGGCCTCCAACCCGAAACTCTCGCCGCCGCGTTGAACGTCTCAAAGCCTTCACCGGCCCTTCAACCTGCAACTTGGTTGTGGGCTTCTGCTTACTGCACTCGCCCTGGTCAGTCTCAAAGCCTTCACCGGCCCTTCAACCTGCAACCCTACCCCCGCCAAGCCGCTGAAGTCAAAACCACTTGCCAGGGCTCGCCAGGGCTACGCCCCGTTACCGCCTGCCCTTCAGACATTTTCGACCTCATTTCAGCCTCCGCTGTACCTGTAACCCCAATCCCAGGAGTGGTTTGCAAAGCGCCAGGGGCTGACGACGACCCTTGAAAACGGCCCACTGAGCAGATGTTCCTCATTTCTCGGCACTTACCACCGATCCATCGCACTTCTTCAATCTATTCCCGCTCTACCCCTGGCGCTCGGCCCCATCAGGCGGCACCCGGCATCCCTCTCGGGAAGAGCGGGAATAGCCCGTGGAAATTCCCCAAAAGCGCCTTCGCCCACCCCCCGCGGTCCCGTTTGTCCCGCCCTGTCCCCGTTTGTCCCACCTCGCTTCCGTCTAGCGGACTTTCCCCGGCAAGCTTTCGTGGCATGGGCTCGCGTCGCTGACTTCGCCGCCGTACCCGACCCGCGGCTCGCCGCCCTTCCAGGAACTTGCCAAGGAGACCCAAGCCATGGACCGAACCCCCCGTACTTGGACGCAGCTGACCCCCGCGGAACGCGACCTCGTCTTGACGCAGTTCTACTGCCTCGGCTCGGAAGGGCTGTGGGAACGACCGGTGCTCGACATCATCGGTGACTTCGATCTCGCGGCCAAGAAGCACGACTTCGCGGCCTTCTTCCCGGGCTTGCCGTCGGACCTGCCTTGCGAGGTTTGCGGCCAGCCCGTGGAGCTCAAGGCCCTGACCCGCATCGCCCTCAAGGCCCTGCTGCGGAACTCGCCGGATGGCTCCCATCCGCCGGAGCTCCTGCGCCACGTCCCACCCGGTCAGGAAAGGCCGATCTTCTACCATCGCCAACGGACGGCACCATGCTCGCACTGCGGCCACGTCCTGAACCACGCGCAGAACTGCCCCTGTCAGGCGTGCAAGAAGGAGCGGAAAGCGGCGGTCCGCTGCGATTCGAGTATCGACCTCGAAACCCGCAAGCGGCTCGAGCGCGAGAGGAAACAGTGGGCTCTGGCCCGGCGGCTCGAGAAGTTCGACCGGCGCATGCGTTTGCAGTCCCTGGCGGAGGACGCACGCGAGCGCCTGGTGCTCGAGCTGCCGCCGGAGATCATCGAGAAGGCCCGCGCACTGATCTTTCTTCATGGCCGCATCGAGTCGGACGGCGGCTTGTGGCTGACGGTGGGCACAGACCCCGATCTGCCCCCGCTTCATCAACTGTCGGTCGAACCGACACCGTTCGACGCCTGGACGGTCATCGCGGTCCTCCAGACCGCCGGCATTGCCCGCCTCGTCGGCGTGCGGCTCGAGAACGTGCGCGATGAAAAAGGCTGGCAGAACCCGGTGCCCGTGGCCGACTACCTACTGACGATCGAGCCGCCCGACGCCCTGGCCCTGGGTCTACTCGACGAAGCCACCAGCACGATCTGGGACGCGGCGGACTTGGATGCTTTCGAGCTGGCGATGCCCGCGCCGGTGGAGGAGGGGGCGTGAGGGGAGGGTGGGGCGAGGGATCTTGGCCCTCAGGTCCTGCGGTACAATTCTGAAGCACGGCAACTGCGAAGCAGCGAGAGACTCGGCAATCCCACTGGACTGCCGTGATCGGCTAACCCTCGATTCCCGCGGGACTCGAGCCACTTGTGGACCAAAAAGGAGAAGACCATGATCCGTCGTCGATCCAGCGTCATCCTCATTCTCTTCGGCGTCCTTGCACTGGGGTCAACCGTCGCTGCCGCGCAAACTCCTTCCGGAAATCCAGCCTGCCTGGTGGCGGTGGATGTGGCGCTGATGCTCGAGCCGACGGCCAGCACTCCGGTGCAGAGAGAGCAGGTACCAGCGCCCACCGGGAAAGCAGTGGACCCTTTCTTCATCGGTGACATGAGCCTCATTCCGGAGGAATGCGTGGGATGTACCGGATACGAGTGCTGCATCTGCATCTGCGCGACCAGCCCAGATCCTTCGTGTTGGATCAAGTGCGGCTAGCCACAAGCCTGGATCTCTAAGCGCTCGAGGGTGGAGGTCGCCAACCGCGCGATTTCCGCCCTCGCCCGCCCCCCGCCGTCCCGTTTGTCCCGCCCTGTCCTCGTTTGTCCCACCTCATTTCCGCCCAGCTGACCTTTCCCGGCAAGCTCGGCGGGCATGGTCTCGCGCCGCCGCTCTCGCCGTCCCCTCCGGTTCCTCACTCTCGCCGCCCTGGCGATCGGAGCCGGGTGGGCGTCGTGTTTTCGGCTGAACCTCTCGGCGTCCTCCCCCGCGGGCGTCTACTTCCTGATCCCCGTTCAGCTCTCGCGGCCCCTCGAGCGCGGTGACCTGGTTCTCGCCTGCCCACCTCGTCCTGTCGCCAAGATCGGTCGCGCCCACGGCTACCTCCACTTCGGGCTCTGCCCTGGCTTGGTTCCGGAGCTGCTGAAGCCGGTCGAGGCGGTCCCAGGCGATCGAGTCGCCGTCCAGAACTTCTTCGTCGTCATCAACCAACAGCCAGTCCCCGGTGCTTTGCTCCTGCCCCGAGACTCCGGCGGCCGGCCACTCACCCCGTTCTCGCCCCACGAGCTCGAGGTGCCAGCCGATTCGTTGTTCCTCCTTTCCACCCACTCCCCCCGCTCCTGGGACAGCCGCTACTTCGGCCCGGTGCCGCTCGCCGCGGTCCGCGCTCGGGCTGTGCCGCTCTGGAGGTTCGCGCCATGAATCGCCGCGTTCTCGCCGTGCTCGTGGCCCTCGTCGTCGGCCTGCCCGTCGGCCTCTCTGCCTCCGCGGCCCTGATCTACGAGCGGCTCGGCCGGCCGCCGGAGCTGTTGCCGCTCGCCCACCTCGGGCCAGTGCCGGTCTTCTCGCCGAACCACGCGCCTCGCCTCATCTCTCTTCTTCTCTCCACCCAGCTCTTATCCCTTGCCTTCCAAGCCCTCGCCGTGGCGCTCGCCGTTCCGGCCACCTTTGCCGCCGTGGCCGCCGCGGCGACACGACGCAAGGGGCACGGCGGCCCGGTCGCCGAGACGGCTCACGGTTCCGCCCGCTGGGCAACCACTTCCGACCTTCGCCGCGCCAATCTCCTCGCAGAGCAAGGCGTCGTCCTCGACCGCTGGCCGGGGCTCCCTGAACGGCGAATCGTCGACGGCTCCGATCACCACATCCTGCTCGTCATGCCACCCGGCGCCGGCAAGACGACCGGGCCGATCCTCTCGACGCTCGCCACCAACCGCGCCTCGTGTTTCGTGCTCGACCCGAAGGGCGAGCTCTTCGAGACGTCCGCCGGCTGGCGGGCGACCCTCGGCCACCAGGTG
>JANRLG010000112.1:0-4165 GCA_033762835.1 Thermoanaerobaculia bacterium
CAACCGCGCCTCGTGTTTCGTGCTCGACCCGAAGGGCGAGCTCTTCGAGACGTCCGCCGGCTGGCGGGCGACCCTCGGCCACCAGGTGATCCGCTTCGCGCCGACCCTGGGAGTCGGTCACCGCTGGAACCCGCTCGACGAAATCGAGCGCGGCCCTGGCGACGTCGCCCAGGTGACCGAGATGACGCGCAACCTGATCAGCTACCCGGCGACGTCCACCGAGGATGGCCACTGGATCGCCGGGGCGCGGTCGCTCTTCGTGCTTCTGACGCTCCACGTGATCTACGCCAACGCGCTGCCGGCGACACTCGCCGCGGCGCGCGAGTTGCTCAACACGGCCGAGCCTGAGAAGCTCTTCGGCCAGCTTGCCGAGTTCCCGCACGACCCGGGCGGCGCCCGCAACTGGCGCGATGCCCTCACCAGCGAGCTGCTCAAAACCCACCCCGAAGTCGCCCGCCAGGCGCGGCGCTTCAAGGCGACCCCCGAGCGCGAACGCGGCAGCCTGGTCTCGACCCTCCAGCCGGTCCTCGACCTGTGGGGAGATCCGGTCGTGGCGCGTTCGACCGAGGCGTCCGACTTCTCCCTCGACTCCCTGCTCGGCGAACAGCCGACGACGCTGTACGCCAGCGTGCCCTACCACGACCTCGCCCGCATCGGCGGCCTCATGCGCTTGCTCCTGACCGCGCTCTTCCGTCGCGTCACCCTCCGCGGAGCTGATCCGAAGGCCCAACGCCTCGAGATCCTGCTCGACGAATTCGCCAGCCTCGGCCGCGTCCCCGTGATCGAGGACACCTTGGCCTACCTGCGCGGCTACGGCGTGCGCTGCACCCTGGCGGTCCAGGACCTCAACCAGATCGTCCGGAACTTCTCCCGGACCGAGACCCTCACCGGCAACTGCGGCGTGCTCGCGGCCACCGCCACCCAGCAGGCCGACACCCGGACGCTCCTTTCGAAGCTCACCGGCGAGGCGACAGTGCGCTACCAGAAGGTCTCGCGCGGGCGGAGCGGCGGCCTCGCCGGCCGGCGCAACACCACCCGAGCCTGGAGCGAAGTCAAACGGCCGCTCCTGACCGAGGGCGAGGTCGGTCAACTGCCACCGGACCAAGTGCTGATCCTGAAGCGCGGCTTCCCGCCGGTGCTGGCGCGGGCAGGGCGGTGGTGGGAGCTGTGAGCCGAGAACCCATGACGACTCGGAGAAAGGACGCCATGTCGAGCGCGACGATGTTGAAAGACACCACGGTCGAGGCCACGGCAACGCGGCTTGCCCGCTATCGGCGACGGATGGAGCTGCACATTCAGGCGGCAGCGCTCCGGCGCAGCGCCCCGGCCCAGCTGCCACCGAAGAGGATCGCAGCGGCTCGCGCGATCATCACCAAGTACGGCCGAATCGAGGCCGATGCCGGCTTGTGGGTGACGGTGGGGAAAGAGGTGCTCAAAGCGGAAAGGCTCGCTGTGGCGAGGCTTCTACGAGCGCTCGAAGCCGCAGGACTTGCCGTGCGAGCCGCGGACTGGGACGAAAGGCGCCGGGCGAACGGGTCCGTGCGCTTCGTCGTCGCCCTCGAGCCCCGTCAGGCCTGGCGATCGAAGTTGGTCGAGAAGGAGCAGGCGATGCGGTGGGAGGCGGCGGAGCTGGCGGAGTTTCGGTTTGTGGTGGAGAAAGTGCAGGAAAGAGGAGAGCCGCCAGACTTCAGAAGATTGATACAATGTCCTGTGAAATTCGCGCCCCGGAATCGATGACCAAACACGCAAGGGAATCCGCTAGCGCCTATGCGCTTCAGCTTGCTCGAGACGCGCGAGACCAGCTCACTCCAATTCTCGGAGCTGGCGTCTCGATCCCACTGGGACTTCCTTCATGGCATAGCCTGCGTGCTGCTCTGGTACCAGAGCGCGCGGGATACCCCGAACACGCTACTGACAACATGCCCGAGTTTCTGCGCTGGGCCAAGGACTCCCTTGGCGAGACGGACTTCAACGCAAGAATACAGCACGCGCTCAAGGTTCCTGCTGACGCTACGACTACGACACTGCAGGCTATCGTGGCAAGCGGCTGCAGAAAGATAATTACTACAAACCTAGACAATGGAATTGAGACTGCCTTTAGAAAGGCCGGAGTTCCGCTGGCCCCCGAGGCGATCGGGCGTGGCCATTCCGCCTCAGAACTTTCACTCTTCGACAGTTCTATTGGTCACCCGGTGCTACTGAAAGTACACGGCAGTCTTGAGCGGCCGGAGACGTGGGTTCTTACATCGAGGGACTACGACGACGCGTACGTCAATCCGGGGAGGCTAGCTGGTTTCTTCCAGGCGAAAGTCCATGCGCCGCTCTTCGTTGGTTTCAGTTTTTCAGACGAGGACTTGGGCCAGAGTTTACGAGTAGGAAGGCTACAGTGGAAAAACCGATCCTTTGCCCTGATTGCCCATGACCAGGGCCAGGATGTTCTAGAAAGACTAAGGAGCTTTGGCGTTGTTCCGATTGTGTATTACCGTTTTGACCAGATACCGGAGATTATAGATGAAATCTTCGTGTGTCAGCCGCTTGTAATCCGGATCGAAACGAGGCTTGGACTAAAGAGCATGGGGCTGCGTGCAGGGGCGGCTTCGATCGAAATTGATCCGGCTGTAGTTGATGCCATGATGGCGGACAATGACGGACTCTCCGTCGTCAAGACGCTCGCTAATGCGTTAGAATTTCAGCCCAACTCTTCCTTTCTAGACAAGCAGCCAAGGCGCCATCATTCGTTAAAAGGAAGATATATAGACCAAGTAAAGCGGATGATCCTGGCAAGGGATGTACAGAACCTGGGGCCGACTCTTCAGCTACTTTCCCAGTACTACGACATCTTCTTTGGCGGTCTATTGCCCTCGCTTTATGCGAGCGCTAGGTTGAATGAGCCAGATCTGTTCTGGCTAATTACCACTACTTTCGAGGCAATCGAAGGACAGGTAGATGCCACAGGTTTTCTCAATAGGCTCTTGCTGTCAGAGCTGCACAGCCCTAAGTTAGGCTACCATTCGCTGAGGGCAGTCGCCAAGGTACTGGCGATTCGCGGAACGCATCCTGCACTTCAAATACCTCCGCTGACGGTTAGGGTGGGGCGATTCCGAGTGCCTGTTTATCCGCTAACAGAGAGTCAGGTTTTGGCCCTAAGGGAAGGCGGGCCGGCGGGGCGTCGGTCAGTCAAACCCTATGTCATAAAAGATCTTAGCGATGTCGCCGAGATTCTCGTTGCTCTTCAGGATTCAACTGGCGAGAATTGGCGCCTGCCTTCCGTCCAAGAGTGGCTCGAAGTCGCCGAACTCGACGGCGAAAGGAGGTGGCCGTGGGGGTCCGTCGAGCCGACTTATCAAGTGCATGCACACCTGCGGTATGTACACGTTAAGGCCGACGCGCCTCAGGGTCCGATTGAGGTGGGGCTCTTCCCCCAGGGGCAATCCCCCTGCGGTCTAATGGACTTGATTGGCAATGTTCACGAGTTGGTCTTCCGGGACGACTGCAGATCGCAGGCGGCGGCTCTGGCAAGGGGAAATTTGTATTCAGATTATCGGCTCGCTGGGGGCTCGTGGACCACGAAGAAGAACCCCGCATGGAGTTTTCAGCTGGTCTCTGGCATGGGAAGGCCGAAGATGAATACTGGAATCCGGCCTGTTGTCGAGGTCGACTGAGAGTAGCGTTAAGTGGTCCCTGTCCCGTCCTGTCCCATCCTGTCCCAGCTCCTTTGACCACCACCCGCTCTTGGACTATCCCTTGCGGCATGAACGCCGCCGCTGTCCCCGCCTCGACCCCCGCCCGCCTCGCCCCGATCCACCTCCGGACGCTCGAGGAGGAGATTCGCCGGGCTGGCCTCTTCGACCTTCTCGCCGATGAGTCTCTGACCGACCTGGTGGTCAACGAGGACGGCTCCGTCTTCGCCTCGGGTTTCGAGGGTTCGCGGTGGTGTGGACGGCGGGTTTCCTCCTTGGTGCTCGAAGGGCTGATCGGCACGATCGCCGGGCTTCACGGCCAGGTGGTGCATGAGGAAAGCCCGATTCTCGAGGCTTCGCTCCCGCTTCCAGTGGCCGGTGGGCGGATGCGGGTGGAGGCGATCTTGCCGCCGGTTTCGGCGGCGCCGATTCTTTGCCTTCGTCGGCCCCCGAAGCGGATCTTGCGGCTCGAGGACCTCGAGGCG
>JANRLG010000113.1:0-15659 GCA_033762835.1 Thermoanaerobaculia bacterium
CGAACGTCGAACTTCGTACCCAGCTCACTCTCGGCGCGTTTCCGCAGCTCGCGGATCTTGATCTCCCCGATCTTGTAGGACAGGGCCTGGCCCGGCCAGCTGATGTAGCGGTCGGTCTCGGTCGTGACTTCGTGCAGCGACAGGGCCGTGCGCGAGGCCATGTAGTCGATCACCTGCTGGCGCGTCCACCCGAAGGCGTGGAGGCCGGTGTCGACGACCAGCCGGCAGGCGCGCCACATCTCGTAGGTCAGGCGGCCGAAGTTGCTGTACGGGTCGGTGTAGAAGCCGGCTTCGAGGCCCAGCCACTCACTGTACAGGCCCCAGCCTTCGCCGAAGACCGACAGGTAGCTGTGGCGGCGGAACTCCGGCAGGTTCTCGAGCTCCTGGTTGAGGGCGATTTGCAGGTGATGACCGGGCACCGCCTCGTGCAGGGTGAGCGCTTCCTGGTTGTAGAACGGGCGGACCTCCAGCTTGTACGTGTTGACCCAGTAAATGCCGGGTTGGGTGCTGCCGACGGGCGCCTCGACGTACCGACCGCCGGTGTATTTGGGGGCGATCGAATCCGGCACCGGCTCGACGGTGTAGGGCGTGCGCGGCAGGCGGCCGAAGAGCGACGGCAGCTTGCCGTCCATGCGCTTGGCGATGTAGGCGGCGCGCATCAGCAGTTCTTCCGGCGTCTTCGGGTAGAAGCGCGGGTCGGTGCGCAGGAAGTGGAGGAACTCGGCGAAGGTGCCCTGGAAGCCGACCTGGCGGATGACTTCCTTCATCTCCGCTTCGATGCGCGCGACCTCCGCGAGGCCGATCTGGTGTACCTCCTCGGCAGTCAGCGGCAGCGTCGTGTACTGGTGCACCAGGTGGTCGTAGAAAGCCTTGCCGCCGGGCATGGCCGAGGCACCCAGAGTGGTGCGGGCGCCCGGGATGTAGCGCTTCTCCATGAACTCGAGGAAGCGTCGGTACCCCGGCACGATGGCCTCGGTGATCGCCGCCTTGCCGGCGGCCACGAGCGCCGCCCGGTCGGCCTCCGGAACGCCCGCCGGGAAAGCGCGGAAAGGCTCGAACAGCTCGCTCTTCGTGGGGTCGTCGACGATGTGGGCGGTGATCGTGTCGGTGTAGCCCTCGAGCACCACCCGCGGCAAGGTCCAGCCCTTTTCGAGGCCGATCGTCAAGTTGGCGATCTGCTCGTCGACCACCCGCGGCCAGGCGCGCAAGCGGGCGATGTAGTTGCGGTAGTCGGTGGTCGAGGCGAGGCGCATCTCCTTGCCCAGCCGCGCGAAGCCCATGTGGAAACCGGAGTCGGCGTTGATCGGAAAGACGTAGTCGCCGACTTCGAAGTCGTGAATGCGGTTCTCGAGTTGGCGGCGGAACATCTGATGGCTGACGCGGTCCTCGTCACCCAGCTTCGCTTCGTCGATCGCCGCGAGCTCGGCGAGGAATCCGCGCGCCGCGGCGACCTCTGCCTCCATGGCCGCCATCGAGGAGCTGCCGAGCAACGCATCGTATTCGTGGCGGCCCACCGAGGTTGCCTGGAGCGGATGGGCCGCGAGCCGCGCCTCCCATTCACGATCGAACAAGGCATGGAGCTTGGCCGCCTCGTCGGCACACAGCGGTGAAGCCACGGCAAGGGCGAGCAACAAGAGGACCGAGATCGAGCGCATGGGCGAGCCTCCGAAGAACTGGGCGAGAGGGGAGGAGTCTAGCAGCGCGGGGCCGACGGCTCGGCCGAGGACGGTGGTGCAGCGGCAGCGTTCAGCGGTACCATTCAAGCTGACTCTTTCGGTCATCCCTGCCCCGTTCGCAAGGAGGTCGTCCATGTCTTTGTCGAGGCACTCAGTGTTTACGCTCTTCGTGTTGGCGTTCGCCGGTCCGCTCGCTGCCCAGCCGCCCGATCTGATCTTCCAGGAGGGCTTCAACGCCGGCAACTGGACCGCCTGGGGTCAGGTCATCTCGCCCAGTGCCCAACCCAACTGCGACTGTTATTTCTCCGGGGACTGCGCGGCCGGCAACTTCTGCAACTGGGGCCCGGGCGGCCCGTTCACGGAAGACATCTGCAACTGGCGGACGCCGAAGCCGGGGGGCGTGCCGGGCAACGGCTGCACGACCGACTCGCCCACCGCCGGGCCGATCTGCGACGGCTTCTGCTCGCCAACCTCGTCGGGTTCGACCTTCGCCAACGAGAAGCAGCGCTCGATCGAAACCGCCGTCGAAGCCTGGACCGAGGCCCTGCTGCGCCCCGCCGAGCGGCCCGGGGGTGGGCCGGTGGACGCTGCCGCCGCCCAGCGCGCGTTGGCGGTTTCTTTCGAATCGCCCTTCGTCGCTTGGACCCTCGGTCGCCACGTGGCGGATGTGCTGATGCTTTCGGCCAGTCCGCGGTTCTACGACTACTTCTGCCATTTCGAGTTCGGTCATGAGTCGCCGGAGTTCTACGTCGACCTGTCGACCCAGCCGTGCCACCTTCAGGCTGGCTATCTGTCGGCACGAGCGCTGCTCGGTGAGTTCCTGCAGAACGGGGAAGGGGTGGCGGAGCTCGACCAGCTGCAGGTGAGCTGCCCGCAATGGCAGGAGATGTTCGCGCCGCGCTGCCCACCCGGCCCTGACGCCCTCGAATGCGTGAAGAACCGCGTGCGCGACGCCGCGGTGTACCTGCGCACCGTCGAGACCGCGCCGAAGACCTGATCTCGCGGCACTCCACTTGCAGTCGCGCTCCGCCGGTTTCCTTTTCACCTTGTCGGGTGTCTTTGGAATCGGAGGGACTCGAGCCGGCCCATCGGCCGGCTCGAACCGAAAGGAGCGCGACGATGTTCGAAGCCTCGATCGTAAAGGCCACGCGGGCCCGCCAGGGCCTCAAACTGCGGTACCTGCCCCTGGCCCTGGCTCTCCACCTCTTGGTCCTCACCGGGGTGCTCGTCTCCCAGGTGTGGACGGTGAGCGCCGTGGCCGATCCGCCGCTGTACGCCACCTACCGGGTCGCCCTGCCGCCCCCGAGCCCGCCCACCGGCGGCAGCAAGCCCAAAGTCCAACCGAACCAGCCGACGAAGCCGGCGACGGCGCCGACGACTCCGACCCAGCCGGAGACGGTGCCCGCCGAGACCACCCTCGTGGCCGATACGGACACACCGTCCACGGACGAGGTCACCGACGGCCTGCTGCCGAGCGACGGCGAGGACGGTGACGGCTTTCTCCCCGGCGGTGACGGACCCGGCCTCGAACCGGCCCCGCCGGAACCCGACTTGACCGTGCCGGTCGAACTCGACGCGACCATGGTGCCGCCGGTCGAGCTCCGACGTGTCAACCCCCGGTACACCAAGCTGGCGATCGCGGCACGGAAGACCGGCACGGTGGTAGTGCAGGCGACGATCGACCGCGAGGGCGCCGTCACCCACGTCCGAGTCCTGCGTCCGCTGGGATACGGCCTCGACGAGGCCGCCGTGGAAGCCGTGCGGCAGTGGAAGTTCCAGCCTGCCGAGCGCTTCGGCCGGCCCGCGGCGGTGCTGTTCAACCTGACGGTCAAGTTCGAGCTGCGGTAGGAAACGACGGGAACGACTCGAACGACGAAAACGACCGGCACCCGAGTGGGGTGGCCGGTCGTTCAAGTCGTCAAGGTCGTTATCGTCCTTCGAGTCCTCTATCATCCCCGCGTGCTTCACAGTTCGCTCCTTTGGGTCGCCCTGGCTGCGACGCCGCACCCGGCCGTCTCCCAGGGACCGGTGCCGGCTTGGGTGGAGGAGCGCGACCCGATCCCCGAGGGCCTAGCGACCTCGGGGGCATTGCTCGATCTCTCCGAGGACGACCAGATCCGGGTGGACGGCCCGCGCACCGCCCGGTACCACGAGAGCATCGTCGCCGTGGGCTCGCGGGAAGGGCTGGAAGAGGCGGCCGAGTGGGAGGTGGCGTTCGCTCCAACCTTCGAGCGCATCACGCTTCACCGGCTCGAGGTGCAGCGCCGTGGCCGCTGGCAGGATCGTCTGGCTGCCGCCCGGACGGTGTTGCTGCAACCCGCCGGGGACCGTCTGGCCCGTTTGTATGACGATACGCTCACCCTCGTGTTCGTGGCCGACGATGTGCGCGTGGGCGACCGCGTGCGCTTCGCCTACACGATCGCGGGCACCAACCCGGTGTTCGGTACGCGGTACCACGGGACGTTGGGGCTCGCCTGGCAAACTCCGATCGTTCGCCGCACGGCCCGCGTGCTCTACCGGGTGGCCGACGGCCTGAGCCACCGCGTCCACGGCACTGGACCTCTACCGTTCATCGTGCGCGCCGGGGACGATTGGCGGGAGCTGCGCTGGCGTTTGACTGGCTTCGCCGCCCCCCCGCCCGAGGCCCGGGTGCCCGACGACTGGTTCCAGGAGCCCTTCGTTCAGCTCTCGCAGTATGGCAGCTGGGGCGAAGTGGTGGCCTGGGCGCTTCCCCTGTACCGATCCGCGCGCGAGCCCGAAGTCGTCGCCCTGGCGCGCGAGCTCGCGGCCGGCGGGAGCCCGGCCGCGCGAGCCTTGGCGGCAGTGCGCTTCGTGCAGGACGAGGTGCGTTACTTCGCCGCGCCCGTGGGGCCGGCGTCCCACGCGCCGCAGGCTCCGACCGAGGTGCTCCGGCGGCGTTACGGCGACTGCAAGGACAAGTCGCGGCTGCTGGTGGAGCTACTCCGGGAACTCGGCATCGAGGCCTGGCCGGCGTTCGTGGCGAGCGAACTCCACGGCGGTATTCGCGAGTTTCTCCCGGCGCCGAGTGCTTTCGACCACGTGATCGTGGCGGCGCGGCTCGACGGGCGAACCTTCTGGATCGACCCCAGCGACTCCCTGCAGGGGGGCGGCGCGGCGGACTTGTATCTGTCGCCCTATGCGCTGGCCCTCGAGATCCGGCCCGGCGTCGAGGAACTCACCGAGTTGCCCCCCGAGGCCAGTCTCCCGGGTACCCACTCGCTGACGTACCACTACCGGTTCGGCGCCCCCGGCGAGGCTGCACGGGTAACGATCGAAACGACCGCTGAGCGTTTCCAGGCCGATTCGCTGCGTCGCACATTGGCGGGTTCGTCGGCAGCCGATTTGTTTCTGGGTTACCTCGACTTCTACCGCGGCAGTGGCCGGGCCATCGAAGTCGCCGCGGACGGAGCGCCCGAGGTGATCGATGACCGCGAGGCCAACCGGCTGACTCTGCGCGAGTCCTACCGCTTGCTCGACTGTCTCGGGACGGCTCCCTGCCCGCTGCTGCCCCTGCTGCTGACCGAGGAGCTCGAAGCCCCCCTCGGCGGGCCGCGCCGTGCGCCTTGGCGCCTGACGCCGGACGTCCACCTGCAGGAGACCGTCGTCCTCGAGGGGACCACCGGGCAAGCTGCAGTTTCGGGCCAGGAGGTCAATCCGTGGTTCGACTTCCGCGTCACCGGTACGCCGCGGCCCGACGGGCTCGAGCTTCGTTACGAATTACGCACGCTGGCCCCCGCCGTGCGGCCTCGGGACTTCGCGCCCTATCGCCACGCCGTCGAGAAGGCTCGAGCGCTCGCGGAGTTCGAACTCGAACCGCCGCCGCGAGGCGCGAAGATCTGGGTGTGGTGGATCGGGGCTGGGCTGGCGCTCGTGGCTGTCGTGGGCCTGGGTATTCGCTGGGCGAAGAAGGGCGACGCATGCGTCGCCCCTACGAAATCTCCGCCGCGGTAGGGGCGACGCATGCGTCGCCCTCTTCGCCGGTCGCCTCGCCTACCCCAGCCGGCGTAGGGGCGGCCCTCCGTGGCCGCCCTCTTCAGTGCCGGAAATGCCGGGTGCCGGTGAGCACCATGGCAATGCCGTGCTCGTCGGCGGCGGCGAAAATCTCCTCGTCCCGCTTTGAGCCGCCGGGTTGGACGACGGCGGTGACGCCCGCGGCGGCGAGCACGTCGAGACCGTCACGGAAGGGGAAGAAGGCGTCCGACGCGGCCACGCCGCCGGCGACCGGCAACTGGGCCTTGTCGATGGCGATTCGGCAGGAGTCGACGCGGCTCATTTGACCGGCGCCGATGCCCACGGTCTGGTCGGCGTTTGCGATCACGATGGCGTTCGACTTGGTGTACCGGCACACCTTCCAGGCCAGCTCGAGGGCAGCCCGTTCCGCTTCCGAGGGCGCGCGGCGCGTGGGGCAGGTCCAGGTCGCCGGGTCGTCGGGCCGCGAGTCGGCTTCCTGGGCGAGGAAACCGCCCTCGATCGACCGCAGCTCCAACTCGCCCGCGCCGGTGGGGCCGCCACTGAGGTAGACCGGGCCCGCGACCAGCCGCAGGTTGACCTTGGACGCCAGGTGCTCGCGCGCTTCGGTCGTGAAGTCCGGGGCGGTCAGCACCTCGATGAACAACTCGGCCATGGCCGCCGCGGCAGCGCCGTCCAAGGGCCGATTGACGGCCACGATGGAGCCGAAAGCGGAGACCGGGTCGGTCGCGAGCGCCCGGGCGTAAGCCGTGGCCAGGTCCGGACCGACGCCGACGCCGCAGGGGTTGTTGTGTTTGACGATGACCACGGCTGGCGTGCTGAATTCGGCGACGATCTTGCGCGCGGCGTCGGCATCGAGCAGGTTGTTCCACGACAGCTCTTTGCCTTGCAGCTGCCGGTAGCCGCCGAGAACACCAACGGCCCCGGTGCGGCGGTAGACCGCGGACGCTTGGTGGGGGTTTTCGCCGTAGCGCGGTGCCAGTACCCGCTCGAGCCGAAGGTCGAGGCGCTCCGGCAACACCTCGGGCGGGGTCATCCAGGCGGCGATTTGAGCGTCGTAGTCCGCGGTGTGGCGGAACGCCTTGGCCGCCAGTCGGCACCGCAAGTCTGCCGGTAGGGAGCCCTCGTGGGCGCCCAGGGCGGCGAGCACGTCGGAATAGTCCGTCGGGTCCACCACCACGGCCACGGAGCCGTGATTCTTGGCCGCCGCGCGCACCATGGCCGGGCCGCCGATGTCGATGTTCTCGACGATCTCCTCCCGGCTCGCCCCCGGCTTCGCCACGGTCGCGGCGAAGGGATAGAGGTTCACGACCACGAGATCGATCGGTTCGATCCCGTGTTCGGTGATCTGGGCGAGGTGGTCCGGCCGCGAGCGGTCCGCCAGAATGCCGCCGTGGATCTTCGGGTGCAGGGTCTTGACCCGGCCGTCGAGAATTTCGGGCGCGCCGGTCACGGCCGACACCGCGGTGACCGCCAGGCCGGCCTCCCCGAGGTGGCGGAGGGTGCCGCCGGTGGACAGCAGCGCGATGCCGTGGGCGGCGAGGCCACGGGCGAACTCGATCAGGTGTGACTTGTCGGAGACGGAGAGCAGAGCACGGCGAACACGAGTCATCGGGACCTCGGGGGTGTCGGGAGGGTGGACACGAACGTCAGCGCGGCGCGCGGGGAATCCGCAGCAAGCGTCCGCCGCGCGACGGCAAGCGGCGCCGGTCGTCGGCGCCTCCAGCCTGGAGCCAAATATAACGGAGGACTTCGCCGACATCGCTGGCGGCATGGCTCCAGGCGAGCGAGGTGACGCCGAAAGCCGTGGAACGGTCGTCGAAGAGCGCCGTGCCGCGGCCGAACCGGATCCGCCGGTACTCACGGCCGACGGCGGGGTAGAGCGAGCGACCGCGCGCGACCGCCTCGGCGACCAGCCGGGCGACGTCCTGCGGTTCGTCGAAGTCGCGCCGGAAGCCATAGAAGACGAGCGGGAAACGCGCCGAAGCACCTTCCGCGTACCGGGCATAGTCGGCAGCGTAGCGGCTTTCCTCGCGATCGGCGTCGGAAGCCACCAGCGGATCGTGAGCGACGGCCACGAGGCGGCAGACCACCCCGAGCTGTTCCACCACCTGGTCGAACGGCTCCGGCGTGCGCAACATGCGCACCGCCCGCGCCACCTCGCGAACCACCGCATCGTCCAGCCGTTCCCCCGGCGCCCAACCGCCGCGCGATTCGATGCCCCGGGTGAAGGCGCGCTTGCGGCGGGCGATCTGGCGATGCAGGTCGGCCGGAGCGAAGCGGGCGCCTTCCTGGGCGATGGAAAGCTCGGTGGCGGGCGTCCAGGCCCAGGCCTTCGCCGGGGCGAGCTCGAGGCCGGCGACAAGCAGGAGGCCGGTGAGCGCGTGGCGGCGGAGGTTCATAGGCGCTATTCTATGAAACCGTTGCGGATCGAAACCGAACGGTGTGGGTTATTTCGGGGTCGGGTGTTCCCGAGCCCGACGAGAGGTGTGGATGGCCGGCGCAGACCATCGGCTCAACGTACTCGGGCTCGCGTGTCCACTGCCTGTCCTGCTCGCCATCCGCGACATCGCGGCGCTGGCGCCGGGGGAGGTGCTGGAGATCGTCGGCGACGACCCCGGCCTGCTCGAGGACATCCCGCAATGGTGCGCCAAGGCCGGTCACCGGTTGCTCGAGATGGACGCCGACGAGGGTGTCATCGTGTGCCAAGTCGCCAAGGGTAGCCCCGTACCCTGAAGGTTCTGCGCCAAACCCCTTGACCTCGCCCGCTTCCGCCTGTTAGAAACACGCTCCCGGTGAAAACCGGTCGGTTCCTTGAGGCCAAGTAGCTCAGTTGGTAGAGCACACGACTGAAAATCGTGGTGTCGCTGGTTCAATTCCGGCCTTGGCCACCATCCTCCTTCCCTCGCAAAAAAATCTTCCTCGATGTCTCCGGCAAGGGGCTCGGCAGATACTTCAGGTATTTGTGATTAGCGATCATGCGGGTCACAAGTACTGGAGGTTTTGCCATGCGTCCAGCCCTCATCGGCGTCCTGCTCGTGGTTTTCGCGGTTCCGGCTTTCGCGGGAGATGCCCCGCTCGTTGCGGAGTCGGATCTGTTCGTTCCCGAAGTCCTCGAGACCGCGGCGTGCTGGAGCTGCTCCGGCAACTACACCACCTCTCCCGGTGGCGGGGCCGCTTCCCATTGGGGCAAGGGCTCGAGTTGCACCGCAGCCACGAACGACTTCAACAATCAGACTTTTACTGCCGCTACGACATCCTGCTACGGCCTGGGCGCCGAGTACGCTTGCAGCGTCTCTCGAGTGGTGACCGCCGCGTGTTTCTGGAACGGCTCCATGTACCAGGTCGACGGCTACGCCAACTACCGCTGTCGTTTCTGGATCGGCGGGCCGGGCTGCATCATTCCTTGAGCCGGCCTCGTTGAATTCGCCGTCGGGGCGGCCCTCCGTGGCCGCCCCGCTTCGGTCGCGCGAAACTCCTGCCTTACGCCGAGGCCAGCAGCTCGAGAGCCTTGCCGACGGCCTCGCCGGGGGTCACCAGGACCTTTTCCCGGTCCCGGCGTTGGGACAGCTCGATCTTGCCCTCGGCCAGGGAGCGGGCGCCGACGACGACCCGGACCGGCACGCCGATCAAGTCGGCGTCGTTGAACTTGACGCCCGGGCGTTCGTCGCGGTCGTCGTAGAGCACGTCGATGCCGCGGGCGCACAGCTCGCCGTAGATGCGTTCGGCTTCGGTGCGCACCGTCTCGTCCTGGGGGTTCAAGGCGACCAACAGCACCTCGAAAGGCGCCAAGGGCCGCGGCCAGATGATGCCGTTGGCGTCGTGGTTCTGCTCGATCGCGGCCGCCACCGTGCGGCCGATACCGAGGCCGTAACAGCCCATCTCCATGGGGTGATCGGCACCCGCGTCGTCGGTGTAGGTGCAGCCCATGGGGCCCGAATACACCGTGCCGAGCTTGAAGATGTGCCCGACCTCGATGCCCCGGAAGAGCTCCAGGCGGCCGTCGCCGGTCGGTGCCGGGTCGCCTTCGACGGCGAGCGTCAGGTCGTGCAGCTCGCCGAGTTCGAGGTCGCGGCCGACGGTGACGCCGACGAAGTGGGCGTCGGCCTTGTTGGCGCCGCAGGCGAAGCGGGTGACGCCGGCCAAGGACACGTCGGCCACGATGCGCACCGACTTGGCAAGCCCCACCGGGCCGGCGAAGCCCGGGGGCGCGCCCGTGACCTCGCGCACGACCTCGTCGCGGGCCAGGTCCAACTGCAGGCCGCCGACGAGATTGAGCAGCTTGACCTCGTTGAGCTCGCGGTCCCCGCGCACGAGCGCCGCCACGACGCCCTTTTCGGTTTCGAAGAGCAGCGTCTTGACGATCTGGTCCGGCGTCAGTCCCAGGAACGCGGCGACTTCTTCCACCGTCGTCTTGCCCGGGGTGGCGATCTCGGTCAGCTCCGTCTGGGGCGTCGGCGCGGGCGGCGTGAGGGCACCGATGACCGCCTTCTCGACGTTGGCGGCGTAGCCCGTGGCGCGGTCGCGCACGACGGCGCTTTCGCCCGTCGCCGCCACCACCATGAACTCGTGGGAGTCCGAGCCGCCGATCGAGCCGGTGTCGGCGTCGACCATGATGTAGTCGAGCTGACACGCCTCGAAGATCCGCCGGTAGGCCGCGGCGTAGTCGTCGTAAGTCGCGTCCAGGCTCGTGCGGCTGGCGTGGAAGCTGTAGCCGTCCTTCATCAGGAACTCGCGCCCGCGCATGAGCCCGAACCGCGGGCGGATCTCGTCGCGGAACTTGGTGCCGATCTGGTAGAGGTTCTTCGGCAACTGGCGGTAGGACGACACGTCCTTGCGCACGAGGTCGGTGATCACCTCTTCGTGGGTCGGCCCGAAGCAGAACTCGCGTTCGTGGCGGTCCTTGATCCGCAGCAGCTCCTTGCCGTACTTCTTCCAGCGGCCCGAATCCACCCACAACTCCGCCGGCTGGATGCAGGGCATCGACAACTCGACGGCCTGGGCCCCGGCCAGCTCCCGGCGCACGATCGCCATCAGCTTGTTCAAGCTGCGCCAACCGAACGGCAGGTAGGTGTAAATGCCGGCGGCGACCTTCTTGATCATGCCGGCCCGGATCATCAGCTGGTGACTCACGACCTCGGCGTCGTTCGGCACCTCGCGGGTGGTGAAGAGATAAAACTGGCTCCAACGCATAGCGGCACTCCCAGGGGTCGAAAGGCGGGATTGTAGCGGAGATAAACTTCTCCCTCCCACCCTCGTACACTTACCGCGGCCCAAGGTCTCGAGGTGGACTCTCGAGCTCCGCGGCCATGAACCCGACGCACACCCCTCGAAGGAGATACGGCATGAAACTGTTCGGCTTCAAAGCTTCCGCGGCCTCGGTCGCGGTCCTCGCCCTGGCGCTCGCCGGCTCGGCCGCGGCCCAGGCGCCTTCGGTCGACGACCTGGTCAAGAAGAACCTCGACGCTAAGGGCGGCAAGGAAAAGATCGAAGCGGTCAAGAGCGCCCGGGTCAAGGGCACCATGAGCATGATGGGCATGGAAGCGCCCTTCGTGTGGGAGTGGAAGGCCCCGAACAAGCTGCGCATGGAGTTCGTCATCCAGGGCATGACCGGCGTCCAGGCCTATGACGGCGCCGGCGGGTGGATGCACATGCCGTTCATGGGCAAGAGCGAGCCCGAGAAGATGGCCGCCGAGGATGCCAAGCAGCTCGCGGATCAGGCCGACTTCGGCGGCCCGTTCATCAACAGCAAAGACAAGGGCTACACCCTCGAGTACATGGGCGAAGGCGAGGCCGACGGCACGCCCTGCCACAAGATCAAGGTCACCAAGGAAGGTGGCGACACCTCGATCATCTACTTGGACAAGGACAACTGGCTCGAGATCAAGCAGGAGTCGAAGGCCAAGGTTCGTGGTCAGGAGATGGAGTCGAACACCGACATCGGTGACTACAAGGAAGTCGGCGGCCTGATGCTCGCCCACTCCTACCAGATGTCGTCCCCGGCCAACCCCGGCGCCCAGCAGTCGCTGACCTTCAACGAGGTCGAGCTGAACGCCGAGATCGCCGACAGCCGCTTCGAGATGCCCGCCGTGAAGCCCGCGGCGGAGGTCAAGAAGGAAGGCGGAACGGCGCAATGACGGGACGCTCCGGTTCCGCTCTCGCCGTCGCCGCTCTACTGGTGACGGCACCCTTCGTTTCGGCCCAGGAGAACGCCGGCAGCGGGCTCGATAGCTCGACCCTCGCCGGGCTCGTGGCGCGCGCCATCGGGCCGGCCAACATGAGCGGCCGCATCGCGGCTCTGGACGCCACCACGGACGCTGCCGGCAACGTGCACGTTTACGTTGGCGCCGCCTCGGGCGGCGTGTGGAAGTCGAACGACGGTGGCATCACCTTCGAGCCGATCTTCGACAAGTACCCGCAGTCCATCGGCGCGGTCGAAATCGACCCGTCGAACGACAAGGTGATCTGGGTCGGCACCGGCGAGAGCTGGGTGCGCAACTCGGTCTCGATCGGTCGCGGCGTCTACCGCAGCTCCGACGGCGGCGACACCTGGGAAATGCTGGGTCTCGCCGACACCGAGCGCATCGCCGCCATCCGCATTCACCCCAAGGAACCGAAGACGGTGTGGGTGTGCGCCACCGGTCCGCTGTGGAACGACCACGCGGAACGCGGCGTGTTCAAGACCACCGACGGCGGCAAGACCTGGAAGAAGGTTCTGTTCGTCGACGACAAGACGGGTTGCTCGGACCTCGACCTCGATCGCCAGGACCCGAACGTGCTTTTCGCCGGCCTATGGCAGTTCCGCCGGCAGCCGCACTTCTTCACCTCCGGCGGCCCGGGCAGTGCCCTGTACCGCTCGACCGACGGCGGCGAGACTTGGCAGAAGCTCTCGGGCGGCCTGCCCGAGGGGGAGAAGGGCCGCATCGCGGTGGCCATCGCGCCGTCGCGCTCGAGCCGGGTGTATGCCACGGTCGAGGCCAAGGAAACCGCGCTGTACCGCTCGGACAACCTGGGCGAGACCTGGAAGAAGGTCAACACGTCGTTCAACATCACGGCCCGGCCGTTCTACTTCTCGCACCTCGTGGTGGATCCGAACGATCACCGAATCGTCTACAAGACCGGCCTCAGCCTGGCCATGTCGACCGACTCCGGTGAGTCCTTCAACAGCCCGTTCGCGGGCGGCTTCGGCGGTGGGGTCCACCCGGACCAGCACGCCATCTGGGTCAACCCGGAGAACTCGCGCCACGTGATCATCGGCAACGACGGCGGCGCCTACGTCTCCTACGACCAGGCGCGCACCTTCCGGCACATCGGCACGCTGCCACTGTCGCAGTTCTACAAGGTCAGCGTCGACTCCGAGGTGCCCTACAACGTCTACGGCGGTCTCCAGGACAACGGGTCTTGGATGGGGCCGTCGCGCAGCGTGTCGGGCATCGAGAACCGGGACTGGAACAACGTTGGAGGTGGTGACGGCTTCGCCACCTGGCGGGACCCGGCGGACCCGGACTACGTTTACTCCGAGTACCAGGGCGGCAACATCATGCGCGTCCACCTGCCGACCAGCGAGGTGCGCGACATCAAGCCCCACCCGGCTCCGGGCAAGCCGAAGTACCGCTTCAACTGGAACTCACCGATCGTCTTCTCGCCGCACCAGAAGGGCACGATCTATCTGGGATCCCAGGTGCTGCTGCGCTCCGCGGACCGCGGGGAGAGCTGGCAGGAGATTTCACCCGACCTCACCACCAACGATCCGGCGAAACAGCGGCAGAAGGAATCCGGCGGCTTGACCACGGACAACTCCACCGCGGAAAACCACACCACGATCTTCGCCATCGAGGAGTCGCCGAAGAAGGCCGGGCTCCTCTGGGTCGGTACCGACGACGGCAACCTCCAAGTCACCACTGACGGTGGTCAGGCCTGGACGAACGTCGTCGCCAACGTGCCCGACCTGCCCAAGAACACCTGGGTGAGCTCGGTCACCGCCAGCCCCCACGACGCCAATACCGCCTTCGCCACCTTCGACGGCCACGCCACCGGCGACATGAAGACCTACGTCTACAAGACGACGGATCTCGGCAAGACCTGGAAGTCGCTCGGTCACGCGAGCCTCGAGGGTTACGCTCACATCGTCCGGCAGGACACCGTCAACCCCGCGCTGCTGTACCTCGGGACCGAGTTCGGCCTGTGGATGAGCGTCGACGGCGGGACGTCCTGGGCCCGGTTCGAGGGCAACTTCCCGAAGATGGTGGCGGTGCGCGACCTGGCCATCCACCCCCAGGGGGACCTGGTGGTGGCCACCCACGGCCGCGGCATCTACATCCTCGACGACCTGGCTCCGCTGCGCGGTTTGACCGCCGCAACGCTCGAGCGGGAAGTCGCCATCCTGCCGACCCGGCCAGCCGAGCTGACCATCCCCGCGGGGGTGCAGAACTTCGGCGGCTCCGAGCAGTTCACGGCGCCGAATCCGCCCGAGGCCGTGCAGATCGCCTACTACCTGAAGAAGCGTCACGTCTTCGGCGACTTGAAGGTCGAGGTTTACGGTTCCGACGGCAAGCTGATCACCTCGATTCCGGGGACCAAGCGCAAGGGCTTGAACCGAGTCGAATGGGCCATGCGCCTGCCGCCGCCCAAGCTGCCGCCGGCCACCAACCTGGTGGGCGCCTTCCAGGGCCCGCGGGTGCTCGAGGGCAGCTACAAGATCAAGCTGATCAAGGGCAACGAGACCCTCGAAGGTACCGTCGCCGTGGTCAACGACCCGCGGTCGAAGCACAGCGCCGAGGATCGCCGCCTGCAGCAGACCACGTCACTCGACCTCTACAAGAAGCTCGAGCGGCTCACGTACCTGGTGGACGCGGCGACCGACGCCCGGGACCAGGCGCGCGAGCGGGTCGGCAAGATGGGTGAGCGCGAGAAGGTCCGCAAGGCCGCGGAGGCCTGGGCGACCGAGCTCGAGAACCTACGGACGTCCCTCGTTTCGACGAGCGACGCCGGTTGGTTGTCGGGGGACGAGAAGCTGCGCGAGGAGCTCGGCAACCTCTTCGGGGCGGTGGAAGGGTTCACCGGTCGGCCGAGCAAGACTCAGCTCGACCGCGCCGCGGACCTCTCGAGCCAACTCGAAGCGGCGTACACGAAGTTCGCCGGCATCACGGCCAAGCTCCCGGACTTGAACGCCGAGCTCGGCAAGAAGGGTGCGAAGCCGGTCGAGATCCTCTCCGAGCAAGCCTGGCAAGAAAAGCAGAAGAAGGGTGGCGGCAAAGCCGCTGCCGCAGCGCTTGCGAAGCCCATCCGCGATCTCGGTTACGGCCGAGCGCTCCGGATGCTGGCCGAGCGGGCCGTGTTCTTCGAATTGCGTTGACCCTCAGTCCCGCTCCTCTCCCGTTCGGCGGGGGAGAGGCGGGTCCGTCTCTCCCGAGAACCGATAACCGACCCCGGGTTCGGTCGCGAGCCATCGCGGCCGGGCCGGGTCGTCGCCGAGCTTCTGGCGCAGGCGCGCGATCACGATGCGCAGGTAGTGGGTGTCTTCGACATGCCCCGGTCCCCAGAGTTCCCGCAGCAGATGCTGCTGGGTCACCACCCGGCCGGCGTGTTTGACCAGCTCGGCGAGCACGGCGAACTCCTTGCGGGTCAGGTGTACCGCGGTGCCGTCGAGGCTCACCCGGCGGCGCGCCCGGTCGATCTCGAGACGCCCGTCGGAGACCACCGGCGGCTCCTCCCGAGGGCTGCCGCGGTGCCGCAGCAGGCCCCGCACCCGCGCCATCAACTCTTGGATTCCGAAGGGCTTGGTGACGTAGTCGTGGGCCCCGGCGTCGAGCGCGCGGACCTTCTCGCTTTCACTCGCGCGCACCGAAAGCACGATCACGGGCACCGTCGACCAGGCGCGCAGCTCGGCCAGCACCTCGTGACCTTCGAGGTCGGGTAAGCCGAGGTCGAGCACCACCAGGTCGGCGCCGTGGAGGGCCAGCCACTCGAGCCCGGCGCGCCCGCCCTCGGCCA
>JANRLG010000114.1:0-29156 GCA_033762835.1 Thermoanaerobaculia bacterium
CCCCGGCAAGTGGACGATCAAAGAGGTGCTCGCCCACCTGATCGACACCGAACGCGTCTTCGGCTACCGCGCCCTCCACTTCGCCCGCGGCGACGCCTCCCCGCTCCCGGGTTTCGACCAGGACGCCTGGTCCCCCACCACCTGGGCTGCCGGTCGCTCGCTCCCGAGCGTGCTCGGCGAGTGGCAGGCGGTCCGCCGCGCCTTTCTCGCATTCGCCGAGGGCCTTGATCCCGAGCTGCTCGATCGCCGCGGCATCGCCTCGGGGCGCGAGTTCAGCGTGCGGGCGCCGCTGTTCATTGTCGTGGGGCATGTGGAGTACCACTTGGCCCATCTGCGGGAGCACTACCTCTGAGTTTCCGCACCCGCGAGCCTCCCGACGGCCGGGCTTGCTGAGGATTCGGGCCGTGTAACGGACGCGTCGGATTCTTTCTCCCGCGGGAAGTAGGAGCCCCATGGCCGGGTTTGGTGGTGGGGGCTCCTCCCTTCTCGAATCCTGGAGAACGCAACCGTGAACACGAGTCCTACCGATCCTCCGCCGAGCCTGCGCGAGCGCGTCCGGGCTGTCGTCGAAAGCGGGCGCTTCGAGCGGGCCATTACCGCGCTGATCGTCGCGAACGCCGTGACCCTCGGCATCGAAACCTCGCCCACGGTCGTCGCGCGTTTCGGCGACTGGCTTCACGGGTTCGACCGCGCGGTGTTGGGCGTCTTCGTGGTCGAGTTGTTGGCGCGCTTCTTCGTCTACCGCCGCCGCTTTTTCCGGGACCCATGGCGGGTGTTCGATTTCGTGGTCGTGGGGATCGCGTTGATTCCTGCGGGCGGTGCGTTCGCCGTCCTGCGTGCCTTGCGGGTGCTGCGGGTGTTGCGGCTGGTTTCACTGGTGCCCTCGATGCGCGGGGTGGTCGGCGCGCTCCTCAAAGCATTACCGGGCATGGCGTCGATCATCGGCCTGTTGGCGCTCGTGCTCTACGTCGCGGCGGTCATGGCCACGAAGTTGTTCGGGGCGATCGCCCCGGAGCTCTTCGGCCATCTCGGCGCCTCGCTCTTCACGCTGTTCCAGGTGATGACGGTCGAGGGCTGGCCCGACATCGCGCGCGGCGTCATGGCGCAGTCGCCCTATGCCTGGATCTTCTTCGTCGTCTATTTGCTGATCGCGACGTTCATGGTCTTGAACCTGTTCATCGCGGTGGTCGTCAACGCGATGCAGTCACAGGTCACGGACGACCTCAAGGACGAGGGGGAAGCCCATACCCGAGTGATCCTCGAAGAAGTGCGGGCGTTGCGGCGAGAGATCGAGGCCTTGCGCGGAACGCCGAGCTCGTGAGGATTCGACCCGGGTAGCTTGGCGGGTTTTCCCGCCCTTCGCGTTTCCTCGATCGACGGCGTCCGACGACGGAGTCGGCGCCGATCTCGACCGAGGAGTCCACGACCATGAAACCGCTCTTCCAACCCGCAGCCGCGCTCCTGCTCGCGGCGCTGAGCCTCTTGTCGACCTCAGGCTTTCTCTGGGCACAATGCTCCCCCCCGGTGGGGCTCGACGACATCCAGGTGGGGCTCATTTCGACCCCGTTCCCCTACACGAGCCTGACCCCCGTGCCCGCAGACCTCTCCGTTCTGCCGCCACTTCCCGATCCGGCGAACGAGATCGTGCGCCGGGAACACGCTTACATCTCGTCCTCCGCCGCGCGCGATTTCGGCATCGCACCCTACGACCGTTCGGGGGACTACACCGTCAACCCCAACTGGCAGGCCCCGAACCCACAAATCCGGGTGTTGATCGAAGACCAGACGTTCTGCAACTTCGAGAAAGTGACCACGTCCACCCCCTCGGACTGCCGAGCCGGTGACTTGCGCCAGGACCGTACCCGCAAGTCGAGTGCGATCTTCACCGTCGTTGGCGTGATCCAGAGTCATCTGCCGCGGGTCTGGATCTACCGCCAGGCGACCACGGGAGACGCCACGAGCGGGCAATACAAGCTCTTCGCCCAGGACGAGGCGAGCTCGGCGGGCCAACGGGTGCGGAAGGTCAAGGCCTTTCCCGATGCCAACAACGACGGCATGCTCGACAACGTCTGGGCGCGGGTCTTCATCACCCCGGTCAGCCAGTCGCGGATCGAGCGTCCCGGTCAGACGGCCGTGGTGGACCAGCACTATTGCGAGCCGGATGGCAGCAAAGGCAGCCTCACCGACCGCGCGCTCGTGACCGGCGACCCCCGCTTCGCCCTGCTCGTTCCCCACGGCGGCGCCATCGAGAAGAACACCAGCCTCCAGATCGACTTCGTCCGCGACATCCTCGAGTCCGCTCCCTACTCGATTCCCACGAATGTCTGGGAGCTCAAAGGCGAATGGGGCGACGACCAGACCCATCCGCGGTGGCACATCACCTCGACGAACCAGCACGAGGAGTCGGCTTTCCCGGCGCTGCGCACGCTCCTCGACGAGCCCCCCTTCTCGGCCACCCACGCCTTTGAGCGCACTCTCGCCATGCACGGCTTCGACTCGGACCAGCTCGACCTGATCGTCGGCGGCGGCGCCGCACTCGGCGACAAGTGCCTGCTCGTGGACCGCATCGCGGACAGCTTGGAGGAGGTCGGCCGTTCCCGCCGGTCGATCGCGATCGTGATCCTCGATCCGGCGTACCCGGACGGGCTCGAAATTTCCGACGATCAAGATCGGGATGTCGTCCGCCGCGACCTCGACGGCGACTCGCCGCACAACCTCGTCAACCGCCTGGCTGCCCGGGGCGGCCTCCAGATCGAGCAGTCGAAAGCCCTGCGCGAGGACACCGCCGCTCAGCTCCGCTTCGCCGTGGCTCGCGGCGCGGCCCGGGCGATCGGGGATCTGCTCGCCGGCGCCGACTCGACGACGGCCTGCGACGCCTACGACCCGCCCTGACCCCCTCCCCGGCGGCGGGCGAGCTCCGCGAGCCCCTCGCGCGCTCGCCGCCGGGCCTCCTCGTGGACCGAAGCGTCCGTCGCGAGCTGTTCGAGGAGGGCCTCGGCCTCCACGAACCTGCCGAGGGCCACGAGCGTTTGGCCGAGCGTCGCCCGCGGCAGCGCGACCGCGTGCTCGCCGCCCGGGAGACGCGTGGCGATCCCGAGCACGCGGCGAAGCAGCTCTTCTGCCACGGCCGGCCGGCCGGCGCCAAGCTCGAGCTCAGCCAGGCGCGAGAGCGGCACGGTCAGCGCCGGGTGATCGCGCCCCAATCCGCGCTCGAAGCGGCCGACGACCTGCCGGTACACCACCATCGCCTCCCCGGTGCGCCTACTTTGTTCCAGCAGCTTCGCGAGATTGCCCAGCGGCACCGCGGCGTCGACATGGTCCGCGCCGAGGGCCCGATCGTGAACGGCAGCCGCCTGTCGGAAGGCCGCTTCGGCCGCGACGATATTCTCCCGCGAGCGCTCGGCCACGCCGATCGCGTTCCAGACTTCCGCCAGCGCCACGTGGTCCCCACCGAGTCTCCGCGTGCGCAGGTCCTTGACGCGGGCGAGGATCTCGAGGGCCTCGCCGTGGTGGCCCCGCTCGTCCTCGAGCACCGCGAAGGCAAAGAGAGCGTCGAGGTAACGGGGGTGCTCGACGCCGTAGATCCGCTCGAGGAGCGGCAGGGCGTGAACGTACCGTTGGCCCGCCGCGTCGAGCTCACCGAGCCGCTCGAGGTTCTCGGCGAGCGCCACCTCGGCCTCCGCGGTATCGGGGTGATCCGGCCCCAGGCTCGCTGCGAGCACCCGCGCGGAGCGCTCCAGCCAGCGCCGCGCTTCCTCCTCTTCACCCCGGCGCAGGTGAGCGCCGAGGTGCCCAGCCACCCGGCCGACCTCGGCCGACTCGGGCCCTTCGCTCGCCTCGTAGAGTGCCAAGGCTTCTGCGAACAACCGGCGGGCCGGCTCCAGCTCGTTCTGGACGGCGAGCACCTGGGCGAGGGCATCGGCGCTCGCCGCAACCTTGGCGTCACCGCTCGGAGCCGCGGATCGACGCAGTGCGAGGGCCTCCTCATGGAGACGCCGCGCGCGGGCGAAGTCGCCGCGGGCGAAGACCATCCGGCCGAGGGCGTGGAGGGAGCGCGCCAGGCCCGGGCCATCGACCGGCGGGCGACGGCGGAGCTCGACCGCGCGCTCGAGATGCGGTTGGCCTTCCTCGTAGAGCGCCAGCTCGCCGTAGATCGTACCGATCTCGGTCAGCAGCTCGGCAGCGAGCTCGGGCTCCTCCGGCAGCTCTGCGAGCACCTGCCGCGCTCCGCGTTCGAGCAACGCCCGCGCCGTCATGTCTTGCCCGCGGGTCGCCGCGGGCGCAGCGGCGGAAAACAGACCGCGGAGCATCTCGGCCGAGCGGGTGGCCCGGGTCGCCGCGGCCGTGGCCCGGTCGCGCTCGGCGCGCAGGCGCAGGGTGGCGACGGTAACCGTGCCGGCGATCCCGGAGAGCGCGACCAGAAAAACCACGACGGCCGCCCGGTGCCGGGCCAGAAATTTCGACAGGCGGTAAGAGAAGCGATCCGGCCGCGCCGCGAGCGGGCGACCGGCAAGGTACCGATCGACATCCGCGCCGAGCTCCGCGGCACCACCGTACCGGCGCTCCGGCTCCGGGCGCAGAGCGGTCGCGAGCAAGGTCTCGAGGTCGCGGTCGAGGCGCTGGTCACGGAGCAGCAGGCGCAGCAAGAGGCCGAGCTGGTAGACGTCGGTGGCGGTCGTGATCGCCTCGCCCGCGAGCTGCTCGGGGCTCGCGAAGGCCGGCGTCATCGGGCGCAGGCGGGTGGCCGTTTTTCCGTCCTCGGCCGTGGGGTCGAGCAGCTTGGCGATGCCGAAGTCGAGCAATTTCGCGTGGCCGTCCGCGGTCACCAACACGTTCGAAGGCTTGATGTCGCGGTGGACGACGAGGTTGCGGTGGGCCGCGGCGACCGCTCCGACCACTTGCCGGAAGAGTCGGAGCCGGGCCGGTAGATCGAGCCGCTCCTCGTCGGCGAAACGATCGATCGGGCGGCCGTCGACGTGCTCGAGCACGAGGTACGGACGACCTCCCGGACCGACCCCGGCGTCGTAGAGCCGTGCCAGGTTGGGGTGATCGGCCTGGGCGAGGATTTGGCGCTCGCGCTCGAAGCGGCGAACGACCTCGTCCGTGTCGACGCCCCGTTTCAGGAGCTTGATCGCGACCGTCTGGCGGAAGTCGCCTTCGGCGCGGGTGGCGCGGAAGACGACCGCCATGCCGCCGCGGCCGATCTCCTCCTCGACGCGGTAACGCCCGAGAATACGCCCGGTGAGGTGGGCGTCCTCGGCGTCGAGCGACCGACCGAGGGCACCCGCGAAGGCTCCCCCGGGCGACAACGAATCGCCGGTTGCCGCGTTCGCCAGCAAGCGCTCGAGCCGGGCCGCCCGCTCGGGATTCGCGGCGCGCTCATGCTCGACGAACGCCGCGCGGTCCGCGGGCGGTAGCTCGAGCGCCGCCGCGAGCAGATCGTCGAGGACCCGCCAGGTGTCGTCGCTCATGGCGCCGAGGCGCCCGCGAGCTCTTCGCGGAGCCACGCCCGGGCGCGGTTCCAGTCCCGCTGGGCGGTGCGCAGGGAAGTGCCGAGGGCCTCCGCCGTCTCGCTCTCGGAAAGCCCGGCGAAGAAGCGGCACTCGACCACCTGAACGAGCCGCGGATCTCGCTCGCCGAGCCGCGCCAAGGCAGCGTCGACGGCGAGCAAGCGCTCCGCATCCTCTGCGATCGCCAGGTGACCGTCGTCGAGCGTCGTCTCCACTCGCCCCCCACCCCGCTTGGCGCTCGAGCGCTTGCGTGCGTAGCCGATCACCACCTGGCGCATGGCGCGTGCCGCCAGATGGAAGAAGTGGCCGCGGTTCACGCTGTCGAACCCGCGTGGTCCGGCGAGTTTCAAGTAGAGCTCGTGGACGAGCCCGGTCGTATCGAGTACCGCGTCCGGCCGACCGCGCCCGAGCTGACGCCGCGCCAGCCGGCGCAGGTCGTCGTAAACCAGTGGCAAGAGCTCCCCGAAAGCCCCCGCATCACCCTGGCGGTGGGCGTCGAGCAGGCGGGTGATCTCGCCGGGTGCATCTGCGGTTTCCCGTGAGAGGCTAGTCATTCCACCCTACTCGATGAGGCGTTGCCGGAATTCTAACCCCGGCCTGGGCGCCATCGCGCGATCAGATGGGAGCAGGATGGCAGAAACCGCCCGAGTGAACTGCGAACCGGCGGTCGAGGAGCCGGCAGGCCCCTACACCACCACCCCATCCCACCGCGCCTTCCACCGCTCTGGGGTGAACTCCGGCACTGCCCGTGGCGCCAGCACCGGCGTGCCGTCGCGCCAGAAGTCGCGAAAGGCCCGCTTCTCGCCGGTCTTGTAGAAGTGGCGGAGGTAGGCGAAGTCGCAGTTGGAGTAGTCGGAGAGCCAGGCGTCGAGGTCGTGGACGTCGCAGTCGTGGAGGAGCGTGAGGCTGAACTCGCATGCCTCGCGTTCGTAGGCCTCGAGCGCGGCAAGGGTCTCTTCGGAAGGGTTCACCTGGGCGCGTGTGCCGAGCTCGCGGTCCGCGGGCCGCACGTTCCACTGCACGGTATGACCGAAGAGGTGGATCAGCAGGAAGACGGCGCCCTCGGCGTCGTTCTCGTAGTCGATCTTGATCTCGGCGCCGTCCAAGTCCCCGGTGAACGGGTCGGTCACGTCCGAGATCGTGACGGCGATGCCGTAGCGGCGCTCGATGTGGGCTTCGAGAAGCGAGTAGACCTCGCGGAATCGGTCGTCGGTGGGGCGGCTGGACATGGGGCGAGATGGTAGCTTGAGTCGGTCTCAGCCTCGGCGATTGCCGATGAATTGCCGATGGATTGCCGATAACGAGGAGGCGCGACCGCAGCCGCGCCTCGGTCACCGGCAGATCCTCTGCCGCAGCGCCCTACAACACCTCGAGCCCGGCGTACTTCGCCACCAACTTCTTCTTGCCCGCCCGTTCGAACACCACCGTGACCTTCTGCTGGTCCCCGGAGCCCTCGAGCTCGAGCACGACGCCGTTGCCGAGCGTGCCGTGGCGGACGCGGGCGCCGCGTTTGAAGGCGGCTGGGGAGGAGGCGCCGAGGGATGGGGCGCCGGGGGCGAAGGGTGGAGGAGATGCGGGCACCGGGCCGCGCGGCACGTAGGCCGGCAGTTTGGGGGCCGAGGACGGGGGCTCGCGCGGGGGCGCGGCGGGTTTGTCGCGGCCGAAGAAGCTGTAAACGCTGTCCGCGCGGCTCGAGGTGTCGCTCGCCCGCGGGGCGTAGAACAGCGTCGGGCTGTCGGTCGTCTGGAGCAGGTGGCTCGGAATCTCCCGCAGGAAGGGCGACTCGAGCTGATCCTGGTAGTAGCCGGCGACGCGGCGGCGGCGGCAGGTCGAGAGGTGGAGCTTGCGCTTCGCCCGCGTCATGCCGACGTAGAGCAGGCGGCGCTCTTCTTCGAGATCTTCCCGCGCGCCCTGGGAGTTGAAGTGCGGCAGGAGACCGTCTTCGAGCCCAGCGAGGAAGACCACCGGGAATTCGAGGCCCTTCGCCGAGTGGAGCGTCATGATCGCCACGCCGCGGTCCCCCGAGAGGGTGTCGACGTCGGACACCAGCGAGACGTGATCGAGGAACGCGGTCAGCTGATCCTCGGCGGCCTGGCCCTGGGCGGATTCGGTGAACTCCTGGGCGGCGGAGAGGAACTCGCGCACGTTCTCGATCCGCGCCTCGGACTCCGGGTCGCCCTTCTTGGTGTACAACTCGAGGTAGGCGGTTTGGGCGAGCAGGCGGTCGAGCAGCGCCGGCAGCGGCATGTCGCGGGCGGTCTGCTGGAGATCCCGAATCAGGGCGACGAAGCTGCGCAGAGCCGTGGCGCCGCGGCCGGGCAGGCCGCCGAGCTCGTCCTGGACGAGCAGGTCCCACAGCGGCATGCCGAGGCGAAGGGCTTCGTCGCGCACCATTTCCTCGGTGTTCTTGCCGATGCCGCGCGGCGGGGTGTTGAGGATCCGCCCCAGGGACAACGAGTCCCGCGGGTTGCGCACGACGCGCAGGTAGGCGATCAAGTCCTTGATCTCGAGCCGATCGTAGAACCGGGTACCACCGACGAGGATGTAGGGCACACCCTGGCGCAGGAGCTCGTCTTCGAGCGCACGGGTCTGGGCGTTGGTGCGGACCAGGACCCCCATGTCCGCCAGGTTGTAACGACCCTTGTGCTGGACGATGGTGCCGACGATGAACCGTGCTTCGTCGAGCTCGTCGGTGGCGCGGTAGAGCTCGATCGGCTCGCCGGCCCCGGATTCGGTCCACAAGGTCTTGCCGCGGCGGCTTTCGTTGTTGGCCACGACGGCGCCCGAGGCATCCAGGATGTTCTGGGTCGAGCGGTAGTTGCGCTCGAGTTTGCGCACCTTGGCGCCGGGGAAGCCCTTCTCGAAGGACAGGATGTTCTCGATCTCGGCGCCGCGCCAGCGGTAAATGCCTTGGTCCTCGTCACCCACCGCGGTCAAGTTGCCGTGAACGCCCACGAGCGAGCGGATCAGGGCCATCTGAGCCTGGTTGGTGTCTTGGTACTCGTCGACGAGCAGGTACTGAATGCGCTCGCGCATGCGATCGCCGACTTCACGGTCCTCGGTCAGGAGCTTGACCGAAAACGCGATCATGTCGTCGAAATCCACTCCGGACACGCTCTTCAAGAGCCCTTGGTAGCGGCGATAGACCGGTGCCACCCGGCGGGTGAAGAAGTTGTCCGAGTCGCGGGCGAACTCTTCCGGGCCTTGGAGCTTGTTTTTGGCGCCGCTGATCGCACTGAGCACCGAGCGCGGGGTGAAGGACTTTTCGTCGAGCCCCTCGGAAGCGAGCGCTTGCTTGACCAGGGTCAACTGGTCGTTGGTATCGAGGATGGTGAAGTCCCGCGACAACCCAATGCGCTCGCCGAAACGACGCAACAACACGAGCGAGAAGCGGTGAAAGGTGCCGACGAAGGTCGGCAGCGGGTAGAGGCCAAGCAGTTGCTCGACACGCTCGCGCATCTCCGCCGCGGCCTTGTTGGTGAAGGTGACGGCGGCGATGCGCGATGGGTCGATCCCGCGCTCCTGGACCAGCCAGGCGATGCGGTAGGTGATGAAGCGGGTTTTTCCGGAGCCAGCCCCGGCGAGGACCAACTGCGGGCCCTCACCATGAGTCACGGCGGCGATCTGATCGGCGTTCAACTCCCGCTCGAGGTCGAGCGGGACGGGAGGAGAGACTCGTGCGGACATGGGCGCAGTTTCTCCCGCGCGGGGGGCGGGTGGCAAGGAAGAGGCGGGCTACGACCGCAGAATGAGAATCGCCACGAGTCGCGGGCTCAGGTTTTCGTCCAGAAGCAGTTTCACGCGGCAGAGGAAGCGAGTCGGCGTTCACGCAGAGCTGCAAAGGAAAGCGCGGCGCGGAGATCCTCGCGAGTCAAACTCGGAAAGTCAGCAAGGATCTCGCTCTCGGTCATCCCGCCCGCGAGGTATTCGAGGATGTCGTAGACCGTGATTCGAGTGCCGCGAATACTGGGCTTGCCGCCTCGAATCTCCGGATCGATGACAATGCGGTCGAGGGTGTCCATGCCGAGAAGTGTAGCGACCGAGTCCTCGGGCTTCAACTCGGTGGCAGCTCCTAGAAGACCAGCTTCGCCCCCGCCCACACCATCCCGCCGAGGAACAGCAGCGGCAGGAACAACACTGCCAGCACTCCCGCCACGACCAACAGGACCGGGGCGACGATGCCGAGGAGCACGATTCCCAGGACGCTGAAGACGGCGATGGCGACCCACTTGAGGATCTTGAACGGCAGTAGGACGAGCTTGAAGACGAGCGTCAGCGCGAGGCCGACGAAGAGGAAGAAACCGGCCACGAGGCCGAAGGTAAGGAGCGCGGCGACGAGCATCGAGAAGTACCTCCTGGCGCGACTACGAGCGGCTCGCGGCCGTGGTTTCAGCGCTTCCGTTTCGGAATGTAGAGGTCCGTGATCGTGCCTTCGGCCATCTCGGCGGCGAAGGCGATCGTCTCGGAGAGGGTCGGGTGCGGATGGATGGTGAGGGCCAGGTCAGCCATCTCGCAGCCCATTTCGATCGCTAGCGCGGCTTCGGCGATCAAGTCGCCGGCCGAGCTGCCCACGATGCCGGCGCCGATGATCCGATGGGTCGCGGCGTCGAAGAGCAACTTCGTGGTGCCCTCGTCGCGCCCGAGACCCTGGGCGCGGCCCGAGGCCGACCACGGGAAGGCCCCCTTGGTGTAAGCCAGCCCCTGCGCCTTGGCCTCGTCTTCGGTGACCCCCACCCAGGCCACTTCCGGGTCGGTATAGGCCACGGACGGAATCACCCGCGCGTCGAAGCCGCTCTTCAAGCCCGCCGCCACCTCCGCCGCCACCTTGCCCTGGTGGCTGGCCTTGTGGGCGAGCATGGGCTGGCCTACGAGATCGCCGATGGCGAACAGGTGCGGCACGTTCGTGCGCATCTCGCGGTCCACGGAGAGGAAGCCGCGCGCGTCCACCACCAGCCCCGCCGCCTCGGCGCCGATCCGGTCGCCGTTCGGCCGGCGACCCACGGCCACGAGCACGCGGTCGAAGAGCTGGGGCTCGGGCGCTTTCGGCCCCTCGAAGAAGGCGCGCAGACCCTTCTTCTCCGGCTCGATCTTGGCCACCTTGGTGCCGACGTGGATGCCCTCGAGCCGTTTTTCGAGCCGCTTCTGGAGGGGCTTCACGAGATCCGCGTCGGCCCCCGGCATCAGCCGATCCATCAACTCGACGACGGTGACTTTCGAGCCCAGGGCGGCGTAGACGGTGGCCATTTCGAGCCCGATGATGCCGCCGCCGATGACCAGCAGGCGCTTCGGGATATCGGCGAGCTCGAGGGCGCCGGTCGAGTCGATCACCCGCGGGTCGTCCCACGGAATCCCGGGGATCTGGGCCACCCGCGAGCCGGCCGCCAGGATCGCCTGCTCGAAGGCGACGACCTTGCGGCCCTCGGCCGTCTCCACGGCGAGCCGGTGGGGCGACACGAGGGTGCCGACACCCTGGACGACCGTGACCTTGCGCCGCTCCGCGAGACCGGAAAGCCCCGTGGCCATGCGCTTCACGACGCCGTCCTTGAAACCCCGCAGCGCGTCGAGATCGATCTTCGGCGCCCCGAAGCTCACCCCGTGGGCGGCCATGTCCGCCGCGTCGTCGATCACCTTGGCGGCGTGCAGCAGCGCCTTCGAGGGAATACAACCGACGTTCAGGCAGACCCCACCGAGCGCCGGGTAACGTTCGACCAACACCACCTGCTTGCCGAGATCCGCGGCGCGGAAGGCCGCCGTGTAGCCCCCGGGGCCGGAACCCAGCACGAGGACTTCCGCCGCCAGGTCGAAGGGGCCTTCGTCCGCCTCGGGAGATCGCACGACACGGAGGTCGGCCGCGACAGGGGAAGGTGGAGCCGGGACGTCGGTGTCGCGTGTTGGAGTCTTTGCCTGCGCAGACTCTATCGAGTCGCGGCCGACCTCCGTGTCGGCCGATTCCCCGGAAGTTTCAAGCTCGACGATCGCCGTCCCTTCCGACACCTTGTCGCCCGCCTTCACGTGCACTGCGCGCACGACCCCCGCCGCGGGCGACGGGATGTCCATCGAGGCCTTGTCGCTCTCGAGGGTTATCAACGACTCGTCGGCCGCCACCGTGGCGCCGGGAGCGACCAGGACTTCCAGCACGTCGACCTCGGCGAAGCCGCCGAGTTCAGGGACGCGAACGGTGAGGAGACTCACAGCAGCAACCTCCGCACGTCCGCCAAGGTCTTGGCCAAGAAGGTGGTGAACCGCGCGCCGGCCACACCGTCGATCACCCGGTGGTCGTAGGACAGCGACAACGGCAGCATCTGGCGGGGCACGAACTGGCCTCCTTGCCACACCGGCTTCCAGTCTGCCCGCGAGACCCCCAGGATGGCGACCTCCGGCGGGTTCACGATGGGCGTAAAGGCCGTGCCGCCGACGCCGCCCAAGCTCGAGATCGTGAAGCAGCCGCCCTGCAGCTCGTCTGGCTTCAGCTTGCGCTCGCGCGCCCGGGCCGCCACGTCCGCCACGTCCGCCGCCAGCTCGAGGATGCCCTTGCGGTCGACGTGTTTGATCACGGGCACCACGAGCCCCTGGGGCGTGTCGACCGCGAGGCCGACGTGGAAGTACTTCTTGAGGATGAGGTTCTCGCCATCCGGCGCCAGCGAGGCGTTGAAGTTCGGGTACTCGCGAAGCGCGGCCACCACGGCCTTCAAGAGGAAGGGGATCAACGTGAGCTTGACGTTTCGCGCCTCACCCTCGGCCTTGCGGAAGACCTCGAGCTCGGTGATGTCGGCGTCCTCGAACTGCGTGACGTGGGGGATGGTCACCCAGCTGCGATGGAGGTTTTGCCCGGTCAAGCGCTGGATCTTGGTCAGCGGCCGGGTTTCGATGTCCCCGAACTGGGAGAAGTCGATCGGCGGCGGCCCCGCGGGCAGCGAAAAGCCACCGCCCGGTGCCGCGGCCGGCCGTTCCAGGGCTGCCTTCACGAACGCCTGTACGTCCTCCCGTTGGATGCGGCCCTTGCGCCCGGTACCGGTAACGCGGGAGAGATCGACGCCGAGCTCGCGGGCGTACCGGCGGATGACGGGGGTGGCGTAGGCCTCACCCCCCGGCCCCCTCGCCTCACCACCCTCGAACCCACCCCCAGGAGAGGGGGAGAAAGAGGGCGTCATCGCAGAATCGGCCGACACGGAGGTCGGCCGCGATGCGGTGAGGGGGGAGGTGGAGATGCCTGGCGAGCCTGCCGCCGTAGGGGCGGCCCCCAGTGGCCGCCCTTCTTGGGTGGGGGCCGCCCCCTCTCCCGGGGGTGGGTTCGAGGGCGGTGGGGAGAGGGGGCCGGGGGGTGAGGTCCCCGGTGGGGAGAGGGGGACCGAGGGGGTGAGGTCTGCGGCCTCCCCCTCCACCAACGCAATCAAGTCCCCCGCCTTCACCTTGTCGCCCGACTTCACCTTCACCTCGCGCACGATGCCTGCCACCGGCGTCGGCACGTCCATGGTGGCTTTGTCGCTTTCGAGGGTGAGGATCGAGTCGTCCGCGGCGACGGTGGCGCCCGGGGTGACCAGCACCTCGAGCACGTCGACCTGGTCGAAATTGCCGATGTCCGGCACGGTGATGGGAAGCAGCTCGGCCATGGTCGCGCTCCTTCCTCAAACCGTCCAGGGGGCGGGGCGCTCGGCGTCGAGGCCGAGTTTCCCGAGGGCTTTGGCGACCTCGGACGCGGGTAACGCGCCGTCGTCGGCCAGGGCTTTCAAGGCGGCGTGGGCGATGTGCGCGCGGTCCACCTCGAAGAACCGGCGCAGGGCCTCGCGGGTGTCGCTGCGGCCGAAACCGTCGGTGCCAAGGGTGACGTAACGCGCCGGCACCCACGGTCGAATCTGCTCCGGGAAGGCCCGCACGTAATCCGTGGCGGCGACGACCGGGGCCTTCGAGTCACCGAGCAACTCGGCGACCCAGGTTCCACGCGGCTTGTCCGCCGGGTGCAGGCGATTCCAGCGTTCGGCGGCGATGCCCTCGCGGTGGAGCTCGGTGAAACTCGTGGCCGAGTAGACGTCGGCGGCGACGCCGAAGTCCGCTTCGAGAATCTCCGCTGCGGCCAGCGCTTCGCGCAGGATTGCGCCCGAGCCGAGCAGCCGCACGCGGTGCTTCTTCTTGCCGGCTCCGGGGCGCAACAGGTAGAGCCCGCGCCGGATGCCTTCTTCGGCACCCGCCGGCAAGCTGGCGTGCTCGTAGTTTTCGTTCATCACGGTCACGTAGTAGAAGACGTCTTCTTGCTCGGCGACCATGCGCCGCACGCCGTCCAGGAGGATGACGGCCAGCTCGTAACCGAAGGTCGGGTCGTAGGCGCGGCAGTTCGGAATCAGCGCCGCCTGGGTGTGGCTCTGGCCGTCCTCGTGCTGAAGCCCCTCGCCGTTCAGCGTCGTGCGACCGGAGGTGGCACCGATCAGGAAGCCGCGGGCCCGTTGGTCCGCGGCGGCCCAGGCGAGGTCTCCGATGCGCTGCATGCCGAACATCGAATAGAAGATGAAGAACGGCAACATCGGCACGCCGTGGTTGGCGTAGGCGGTGGCGGCCGCGGTCCAGGAGGCGAAGGCGCCGCCCTCGCTGATGCCTTCCTGGAGGATCTGGCCGTTCGCCGCCTCGACGTAGGGCATGATCTCGTCGGCGTCCACGGGCCGGTACTTTTGCCCCTCCGCCGCGTAGATCTTGTACGGCTTGAACAAGCCTTCCATGCCGAACGTCCGGGCCTCGTCGGCCACGATCGGCACCACCCGGGGACCGACTTCCTTGTCGCGCAGGAGCGCCGTCAGCAGGCGCACGAAGGCCATGGTGGTCGACATCGACTGGCCCTCGCGGGTGCCGTCGGTGACCAGCTTGAAAGCCTCGAGCCCGGGCGCCGCGAGTTTCGGAGCCTCGTGGCGCCGAGCCGGAAACGGGCCACCGAGAGCGGCCCGGCGCGCCTTCAGGTAAACGAGCTCGGGCGCGTCTTCGGCCGGCTTCAGGAACGGCAGGTTCGACAGCTCGGCGTCGGACACGGGCACCTGGAAACGATCGCGGAAGGCGGCCAGGGCGGAGACGTTCATTTCCTTGACGTTGTGGGCGATGTTGAGGGCCTCGGCGGCATCCCCCAGGCCGAACCCCTTGACCGTCTTCGCCAGGATCACCGTCGGCTGCCCCGGGTGGCTCGCGGCCGCGGCGAAGGCGGCGTGGACCTTCTTGGCATCGTGGCCGCCCCGGAGCAAACCACCGAGATCGGCGTCCGAGAGACTCGCGCCCAGCGCCTCGAGCGCCGGCGAGCCGGAGAACAGCTCGGCCCGCATCAGCGCCCGCCCGGTAGAGGTGTAGTAGCGCTGGAACTGGCCGTCGAGGGTGGCATTGAGCTTCTCCCGCAGGGCGCCGGTGGTGTCGCGCGCCAGCAGCGCGTCCCATCCCGAACCCCAAAGCAGCTTGATCACGTTCCAGCCCGCGCCGCGGAAGAGACCCTCGAGCTCCTGGACGATCTTGCCGTTGCCGCGCACCGGCCCGTCGAGGCGCTGGAGGTTGCAGTTGACCACGAAGGTCAGGTTGTCGAGCCCCTCGCGGGCGGCCACGGTCAAGGCGCCGGTCGACTCGGGCTCGTCCATCTCGCCGTCGCCCAGGAACGCCCACACCCGCCGGCCGTCCTTCGCCACCAAACCGCGTGCTTCGAGGTACTTGAGGAACCGCGCCTGGTAGATGGCCGACAGTGGCCCGAGGCCCATGGAGACCGTCGGCAGCGCCCAGAAGTCGGGCATCAACCACGGATGCGGGTAGGACGAAACGCCGGGGTGTTCGACCTCCTGGCGGAACTGGTCGAGATCGGCTTCCGAGAGCCGGCCCTCGAGGAACGCCCGGGCGTAGAGGCCTGGAGAGCTATGACCTTGGAAGAAGACCAGATCCCCGCGGTGTTCGCCGTGGGGCCCCCGGAAGAAGTGGTTCAAGCCGACCTCGAACAACGTCGAGACCGAGGCGTAGCTGCCGAGGTGCCCGCCGAGGCCCTTCTTGTGCAGATTGGCGCGGACGACCATGGCCACCGCGTTCCACCGCAGGTAGGCCTCGAGCTTCTTTTCGAGTTCGCGGTCCCCGGGGTAGGGCGGCTCGCGTTCCGGCGGAATCGAGTTGACATAGTCGGTGCGCGGCACCGGCAACAGGTCGGCGCCCTTGCGGCCCGCCCGCTCCACCAGCTTCGCGACCAGAAACCGCGCCCGGTCGGCCCCGTCGTGGGCCAAGACCGCATCGAGCGCTTCCAGCCACTCCCGGGTCTCCTGGGGATCTAGATCGACGTTCGGCAAGCGCGGATCGGTCATGCTGGGGTCCTCGAAAAGACGGGTTGCGGGCGCCGGCCCGGAGCAAGAGGGTAGTGTATGCCAGGGGTTGCGGGGCGCGCTGACCACATGCGGTACCCTTCTAAGAAATGGCCTCCGCTCCCACCACGATCGACGCCTACCTGGCCGACTTCCCGTCCGAAGCTCGGCGCCTGCTCGACGAGCTCCGCGCCCTCGTGCACGCGACCGCGCCCGGCGTGGCGGAGCGCATCAGCTACGGCATACCGCGGTTCGATTGGCGCGGGAAGTACGTCGTCTACATGGCAGGCTGGCGGAAGCACGTCGGTCTGTACCCGATTCAGAGCCCGGTGGCGGAAACCTTGGAGGCCGAGCTGGCGCCCTTTCGCCATGGCAAAGCGACCCTGCGGTTTCCGCTCGGCCAGCCGCTGCCGGCCGAGCTGATCCGGCAAATCGTGACCTTGCGAGTGGCGGAGATCGAGAGACCGAGCGAGCCTCGCCGCTGAGCCGACGGTACCGACCTTGCAGCCTCGCGGTTCTAACGATTTCAAAGGAGCCGCGAAATGACCGACCGCCGCGAGCGACTGAACCTCCTGACCGTCGCCGAGCCATGCCCCGAACCCTGGGAAACGATGGCCGGCGATGGTGCGACTCGCCACTGTGCGCGCTGCAACCGCTCCGTCCACGACTTCGCGGCGCTGTCGCCGCGCGAGATCGAGCGCTTGCTGCGCCACAGTCGCGGGCAGGTTTGCGGCCGCCTCACGCGCCGACCCGACGGCCAACTCCTCACCCGCGAGGAGCGGGTACCGTCCTCCAACGAGGCCGTCGAGCGTCCGTCACGACTGGCGGCGGCCCTCGTTGCCGGCCTGCTCGGCGGTCTCGGTGCCCCCCTCGGCGCCCAGCCGGCGAGTCCGCCCGCGGCCACCACGACGGCGGACCCTGAATCCGACCCGCGGCCGCAGCGAGATCCCGCCGAGGACCCCGCGGCGTCGCTCTTCGGCCGCGTGACGAGCCAGGCGGGAGAACCCGTGGCGAATGTCGAGTTGCGGGCGACGAATACTCTCGACCGTGCCACCGTTGCCACTTTCACGGATGCCGATGGCCGGTTCGTATTCGTCGGGTTGAGCAGTGGATTGTGGGAGATCGCGGGTGGCAGCGAGGACTGGACGGTCGACGAGGTCTACAACCTCCAGTTGACCGCCAGCGAGCGCCGGGGCATCGAGCTGACTGCGCGCGAGGGAGTCATCTTCACCGGCGGATCGATTGCGGTGCCGGGTGCGCCGTTGTGGAGCCAGGTTCGATCCGCCCAGCTCGTCGTCGCGGGGATCGTTGGCGAGTCGACTCCGGTTGATCCCGAAGACGACTCCGAGTACGTGGAGCTCGTCACCGAGCTCCACGTCACGTCGATCTTGGCTGGCGATCCGGGCGCCGAGGTGATCCGGCTGTCCCATGTCGGCTTGCGGACCGCCGCGGAGGACGGGCTATCGCGCGGCGCCCGGGCGCTTGCTTTGCTCGAACCGAGCGACGAGCCTGGAACTTGGCAGGATGTGTCCTACGACGAGAGTCTTCGCCGGCTCGAGGACGACGAGCTCCGGGCGCTCGAGCGGTGGGTCGACGAGGTCCGCGAGCTCGAGCTCGAAGCACCCGGGGGCCTCGCCGAGCTTGCCGACCGCCTCGTCGAAGCCGCCCTCGACCCGTTGACGCGGCCGTTCACGATCATGGATCTCGGGAGTGCCGTTTATCGACTCGGCTCGGAGGCGGAGAGCCAGGACCGCTCGCTCCTCCACACCGCCGAGGATCGCCTCGCGCTCCTGCGTGCCTTCACCCGCGAGGGCGGAAAACTCGCCGAGCGCTTCCCGGATTCCTTGCTCGCGGCTCATTTGACCGAGGCGCACCGGAGGCTCCTCACCGGCGCGCTCGTCGCCAGCCCGCTGTCCGTGCCCAATTTCCACTTGTTCAGGATCGTCGAGCGCTGGGCGCCTGAAGTCGCTCTGGAATGGCTCATCCCCCGCGTGCGGAAGTCCGGCGTCAGCGATGACTGGGATGGTTGGATGATCGCCCGGGGAGTCGCCGAACGAGTCGAGGGTGAACTCTTTCGGGAATTCGTCGAGCTGTACCCGAGCAACGAGGCGGAGCTCCCCGCCGCGCTCGACCACTTCCGGGCGGCGCTCTCCGCCCTGCCCGCTCAGCGCTTCTGACTGCCCAGGGGCACGAAGTACTCGGTGCCCTTGATCGGCCGCTCGAGGCGGTGGATCAGCTCGTCGAGGTCTTCAGGGCGCTGCGGAAAGTTGAGGTGGCGGGTGTCCACCACGAGGAGCGGCGAGCGGTCGTAGTAGTGGTAGTAGTGGTTGTAGGCGTCGATCAGCTCGGCCTCGTAGTCCTGGCTCAGCTCGCGCTCGAAGCTGCGCGCCCGCTTCTTGATCCGGCCCATGCAGGTGTCGAGATCGGCCACCAGGTAGATGACCAGATCCGGCACCGGTACCTGCGGCTCGAGCAGGGCGTAGAGCTTGTCGAACAGCGGCAGCTCGGAGTCCGTGAGGTTTAGGTAGGCGAAGATCCGGTTCTTCTGGAAGGTGTAGTCCGACACCAGCAGGCGGTCGAAGAGGTCGCGCTGAAACGCGTCCTGCATCTGCTTGAAGCGGGTGAGGAGGAAGTACAACTCGGTCTGGAAGGCGACCGCCTTGTCCTTGTAGAAGTCGGCAAGGAACGGGTTGCCGACGTCTTCGAGGATCTTGACGCCCTCGAAGCGCTGGACGAGCAAGTCGACCAAGGTCGTCTTGCCCACGCCGATCGGGCCGTCGACGGCGATGTAGTGGTAGTTCAGGGGCGCCGAGCTCAAGGCTGGGACCGCTTCCCACCGCCGAGGGCGGTCGTCCGCTGCTTTCCGAACATCATGGCCGTGAGTATACCAACGAGCCGCCGCCGTCGCGGTGTTCACCGGGGGTTTGCCGGCGGCTGTCGGAAAACGTTGATATCGTGAGAGTTGGGCCTTGCGTTATACTCTGCCGCCGGGTTTCTACGCGTTCCGCGACACCCGCTCGACAACAAGAAAGGATCTTCTACGGTGAGCCCCTGGTGGTTGCGGCCGACGGCCGAGAGTGAGCATCAAGAACCGACCGATGTCCCGGCCGCGGCCAGCCCCGCGAGGCCCGAGCGCCCTCCCGCCGAGCCGCCGCCCGCGCAGGTCGCCCCGCCACCCGTCATGCCGCCGCCGGTCGTGCCGCCGCCTGCCGAGCTCGAAACCGTGGCTCCGGAACCGGAGCCGCCGCCGCCGCAACCTCCCTCGCGTACCCCGAGACCCTGGTATCTGGTCGACCCGAGCGCCGCGCCGGAAGCCCCGGAGCCTCCGCCCGCGAAAGTGGAGAAGCTGGCAGCCATCGAGCCGGAGCCGCCGGCGCCCCTGCCGCCGCGGTTCGAGCTCGGTGCGATCTTCGAGCCGGAGATCGCCCCCGTCGAGGAGCCGGCGGTGCCTTACGAAAGGCCGGCGCCGCTCGTTGAGCTCGCGCCCGAGCCCGTCTTCGTGCTGGCGGAACCCGAGGAAGAAAGCGAAGAGGAGTCCGTGACGGGCGCAGACGAACCCGCCCTCGCGGAGGCCGTGGCTGGCGGCGAGCCACGCCCGGGGCGCTCGCGGGGCCGCCGGGGTCGGCGCTCCGGCCGTGGCGGCTCGGACGACCGTGCGGCCGCCGAGCCCGCGGCCGACCCGAGCGCTGCGCCGACTGTGGCTTCGCTCGAGACGGACGAGCCGCGGGCGCGGAGGTCGGAACGACCGGCAGCGCGGCCGGAGGGCAAAGTCGAGCGCCGCGGTGGGCCGGGCACCGGCGGCACCGCCCACTCGATCACTACCGATGAAATCTCCGCCATGCGTGAGATGGTCTTCACCGTACCGACTTTCGCCCCGCCCCCGGCGCGGGTCACCGAGGAGCGCAAGATCGCCATGTTCTGCGACCTCGAGAACGTCGCTCTCGGGGTCCGCGACTCGGAGATCAAGAAGTTCGACATCAACCTGATCCTCGAGCGCCTGCTCGAGAAGGGCAAGATCATCGTCAAGAAGGCCTATGCCGACTGGGAGCGCTACTCGGACTACAAGCGGCCCTTCCACGAGGCGGGCATCGAGCTGCTGGACATCCCGCAGAAGTACTACTCGGGCAAGAACAGCGCCGACATCAAGATGGTCGTCGATGCCATGGACGTCTGCTACGCCAAGGACCACCTCGACACTTTCGTCATCGTGTCCGGCGACAGCGACTTCACCCCGCTGGTGTCGAAGCTCAAAGAGAACGACAAACACGTCATCGGCATCGGGGTCAAGAATTCGACCTCGAACCTGTTGATCGACAACTGCGACGAGTTCATCTACTACGAGGACATCTGGCGCGATCAGCAGGCCGGCCCCGACTTGGCCGGGCTGTCGAGCAAGAGTGCCGAAGTCTTCGGACTCATGATCGACGCCATCCAGGCGCTCATCCGCGAGAACAAGGATGTGCTCTGGGGCTCCATGATCAAGCAGACCATGCAGCGGAAGAAGCCCAGCTTCAACGAGGGTTACTTCGGCTACACGTCCTTCTCCGAGTTGCTCGAGGACGCCGAGAGGAAGGGCATTCTGAAGCTCAAGAAGGACCAGCGCTCGGGCACCTACATCGTAACTGGTTTCGCCAAGCGGTGAGGCGATGGGCTCTCACTCCCGGCTCACGTCCGGGGTGAGAGCGAGGTCACCCAAGGCGGCTTCGAGCGTCGCCGCTTCCGTCTCCCAAACGGTCAACACTAGCCGCGCCGTGGCGCCGTAGGACTCACTGCGCAGTTCGACCTTGGGGGGATGGATCAGGCGCTTGACGGCGCCGATTTTCTCGTAGGGCACCTCGAGGGTCAGACTCACCGTCGGGACGCGCTGCTCGGTGGCAATGTCTGCCACCGCCGCGCGCACGGCGCCCGCGTAGGCCCGGGCGAGGCCGCCCTTGCCGAGGTTCGTGCCGCCGTACCAGCGCACGACGACCACCACGACGTCCGCCAAGCCGGCACCCCGCAGCACCTGGAGCATCGGCACACCAGCGGTGCCACCGGGTTCTCCGGCGTCGGACGAACGTTCGTGGGGCTGCGGCCCAAGGCGCCACGCCCAACAATGGTGGGTGGCGTCGGGGTGCTCGCGACTCACCTCGGCGAGAAAGGCGCGGGCGTCCTCTTCCCTGCCGGCCGGGGCCAGCCGAGCCAGAAACACCGACCCCTTCTCCCGGATCTCGGCCTCGGCACGGGCGACGGGGGCCCGATAGGCCGCCACGACCTCAGCGTGCTCCGCGACCGACGACCTGGTTGTAGAGGTCGCGGTACTGACCGACGACCCGATCCTGATCGAAGACCGTGATCGCGCGCTTTCGCCCGGCGGCACCGAACTCGCGGAGGCGGGCGGGGTTCGCGAGCAGCTCGAGAGCCGCGGCGGCCATGGCGTCGACGTCACCGACCGGGCGCAGGAAGCCGGTTTCACCGTCGACCACCACTTCCGGTAGGCCCCCCGCGGCGCTCGCGATGACCGGCACTTCGCAGGCCATGGCCTCGAGGGCGGAGAGACCGAAGGACTCGTGTTCCGATGGCAGCAAGAACAAATCAGCTCCGACCAAGACCTCTTCGATCAGCGGCAGACTGCCGAGGAAGGTGATGTCATCGCACAACCCGGCCTCGCGGCAGGCGCGATCGAGTTTGCCGCGCTCCGGACCATCGCCCACCAGGAGCAGGCGGGCGGGAAGCTCGGCGCGCACGCGGCGGAAGATCTCGAGCACGTCGAGCACCCGCTTGACCGGCCGGAAGTTCGAGATGTGAACGATCAGCTTTTCCCCGGGTTTCGCCCAGCGGCGGGCGCCCGGGCTGCCGCGCAGCGCTTCGTAGCGGCTGGGATCGATGAAGTTGGGGACCACCTCGATCGCCTTGGCTGCGTGATCCGCCGCCAACAGGTCGCGGGTTTGGCTCGCGAGCCAGCCGGAAACCGCCGTGACACCGTCACTTTCGACGATGCCGTAACGCGTCGTCTCGAGGTAGTTCGGGTCGGCGCCGATGAGTGTGATGTCCGTGCCGTGGAGTGTGGTCACGACCGGCAGCGGCTGGGGGGCGATGATTTGCCGCGCGAGCACGGCCGAAACCGCGTTCGGCACGGCATAGTGGACGTGGATGAGGTCGAGCCGTTCGTGGCGCGCGACTTCCACGATTTTGGTCGCCAGCGCCAGCGAGTACGGCGGGTACTCGAAGAGCGGATAGTTCGGCGTCACCACTTCGTGGAAGTAGACCCGCGGTGAGGCCAGCGACAAGCGCGACGGCAGGGCGTAGCTGATGACGTGGACTTCGTCCCCGAGCGCTGCCAGCGCCATGGCGAGCTCGGTGGCGACGATGCCCGAACCTCCGTAGGTGGGATAACAACTGATGCCGATCTTCACCGGACGCCTCCAGGAACGAAGGTGAGCAAGGCCTCAGGGCGCCCCGCCGGCAGCGGCCCGGGGGCCCAGAAGGGTTCGCCGAACGTTGCGCCCGCGAGGTTGCCGTAGTGCCGAGCACGACCTTCCATGGCGGCGCGGAAGTCCACGCTGGCCGTCTTGGTCGGGGGTTCGGTGCGCTCGTCGGCGCGGCCGGGACGGTGAATCTGACTGCCGTAGGCATCGAGCGCGGCAAGTTTCTTCTCCCAGCCGGCCGTGACATCGAGAACGAAGCTCGGCCGGAACTCGTCGTGCTGCATGTAGGAGTACACCGCGCCGGGACGATGGACCGGGCTGGTCGTGCCGGTTGCCCGGCCGCGCAGTCCGGCGTAGAACGCGGCATCGGCCACCAGCCGATGGGCGCGACCGTGGTCGGGGTGGCGATCGGCGGGAGTCGGACTCAACACGACCTCGGGCCTCAACTCCCGCAGAATGGCGATGACCGCGTCCTCCTCCGCAACGCCCGTGCGCAACGCACCGTCGCCGCAGTCGAGGAAACGCAGCTCGGAAACGCCCAGAATCTCGGCGGCGTGCCGGGCCTCGTCGCGGCGCTCCTCGGCGCTGCCACGGGTACCCGCTTCGCCGCTCGTCAGGTGCACGATGCCGGTGCGGAGGCCTGCCGCGGCGAGAACGGCCAAGGTCGCGCCGCAGCCGAGCTCGACATCGTCCGGGTGGGCGCCGAAGGCTAAGACGTCGACGGTCATGGTTCGATCACCTGGAGAAAACGCCCGTCGAGGGCGAGTTGTTCAAAAAGCGCAGCGGCGAATCGGGAGCCGTAGCGGGCGGTGAAGTGGGCCGCCGAGACCGTGCGCTCCTGGAGCGCTCCGCCCGGGCGTCCGGCGGCCCGCAGACGTTCGGCGCGCCGGGTGCGGACTTCGTCGCGCCGGGCGGCGGCGGCGGTGACTTTCTCGGCGAAGGTGTCGAGCGCGCGCAGGACGTTCTCGCGAGTCTTCTCGAACGGCCGATCGAGGCTCGGATCGAGCGCGAGAGCCGCGGTCGAAAGGTGCTCGAGGGCCGTGGCCACGGTGGCGCGGGCGCTCGTCACTGGCGCGAGGTCCTCGGCGTTCGCGAGGTGGGCAGAGAGGTCGTCGCTGGGTCCGAGAAGCGCGGCGAGCGGCAGGCCGAGCTCGTCGAAGAAGCGCCGCTCCCGCGGATCGAACACCGCCACCTGCGGACGCAGCGCGACCGCCGGAGCCGCCAGGCCGAGCGTCCGGTAGGCCGCAGCCGCCTGCGGCAGGTAGGACATTTCCCCCGGACCCAGCACGAACAGGCTGGTACCCAGGATGGCGTCCTGGATCGCCGGCCGAGCCAGCACGCCCGGGCTCACCGCCGAGGGATTTTCTGCGATCGTCTCGAGCAGCTCGGCGACCGGGCGCACTTCGCCGTCACCGCCGCGCAGGGTGTAACCCGCACCGTCCGGTGTCCAGGCGATGCGCCGCCGTTGGCCGCGGCGCAGTAGGAAGAGCGGGCTCGTTCCCGGCTGCGGGGTGACTTGATGGGCATAACCGCGGGCTGCGACCGCCGCGTCCGCCGTGACCTGGGCGGCTTCGAGTTCGGCCCGGGCTTCGATCAAGCGCCGCAGGTGCGGCCGTTCAGCGACTTTGACGGCGGGCAGCAAGGCGTCGAGGAGCAGCGGCGTGCGCTCGCCGAGGAGGGCCACCGCCAAGCGACTGAACGCCTCACCGAAGCGCGCCTCGGGCCGGTAGGCGCGGGCAACCTCGGCCCGCCAGGCCTCGGCCTCGGCACCCGGCACGGCCTCGGCCCAGGCGGCAAAGGCGGCAGCGATGCCCGCGCCCAAGGTGCGCATACCGAGCGGCAGCAACGGGTCCGGGTCCGGGCCGAGCTGGGCTCGCACCAGTCCCGCGCTACCGGGGAAACCGGCCCAACTCGATTCGTCCCAGTCGTGATCCTCGGTCGCTACCCAGAACACTGCGACGGCGGGTTCACCGCGCCGTTCGAGCTCTTCGGCCCAGCGTTGGGCGGCGGCCATTTTGACCAGGGCCAGGAGCGGCCCGCCGAACAGCCCTGGCTGCTGGCCGGTGACGACCACGCGGGTCGCGGGGTCTGCCAGCTTGGCTGCGAGACGGGCGGCCGTGGGATGCCCATAGGCGGCGTTGGCCACGGCAAGGCCCTGGGCCAGCTCGCGGCGATCGACGACCGGGGCCGGGGGCAGGGCGAAATTGCCCGGTGCCAGGAAGTGCAGAGGCGACAGGAGATCGAGGTCGCGGCCGGCGAGAAACGCCCGCGGCAGCGCGGGTAGCAGGCCCGCGGCGGTGAGGTCGAGGGTGAGGGGCGGGCCGTCAGCGGGGCTTGTGACCGACGAGGATGAGGCGATCGCTGTCACGACGGTAAGGATCTCCCGAAAAGCTGCCGAAGCGGCGGGTGACTTCGAGGCCGGCCCACTCGAGGCCGGTGGTGACTTCGTCTTCGCGGTAGGCCCGAACGCTTTCGAGGAAGCTCCGTTCCGGGCCGTGAGTCGGCCGAATGCGGATCCGCTTGTTGATCCGCTTGGCGGTGTCGTCGTACCAGCGTTCGATCTCGATGCGCCGGCCTTCGGCTTCGACCACTTGCCGCGGTTGCAGGTTCGCGAGCACGGGCTCGGGGTTCATCAGGTCCAAAAGGAAGCGGCCGCCGGGGGCCAGCACCCGGACAACCTCTTCCAGGACGAGAAAATTCTCCCGCTCGGTTTCGAAGTAGCCGAAGGAGGTGAAGAAGTTGAGCACGCCGTCGAAGCAACCCGAGGCGAAGGGCAACCGCCGCATGTCCCCCGCCACCCGCGGCAGACCCGGGCTCTGCGCGAGCAGCACGAAGGAGAGGTCGACGCCGAAGACGCGGTAACCGCGGCGGCGCAACACGGCAGTGTGGCGCCCACCACCGCAAGCGAGATCAAGGATGGCCCCGGGCGCTTCGCCGGAGAACAGTTCGGCCTCGACGAAGTCGGAATGCAGCTCCGCCTCGGCGCTGTCGCGATGGGCGTAGAGGTCGAGGTAGTCCTCGCCGAACCATTCTTTGTACCAGGCCACGGGGGCATTGTAGCGGCGGGCGGGGGGATCGCCGTCAGTCGGCTCCCGGCTGCTGCGGACGATTGCGCACTAAACGCTGCAGATTCAGGGTGTTGACGAGCACGTGAGCGACGATGGCCGGAAGCAGCGTGCCGCGGAAGAGCACCAGCCCGCCACACAGCACCCCCGCGAGGAGGGCGTAGAGCGTCCACAGCCGGAAGGCGCGCCCGGGCCCGTTGTGCAGCGCTGCGAAGGCGAGCGCGCTGACCAGCAGGCCCATTCCCGGTTTCGTGAAGGCGCCCTGGAGGCCACCGCGAAAGAAGGTCTCTTCCGCGAAGCCCGAAACCAACGCGAGGGCATAGGCGTCCGCAGGACCGAGGTCCGAGAGAATCGACCCGAGTGTGGTTTCGAGCTCGCGGACCTCGGGAAGCAGGCGCCCCCCCAACCACCACAGGCCGACGAGGAAGCCCCCGGTGGCAACGCCCCAGAGCAAATCGAGGGGCAGCTGATCGAGGCGCAGGTAACGATCGAGCCGGGTGTGGCCATCGCGCAACCCCATCCAGATCGCTCCCGCGAGCGCGAGGACGAGGTAGAGCGAGAACGCCACAGGCAAGAGCCGAAGGCCGCTCGGCTCGGACGGAGCGCCGTTTTCCGCGAAACGCAACGGCCTAGTCGTCGAAGCTCTTGCCGGTCTTCGCCCAGTCGGCGAGGAACTTCTCGAGCCCGAGGTCCGTCAGGGGGTGTTGGTAGAGCTGCTCGAGGGTCTTGAAGGGCAGGGTGACGACATCGGCGCCGATCGTCGCGGCCTGGACGACGTGCATCGGGTGGCGAACGGAGGCTACCAGCACCTCGGTGTCGAACTCGAAGTTGTCATAGATCCGGACGATCTCTTCGATGAGCGCCATGCCGTTTTGACCGACATCGTCGAGCCGGCCCACGAACGGCGAGATGTAGCCCGCGCCCGCCTTGGCCGCCAGGAGGGCCTGGGCGGAAGAGAAGCAGAGGGTAACGTTCGAGCGGATGTCTTCTTCCGCCAACTCCGCGACGACGCGCAGACCGACCGGCGTCAAGGGAATCTTGACGACGACGTTCGAGGCCAAGTCCGCCAAGCGGTGGCCCTGGTCGATCATGCCGGCGTAGTCGGTCGCCAGCACCTCGCCCGAAACCGGCCCCGAGACCAACTCGGCGATCGCCTTGACCGTCGGCAAATAGGGTTTACCGGCCTTAGCGATCAGGCTCGGATTGGTCGTCACGCCGTCGACCATGCCCCATTCGAGGCCTCGTTCGATCTCGGCGATCTCGGCGGTATCGAGGAAGAAACGCATATCGGGTCTCCGCGGTAGCAGGTTTCTTAGTTGACGACTTCCGGTTCGGCGGGCGGCGTCTCGCCGTCCTCTGTTTCTTCAACCGTCGCTTCGACCGCGGCGTTCTCGTCCTCTTCCACCTTCGCGACGCCCATCAGACGGTCGCTGGTTTCGAGGTCCATGAGCTTGACGCCCTGGGTCGAGCGCCCGATCGTGCGCACGGTGTCGACCGGGAAGCGGATGATCATGCCGTCCTGGGTGATCAGGAGCAGCTCGTCTCCGGCCACCACCTGCTTGACGCCCACCACCTCGCCGGTTTTTTCGGACACCTTCAGGTTGATGATGCCGAGGCCGCCGCGGCTCTGGACGCGGTATTCCTCGAGGGCGGTGCGTTTGCCGTAGCCGCGGGCGGCGACGGTGAAGACGTCGCCGTCGCTCTCGAACACCTCCATCGAGACGACCCGGTCCCCCTCCCGCAGGGTGATGCCCTTGACGCCGTAAGCCGAGCGGCCCATCGAGCGGACTTCGTCCTCCTCGAAGCGGACCGAGTAGCCATCGGCGGTGGCGAGGAGAATCTGGCGCTGGCCGTCCGTCACCCGGACGTTCAGCAGACGGTCCCCCTCGTCGATCGAAATGCCGATGATGCCGCCGACGCGCGGGTTCGAGTAGGCGGACAGCGCGGTCTTCTTGACGATGCCGCGCTCGGTGGCGAAGACCAGGTAACGATCCTCGGGGAAGTCGCGAACGGCGACCGTGGTGGCGAGTTTCTCGTCCTTCTCGAGCTCGAGCAGGTTGACGATGGCCTTGCCCTTGGCGTTCGGACCCAGCTCCGGGATGGCGTGGACCTTCAGCCAGTGAATGCGCCCGCTCTCGGTGAAGACCAGGATGTAGCTGTGCGCCGTGGCGACGTAGAGGTGTTCGACGTAGTCGTCGTCTTTCGTGGCCATGCCCGTGCGGCCCTTGCCACCGCGGTGCTGGGCGCGGTAGAGAGTCAACGGCGAGCGCTTGACATAGCCGCTCTTGGTCACCGTGATGACCATGGGCTCGTCGGCGATCAGATCCTCGATCGAAATGTCCGCGGCCTCGGGGATGATCTGCGTCCGCCGGCCTTCGCCGTAGGCGGCGCGCAGCTCGGCGAGCTCGCGGCGGATTTCTTCGAGCACGAGCGCGTCCGAGCCGAGAATGGCGCGCAGGCGCTCGATCAGCATGGCCACCTCGCGGTACTCCTCTTGGAGCTTCTCGCGTTCAAGTCCGGTCAGGCGCTGCAGGCGCATGTCGAGGATGGCCTGAGCCTGGACCTCGGTGAAAGCGAAGCGAGAGACCAGGTTCTCCTTGGCTTCGCCCGGGGTCTGGCTGGCGCGGATGGTGGCGATGACCTCATCGAGCAGGTCGAGGGCCTTCAGCAGGCCCTCCAAGATGTGGGCGCGCTCCTCGGCCTTGCGCAGGTCGTAACGCGTGCGCCGGATGATGACCGTCTTGCGATGGTTCAGGAAGTGCCGCAGCAGCTCCTTCAGGGTCATCACCTTAGGCTGGTTGTCGACGATCGCCAGCAGGATGATGCCGAAGGTGGTCTGCAGCTGGGTCTGCTTGTAGAGCGCGTTCAGGAGAATCTCGGCCATCTCGCCGCGCTTGACCTCGAGCACGATGCGGATGCCGTCGCGATCGCTTTCGTCGCGCAGGTCGGAGACGCCCTCGAGCTTCTTGTCGCGGATCAGCTCGGCGATCCGCTCGATGACCCGCAACTTGTTGACCTGGTAAGGGATCTCCGTGATGACGATGGACTCGCGTTCGCCGCGGGTTTCGATCTCCGCCTTGGCGCGGACCTGGATGATGCCACGGCCGGTTTCGTAGGCCGAGCGGATGCCGTCGAGGCCATGGATGAAGCCGGCCGTCGGGAAGTCGGGCCCGGGCAGCACGCCCATGAGCTCGCGGATCGAAACGTCGGGTTTCTCGATGAGCATCATCAAGGCGTCAACGACTTCGCCCAGGTTATGGGGCGGAATGTTCGTCGCCATACCGACGGCGATGCCGGCGGCGCCGTTGACGAGCAGATTCGGCACCCGCGCCGGTAGCACCAAGGGCTCGACCTCGGAGCCGTCGTAGTTCGGGCCCCAGTCGACGGTTTCCTTGTCGATGTCCTCGCGGATCATCTCCTCGGCGAGCTTGGTGAGCCGCACCTCGGTGTAGCGCATGGCCGCCGGGTTGTCGCCGTCGATCGAGCCGAAGTTGCCCTGACCATCGACCAAGGGGTAACGCATGGCGAAGCTCTGGGCCATGCGCACAACGGTGTCGTAGATCGCGGCGTCGCCGTGGGGGTGGTACTTACCCATGACGTCACCGACGATGCGGGCCGACTTTTTGTACGGCTTGTCCGAGCGGTTGCCGGACTCCCACATGCCGTACAGCACGCGCCGGTGCACGGGCTTCAGGCCGTCGCGCACGTCGGGCAGGGCCCGGGAGATGATGACCGACATCGAGTAGTCGATGTAGGCGCCCCGCATCTCGTCTTCGATGTTTATCGGAATGATTTTTTCGCCTTCCGCCATTGAGGGGGTTGATAGGCGGCTCAAAAAATACCCGGAAAAGGCACCTAAAAGCCGCAGAGTGAATG
>JANRLG010000115.1:0-2732 GCA_033762835.1 Thermoanaerobaculia bacterium
AGAGAACCGACCGGGCTCAGGACAGCGAGCAATGCCTAGGTCTGACCCGCGCTCCGCGCGGGCCAGGCCTAGGCGCTCGGCCTTTTCGCCCTTTGGGCTCAGACGGGGGTGAATCCTCGATTTTCAGCATTCTGCCTGCGAGTCGAGAGCTTAAGGCGTTCGCGCAATATCGCTGGAGGCTTAGAGATAGCGAGCGCCGTGTCACGTTCTCCGGGCAAGCTAAGAGAGGTGGTCAAGGAGAGTAGCGCAGGCGCCCCTGCTCGTTCTTGCGGTTACTTACCAGAATCAGGTACCTCGGACTCGAAGTCATGAGCCACTTCCTGCTCGAGGTTTCGTGGCATCAGCCTCTACCACAACTGGCAAGCGAACGGCCGGATCACCCAGAACCACAAAACTGCGAGCATCCTGGAGTTCGCAGGACAAATCGGCGAAGTCGCGATCCACTCTCCGGTCACTCCGCTGCTCAAGCTCCAGCAAGACAGCGAGACTGGCAACTAGGCTGACATAGCGGTGATTGAAAACTTCGGCGGCGAAACCCACCGGATAGCCCCGCAGAATCCTGCGGATGGAGTCCTCGAACGCGTCGATCTGGATTCGCTTGCGCTGGTCGCTATAAGGCTCCGTCCAGGCACGCCCCACCCCAGCGAGTACCGCCCCAGCTCCCTGCAACAGTAGCCTCTGTGCCAGGCGGGCCGTAACGGCATTGGGTGCTGGGAGTTTCTTGTCGACGCGCTCTTCCGACTCGTCGAACTGCGGCGAGTCGCCGGAAGAGCTGGCAAACAAGAACGGGACAAGTCCGCCGAGGTCTACTTCCGGATCGATATCCGCAGCTGAAAACGCTTGCCCGTCGTAGTCGAGCAGTGCCCCCATGAACTTACGTTGCTGTGGATCGGCCGGATCGAGTCCCCAGCCGTGACACCCCATGAGCAAGAAGTCAGCCGTCTTCAGGGCTTCGCTGATCCGCGAAACCGAGGCGGACTCGCCAAGCGTTTCCAGGCGCTGCCAGCCCCGCACGGGCCGTCTATCGAATCGCCTCAGGAGCGGCACTACCAGATCGTCGTGAATCCGCTTCGTTACTTCGTCGTAGCTCGGCGCGAATACACCCCATTTCCCTTGGCGTTCCGACTCGTGCGCAACCGCAGAGCTTTCTCGCGCCACGACCGCCTGGGCATATTTCGCGTAGTCCTCCACCCGCTCGAAATCTAGCCGTCCGACAGCGTAGCTAATGTCCAAATTGTATTGGACCTCGAAGGGTATCTGTTCGGGACTTCCCACCAGCAGCAGGTAGTGAGCCCCGTCGGCCGGGTCAAAGGCATCAGGATCTGTCCTGTACTCCGCCACGAAGCTCACACTCGAATCGCCCGGGCGGTACTCGAACTCTGCGAATCGCCTCACGCCTGCCTTTGTTGCCTGCATCCTCCGCCAAGCAACCAGCGGTTCTAACGCCTGCCGCACCTCCTTCGTCGTCCCAGCTGCGAACACGATCGCCCAGCCCGCTTGAGCCAAGTCCAGAGGATCGAACCCGCCTCGGGGAGCTCGGTCCAGCTCGAGCTGCTCACGCTCAAGGCTGAGGAAGGCGGGTGTCCACTCGCCGAACATGTGTTGGCCAGCAAGGGCAGCGAGCTTGGGGATAGAGGGAATTGAAAGCGAGCTTCTTTCAGACCGTCCTGTTGCCCACATAGCCGGCACTGTAATCTCTGGGGGGGGCGGCTGTTGGGACAGTTCACTTAAGTGATACGGGTTCGAGAGTTGTCGACTCCTGAGAATCTTCTGGAGTCCGGCGGTCATCGCCTCATCGCCAGCCGCTTCGTCGAGGAACCGAGCCGCCAACGCGGAGGCACGAGCCCCGTCTCCTGCCTTGAGCGCCGAGCGCACCGCACCCCGGCGGGCAACCCTGCCTTCGGCTGAATCCAACGGAAGAACCCGGGCGAGTTGCTCTTCGAAGGCAGACACCTCGGTCCATGCATCCGCTGCAGGAGCCCCGCGGGCCTCTAGTTCTTGCGCCCGCCAAATCGCGGCCGAGACCAGGGTATGAAGTGCGTCGACTTCCATCGTTTATTCCTCAGGCGAGCGAACCACGGCCTGAAGTTGGTTGAATCCCACGACGCACACTTGCCGCTGGTCTGCGTCTTCGGCATTCATGACTTGTTGCATCTTCTCGGCGACTCGCTGGTTAATAGAGCCGCGGGCCACCCCACTAACCTCAAGTGCTAGGGTCGATCGGCCATTCCCGAGCAACCAATCAGCGTGCTCCTCATCCATTCGCCGAAGCACTCGCCATCCCTGCGACTGATGCAAGATGGCCAAGGCAATTGCCTCAGCCGCATCCTCGATAATTCTGTTCGTCGAGTGTTGCTGAAGATGCTCTAGGTTCGTCCAGGTCCACGAGAGGCTCGCGGAGAACGGCTCCCACTCAATCTCCAACAACAGTGGCGCCGGCAGCGAGTGCTTCGCCCTCTGCAAAGCTAGAGCGGCCCGATGAAGTAGAAGCGCCGCCAACTCGGCCGGCAGCCTCGGATGCATTGTTCGCAACTGCGTCAGGTCAAGAAGCATGCGCCATTATTGATCCTGCTTGGTTTGTCGGCAACTTCGAAGTTGGCCGGCAGATTGCCACATGATCTGGCGAGCGTTCGAACGCCAGACCCCGGCCTAACCAACCTACCCCCGCGTCACAATCGCGTCACAGTGCCCAGCACACTTGGGATAACAGCATGGGATTTTCGGCGGGACAA
>JANRLG010000116.1:0-6993 GCA_033762835.1 Thermoanaerobaculia bacterium
TCGAACACCGTGCACCGGAATTCCGCAAGTACCCCGGGCTCCCGGAGTAGACCGCCGGAGTGGGCCGCGCCCTTGGCCTCTCGGTCGCGGATGCTAGGATACCGGCTTCGACGGCGACCCCACCGACCCGACGGGTAGAGACAAGGCAGCCATGAGTTATCCGGGAAATCCGTCCCTTTCGGCCGAAGTGCAGCGCCGCATTCTGGGGACTTTCAATCAGAGCCTTGACCTTGCTGCCGCGGGACGTCGCCAGGAGGCCTCCCTCGGTTGCGAGTTCATTCTCCAGCTCGACCCGGCCTTCGGTGCCGCGGGTGTGCTGCGAGACCGCCTCGCCGCCGGGGACGGCACGGTCTACGTGGAGGATCTGCGCGGCGGTCAGCTGCCGACTCCGCCGGCCGGAATCCCGACCAGCTTCGCGACGATGCAGATGCAAATTCCTCCGCTCGGCCCGCCGCCGGGCCCGCCGGTGGCCCAGGAGCTGGAGCGTCTCTTCGCCGAGCGGGAGTTCACCGCCATTCTCTCGCGCCTCCAGACCACACCGGCGCTGCTCGAACAGCCCGGTGTGCGAGAGATCGCGGCGCGTGCTCAAGACCGCTTCGAGGCCCAGCCCTACGTCCAGACCTACCTCGATTCGGCCCAAAAGGCCCTGGAGACGGGTTCCGGTCAAGAGGTGTACGCCATCCTCGAAAAGGCCCGCGCCCTCGATCCCACCCACCCGCGGATCGCCGAGTTGTTGCAGCAGGCTGGAGCCGCAGTGCCGATCATGGACCGCGAGTTGCCGGACTTGGCTCTGGCGGGGGAGCCGGAACCGGTCGAGGACTACGAGCTCGAGATCCCCGAAGACGAGTGGAATCTCGAAGTCGCCGAGGCCGAACCGCTCCCTGCCCTAGCGGCGGAACCTCCCGCGGCGGACGAGCCGTTCGCCCCCTTGATTCCGCCCGACTCGCCGGCGGCCTTCACACCGCCGGCTCCGGCAGGGCCGCCGAGCCTCGACTTCCCTTCCTTCGATTCCTTGCCGGAGCTGGGCGCCGTGCCGTCGTTCGGTGACCCCTCTCCCTGGGCGCCGCCCGCCCCGGTGGCAGCCCCGGCGCCGCCGATGGACCTGCCGTCCTTCGCCGCCCCCGCGCCTCCTCTGCCGGCCGACATCCCGAGCTTTGCCGCCCCGGCACCGACGTTCACGCCGCCCCCGAGCTTCGAGCTGGGAAACCCGGCGCCGACGGACGAACGGATCACGGCGCTGTTGGAGGAAGGAGACGGCGCCCTGGCCCGGGGAGACCTCCAGGCCGCCATCGACGCCTGGTCGCGGATCTTTCTGATCGATGTCGATCACGCCGAAGCGGCTCAACGCATCGAAGGGGCGCGCCGCCAGAAGGCGGAGAAAGATCGTCAGGTCGAAGAGATCCTCCACGAGGGCCTGGCGGAGTTCGAGCGTGGCAACCTCGACGAGGCACGATCGCGCTTCCAACGGGTCCTCACGCTGCAACCCGGTCACTTGGCGGCCCGAGAGGCCCTCGAACGGCTCGAACACGGCTCGAGCGCGAACCTGAGCCCCCTGGATCTCGGTCTCGGCGACTCGGCGGGCGGTCTGGACGCTCTGGCGAGTTTGGGTGGGACTGCGGCGGCCGATCTGCGCGAGGAGATCCTGGTGCCCCCGCCGCCCGGTGCGGGCAGCGGCTCCGCCAGCTCGGCCGACGGCAAGAAGGGGGCAAGTCTCGAGAACTTCCGCATGGTGGCGGTCAAGAAGGAGACGCCCAAACGCACGTTTGCGCTCATCGGCGGCGCCGTCTTCTTGCTCGTGCTCGCTGCCGGCTGGCTGCTTGCGCGTAATTGGTCGAAGATCTTCCCGAACTCGACCGACGAGGCGGTGGAAGTCGTCAAGGCCGAAGCCGTCGATCCCATCGAACAAGCTGAGCGGCTGTTCAAGGAGGGCAAGGAAGAAAACGCCTTGGCCTACTTGAAGCGCGTCCGGCCGGACCACCCCAAGTTCGCCACGGCACAGTCGATGATCGCCACCTGGGAGAAGGCCGCCGAAGAGAGAGCCGCTGCCGAGGCCGGAGCCGCGGTCGAGCAGCAGCAGGATCGCTGGCTCCAGGCGGCCCATTCCGCAGAAGGCAACGGCGAGCGTCTGCTCGCCGCGTTGCTCTACGAGCGTGCCAGCAAGGTCGGTCCGCTGACGCCCGAGGAACAGGCGCGCCGAGAACAGGTCGATGTGGCTCTTCGGCCCCTCAAGGAGGAGATTCTGCTCTTCCGCGATCGGGAGTACGACCTGTTGCTGCCCCGGCTCTGGCGGAAGCGCGAGGTCGATCCCGACAACCGCGACATCCAGCGGATGCTGGTCGACAGCTATCACAACCTCGGCGTCAAAGCCCTGCAGCAGAGCGACCCGCGCAAAGCCCTCACGCAGTTCGACCAAGCTCTCGAACTCGCTGGCGGCGACGCTGAAATCCAACGCTTGCGGCGGTTTGCCGAGTCCTACAACGGCCGGAAGACCGATCTGCTCTATCGCACCTTCGTCAAGTACGTGCCCCAGCGCTGACCCGCATGAGCCGACGCGCCCCCGACGACGAGCTTTCGCTCTTCGACCTGCCCCTCGGGGAAGGCCGCGAGGAGGAGACGCCGAGCCGCCGGGAGCGCGCCGCGCCGCGCCCGCGCGACGAGTGGGACGCTCCCGCGGAGCCCGAGCTGCCGCTGTTCAGGACGCCGGCCGAACCTGCCGCTGCCCCCACGCCGTCGCGCTCCCCTCGTGAGTTTCCGCGTCCACTCGGCCCGCCCAAGGCGGCGGCTCCGCCACCCGTCGAGACCCCCGCCGCCTTCTTTCAGGCCACGGTGGGTGCTCGCTTGGTCGCCGGGTTGGCCGACTTCGCCGTCCACCTGCTGCTCGTGCTCGGTCTGCTGTTCGGCCTGCGCGCGCTGGGGGTTGAGCTGCAGTTGGGAGACATTCCGGCCCTGGTCGCCTTCGTGCTCGTCTTTTCGTTCCTCTACTACGCCATCCCGCTGGCCTTCTGGGGGCGGACTCCGGGCATGCGCTGGGCGCACCTCGTCGCCCGTGCCGAGGATGGCGGCGGGCTCAACTTCGGCGAGACCGCTCGGCGCTGGGCGGGCAGCCTGCTCACCTTCGCCCTGCTGGGCCTGCCGCTCCTGTTTTCTTTCGGCGGTCGGCGTTCCCTGGCCGACCGCGTCAGCCAGTCCCGAACGTTCTCGGTCTAGCGCCGGGCCACTCCCCACCCCAGCCACCCACAAGCCACGGCCGAGCTGATCGCGAAAGCCATCAGGGGCGGCACTCCGGGGAGGAAGCTGGCGACGCCGCCCAACTGGAAGAGTAGTCCCGCCGTGCGCATGGGTCGGAAGGCCAGGCCACCCAGGGCAAAAAATGAATGACCGAGGATCAGGCACCAGAGGCCGGGCAAGAAGTCCGGCCGGCCGGCGAGGACGATCACGACGGAGAGCACCAAGCCGACGAGCGAGAGGTTGCCTTGGAGGTTCAGAGCCCAACTCGCGATCGGCGTGCGCTCCTGGAAGACCTGGCGACGGCGCAGGGCCAGGAACTCGACGAGACCGCCGGCGAGAATCGCCACCGACCACAGGAACAGCACCGAGCCCGGCCGCGCCGAGAATTGGGGCGTCAACAAGGCCGCGGAAGGCAAGATCGCGGCCCAGCCCAGCCACGTCCAGGGGGAAGACAAGAACGGCCGGCTGGCGGCGGCGAAGTGCTCCCGAATGGCGGTGAACTCCCGTTCGGCAGCGGCGTCGGGCTCCCGCCGGCGCTCGGGGATCAGCGGGTCGTATTCGGAGGCCACGAGCGGCATCATAGAAGAGGCGTTGCCCGACCGTGGGCGGCACCTCGTGTATTCTCTGGCGGTCGTGAACACCCCGGTGGCTCCCCGTGTGCGTCGCTCGGCGCGAATCGAGATGACCTTGGCCGTCGTCTTCCACACGCTGTGCGTGTTGTGGATCTGGCGCAGCTGGGGGGCGGGTTTGCGCGGTGGTTGGCTGTTGTGGATCGACCTGCCGATTTCCCTGCTCTACGGCACCATGCCCGGTTCTTGGTTGCTCGCCGCGAGCCTCGTGCTCGGTGGCCTCCAGTGGGCGCTGATCGGTTGGCTGCTGTGGCGGCTGGTCGGTGCCCTCACCCGTCCGGACCCTTGACCATGCTGAAGATCGGCTCTCTGGCGGTCGATCCGCCCCTGTTTCTGGCGCCCATGGCCGGCGTCACGGACCGTGATTTCCGCGCCATCGTGCGGCGGATCGGCGGTGTCGGCGTCGTTGCCATGGAGTTCATCTCGTCGAAAGGCCTGGTAGGGGCCGACCGGCGAGTGCTTCAAATGCTCCCCTTCGACGAAGCCGAGCGGCCGTTGTCGATCCAGATCTACGGCGGTGACATCGATACCATGGCCGCCGCTGCCCGCGAGGTCGAGCGGCTCGGGCCGGATCTGTGCGACATCAACATGGGATGCCCGGCCAACGCCGTGCTGGCGAACTGCGCCGGCGCCGCGCTGATGGGTGACCTGCGTCAAGCCGAGCGCATTCTGACGGCGGTCCGCAAGTCTTTGTCGATCCCCGTGACGGTCAAATTCCGCCTCGGGCTCGACGACCCCCGGCGCAACTATCTCGAGCTCGGCCGGATCGCCCAAGGCGTGGGACTCGATGCCGTGGCCCTCCACGCGCGGACGGCTCGCCAGGGCTTTCGCGGTCGCGCGGACTGGTCCCACGTCGCGCGCCTCAAGGAGGCGCTCACTATTCCCGTGCTCGGCAACGGCGACGTGACTTCGGCCGACGACGCCCTTCGGATGTTCGGCGAGACCGGTTGCGACGGCGTGATGATCGGGCGGGCCGCGACCAAGAACCCGTGGATCTTCGCCGAGATCGCCGCCCGGCTGCGGCCCGGCGGGCGGTTCCGCAGCCCCACGCTCGAGGATCGGAGGGATCTCATGCTGGGCCACTTCCGTCTCGTAGCCGCGCGCGACCAACCCGTCGCGGCGCTGCACAAACTCAAGAAGTTCACCGGCTGGTATGGCCACGGCTTGCCGGAAGGTCATCTCCTGCGGCGGCGGATCCAAGAGCTCGCCTCGGTGCCGGCCTTCCTGCAGGCGGTCGAGGAGTTCTTCGAGCAGCGCTTGGAAGGCCGGGTCGCGGCGTGAGCGCCTCGACGATCCGTCGCCTCGAAGCGTCCCCGGATGAGGCCCTGCGGGCGGTGGCCCGAGCCGCGGAAGCCTGGGGGGCCGACTTCGAAGCCCAGGGTGCCGGCGGGCGGCTCGAGTTGCCGGTCAACGCCGGGTTGCGCCACGGGCGCCTCGCGGGCACCGTGCGCGCCGTGGCGCTTGGCGAGGCGGCCACGGAGCTCGGCTTCACTGTCGAGCGGGAAGAGTTCAAGTTGCCGCGCGTGCTCGTCGGCTTGTTGCTTTGTGGTGCCTTGGGGGCGGTCACGGCCCTCGGCTGGCCGTTCGTTCCTGGACTTGGAAAGCTCGCCCCAATGGGCGCCCTGATCGCCCTGGCGGTGTGGTTCCTGGTCCTCGCGAAGGCACGTTACGTGGGTGTCGAGGTGTTCTTCGACCGGGTCGAGGACGAAATCGCCGCCCAAGAGTCTCCCAACCGGGAATGACCTCGCCGGCTGCGGGGTTGTACCGTCCGCTTCTGGTTCTTTGACAGTGGGGGCGCTTTGGATTCGACGGGGGACTACAGCGGTTCGTGGGTAGCGTGCCGAGATTCCTCTCGTAACAACGGAAAAATAGTCGCCAACGACAACTACGCTCTCGCGGCCTAAGAACCCGCGACGTTTCGACCAACGGGCCCTGATCTGCGGCACAGGTCGAAGCGACGCCAATGTAGATCAAGGGCTCCGGGGTCGTCCCGTGACCGGGCTCGAGATTTCACGGGTCTAGCCTTTACCCGCGGTTGCTTTCTCTCCATGGGTCGAGGTGAAAATTTCAGAGAAGGCTGCGCACGGAGAAGCCTTCGGATTGCGTCTCTCGGACGTGGGTTCGATTCCCACCGCCTCCACCACTTCCTCTATCCTCCACGATCGACGTGTTGTTCCATCTCTCGACCCACGGCCCGGTGACCCGTGTGCAACTTGCCGCGACGGTCCTCGGCCGACCCCTGGTCGGGGTCTCGGCCTACCGCCTGGGGCCGCTGCTGATCGACACCGGCTTGCCCTGGACGCGGCGCCGGCTCGTCGCTTGGGCGCAAGACACCGGCGTCGAACGGGTCGTCCTCACGCATCACCACGAAGATCACGTTGGCGCCGCGGCGCAGCTTTCGGCCCTGGGTTTACCCGTGGCGGCGCCGGCCCTTGCGCTCGAGCGCTTGGCCCGTGGTCCGCGGGTACCGCTGTACCGCCATTTGGTCTGGGGCCGGCCAGCGCCGTTTCGCGCTGAGCCGCTGGGCGAGCGCGTCGACGTCTTCGACTATTCCTTCCGAGTCATCCCAACTCCCGGCCACGCTTTCGACCACGTTTGCCTCTACGACGACGATCGCGGCTGGCTGTTCGGCGGCGATCTGTATGTTCACGAGCGGGTCAAGTTCCTGCGCAGGGTGGAAGACTTGGCCCTTCATCTCGACTCTCTCCGGCGAATCGCCGCCCTCGAACCGAAGCTGCTGTTCTGTGCCCATGCCGGTGTGATTCCCGATGCGGCGGCGGCCTTGCGCCGCAAGATCGCCTTTTGGGAGAACCTCGCCGGCCGGGCCCAGGACCTTGCGGCCAACGGTTGGAGCCTCCGGCCCATCACGCGGGAGCTTCTGGGTCGAGAAGGGCTGTTCACCTGGCTGTCACGCGGGGACTTCGCCAAGGTGAACCTGGTGCGAGCGCTCCTTCTGGTCCCGGGCGCGCCGGGACGATAGACTGCCCGCCGTGCCTCCGAATTTAGACGTTTCCGCGGCCGACACTCGGGTCGCGAGCGGGGCGACACTTCCCACCCGCTCGGCACTGGTCCCGGGTTTGACCCTGCTCTTCCATCCGAACCTCGATCGGATCGGCGAGCGTTACGCCTGGACGGC
>JANRLG010000117.1:0-79128 GCA_033762835.1 Thermoanaerobaculia bacterium
AGGTCGGACGCGACTCCATTCTGTCTTTCTCTTCGGGAGCGTCCGGCCTCCGTCCCGTCTCGCCCCTCTCCCCGATTCCTCTTTGTTCATCGGCACTTCTGGGCCTCGGCTCGTGCTATCATCGCCGAACTTCTATCGGTCGGATGGTTCCGAGGTGACGGTATGACGCAGCGTGCCCTTCTCGCTCTCCTGGTCGGAGCGGTTTTCACCCCCACCCTTGCCGCTGAAACCTACACGGTCCGGCTGGTGTCCGGAGCGACGTTTCAGCTGAGCTATCCGCTCGAAGAGTCCCCTTGGGACAAGAACACGCTGCTGTATCTCTCCGAGGGCGGCAATTGGACGGCCATCGACCGCTCCGACGTGGCCGAGGTGCGCAGCGAGACGGAGTTCAAGGGCCAGGGCCAGCTGATCGACGCCACGACGGTCTTCATGGGCTTCGCCGCGAACGACATGCCGTTGCCCGGCGACGAGCGCGAGGCGAGCTCCACCGAGCGCCTGCTGCAGATCCTCCAGGGCTACGGGAACGCCCCGGCCAACACCAACGAACAGTTCGTCGAACCCGGACAGGCTGGGACGGGCGGTATTCCCGTCCAATACACCCAGCCCTATGCGCCACAGTCGGGCATCTCCCCGCAGCCCACCCGGCCGCCGATCATTCCCATCAGCACGCCCGCCGCGGGTGGCGGCAACGGCGCGTCGACCCTCAACGAACCTCCTTCGCAGTAGACTAGGCCGTCCGCGTCCGGCATGGTGCCGGTCCGGATCGTTGAAAACCACAGACGGATGCGGTGATTCGCGATCGTCATGATCGCGAATCCGAAAGAGGGAAGCCGGTGTGAAACCGGCGCGGCCCCCGCCACTGTCACCGGAGTCGAAACCGGACGATGCCACTGCACGGCTCGCCGATCGCGCCCCTTCCGTCCTGGAAGCCGGCGTGGTTGCCCGTGTGGGAAGGCCCGGGAGTAGGTCAATCCGGAAGCCAGGAGACCTGCCGCTGACGTCCGACGCCGAAGATCCCGCGGGGTGCGGGACGTCGGGTCCGTGCTCCCGTGGCCAAATCCGGACCGTGGGACCACCCACCCTTCTTCTTTCCCCGCGGGTTCCAGCGCGTCGCAACGCGACTCTGAAAGGAGCGCTCGATGCAATCACTTCTGTTGCTCGCGGCCGGTCTCGTCGGGGGTACGACGCCGGTCCTCGCGACCGACCCGCCGCCGATCGAGGTCCAAGAAACCCTGGTCGTCACCGCCTCGGCGGAACCCCAACCCCCGCGCCGCCTCGTCACCGCCGTCGACGTCATTCCAGCGGCGGAGATCGCCCAACGCCAAGCCGGCGAGCTGCTCGATCTGCTGGCCACCGTTCCCGGCCTGACGGTCCTGCAATCCGGCTCGCCGGGCAAGGCCGCTTCCGTCTTCACCCGCGGCAGCAACTCCAACCACACCCTCTTCCTCTGGAACGGCATCGAGTTGAACGACCCGGTGCTCGGCGGCTTCGACGCCGCCTTCCTGCCAGCCGACGGCGTCGAGCGCGTGGAGGTCGTGCGCGGCCCCTACAGTGCCCTGTGGGGCAGCCAAGCCATGGGCGGTGTGATCCAAGTGTTGACGCGCTCCGAGCCCGGCACGACGCTGCGTCTGGAGGCCGGGGACGCGGGCTACGCCCGGGGTGGCCTGACGGCTGGGTGGCGACCGTCCGAAGCGGTGACCTTCGACCTGCTCGGCCACGTCCGCCAGGGCGACGGCGAGCTCGACAACGACTTCTACTACGGCGGTGAGCTGGCCGTGAAGCTCGACTGGCGGCCCCGGGAGGACCTCTCCGTAGGCCTCCTCGCCCGTGGTGGCGACGCCACGATCGGAGTGCCCTTCGACTTCTCCGGCCAGCCCTCCCCCCGGCGTGAACAGCAGCGCCGCTCGACCGAGCTGGCGGTGCCGCTCGATTGGCAGCGCTCGTCGTGGTCCCTGGCCGGCCGCCTCCTCGGGGCGAGCACGGACCTCGAGTTTCGTGACCCTGGAGACGCCTTCGCGGCGAGCCGCACGGAGACCGAACGCGCCGGCGCGCGCGTCGTCGTGACCCACCACTTCCACCCCGGCCTGTGGGCGGCCGTCGGCGGCGACTGGGAGCGCGAGTCAGCCACCACCACGTCAGCCTTCGGACCGGGCCTGCGCGACGATCGCGCCCGCACCTGGAGCGCCTTCGGGGCCCTCCACCGGGCCACCGAGCGCTGGTCCGTGGAGCTCGGGGTGCGCCGCGACGAACACGACGCCTTCGGCGGGGAGACCACGGCCAAGTTCGGGGCTGCCGTGGTGCTCGGGAACGTCCGCCTGCGCGGCAGCTGGGGCCAGGGCTTCCGGGCGCCGTCGCTCGGTGATCTGTACTTCCCCGGCTTCGGCAATCCCGACCTGCGACCGGAGACCAGCGAGAGCTTCGAGCTCGGCGGTGAGTTCGAGCGCGGCTCCTTCACCTACGGGCTGTCGCTCTTCGACAACCAGCAGGACGACCTGGTGGTGTTCGACTTCGTGCGCGGCATTCCGATCAACGTCGGGCGCGCCGAAAGCCGCGGCGTCGAAACCGAGGCGCGGTTCACGCGCCCGCGGTGGTCCGTGCGCCTGAACGGGACGTTCCAAGAGGCACAGAACCGCGACACCGGTGAGCCGCTGCTGCGCCGGCCGGAGCAAAGCGGCAACCTGATCGCGAGCTTCCGCGCCACGGAGCGGGTGACGGCCTACGGAGTCGTCCGCCACGTCGGCGCCCGGCCGGACTTCGGCGCCGAGCTGCCGAGCTTCACCACGCTGACCCTGGGTGCGGGCTGGCAAGCCAGCGACCGGCTCGAGCCGTTCGCCCGGGTGGAGAACTTGCTCGACCGCGAGTACGAGGAAGTCGCGGGCTTCCCAGCGCCGGGCCGCACCGTGGTCGGCGGCCTGGCGGTGAGGTTCTGAGGCCGTGACGCGCCGGGTGATCGGCCTGGTTTTGGGACTCGTCCTCGGGGCCTGCCGCCCGGAGGTCGCGCCCGGAGCCCGGACGGACGCCCGGCGCATCCTCACCCTGGCTCCCAACTTGGCCGAGTTCGTCTTCGTGCTCGGCCACGGGGACCGCGTCGTCGGGGTCAGCGACTACACCGCCTGGCCGCCGGAAGCCTCGGCATTGCCGCGGGTGGGCGGCCTGTTCAACCCCAATTTCGAGGCCATGGTGGCCTTGCGGCCGGATCTCGCATTGTTGCTGCCGAGCGAAGCGGACATCGGCGAGCGCCTGCGGCGGGTCGGCGTCGAGACCTTGACGCTCGAAGTCGAAAGCCTCGCCGACGTGGCCAGCACCTTCCGCACCGTCGGAGCCCGGCTCGGCGACGCCAGTGGCGGCGAGCATCAGGCGGCCGCCTTCGAAGCCGCTCTCGCCCCGCGCGATCTGCACCACGATCGAGGCGCCGCCCCGCGAGTGCTGATCGTCGTGGGCCGGGAACCGGGCCGACTCGGCAAGCTCTACGTCGCCGGTCCCGGCACGGTCTACGACGAAATGCTCACCCGGCTCGGGGCCCGCAACGTCTTCGCCGATGCCCAGCCGCGCTACCCCGAGGTGGGGTTCGAGGAGATCCTCTCGCGCCGCCCCGAGGTCGTGCTCGAGCTGCGGGCCGACGCCCTCTCGGCCGCCCAGGAGGCCGAGCTCCTGTCCGACTGGCGGGCGTTCCCGAGCCTACCCGCGGTCGCCGCCGGGCGGGTGCGGGTGATCGCCGCGGACTACACGCTGGTGCCCGGTCCGCGGCTCAGCCGGCTCTACGACCGCCTGGCGGAGATCCTGGCGCCGTGACCACGCTCCTGTCTGCTCGCGGCGTCGAAGGCTGGATCGGCGGGCGCGCCATTGTGGGGCCGCTGGATTTGAACGTCGCCGCGGGAGAGCACGTGGCCGTGGTGGGGCCGAACGGAGCCGGCAAGACGACGCTGTTGCGGCTCCTGGCGGGCCTCTTGCCGCCCAAGGCCGGCGCCTTGACGATTCACGATCGGCCCTACCGGTCCCTCGGTCGGCGCGAGCTTGCCCGGCGGGTCGCCTACGTGCCCCAACTGCGCCCCCTGTCCGTGCCACTGCTGGTCGAAGAAGTCGTCCTGCTCGGTCGTTATCCGCACCTCGGGCGCTTCCAGCTAAGCCCCGCCCCGCGCGACTTCGAAGTCGTTTCCGAGGCTCTCGAGCGGGTCGAGATCGGCCATCTGCGGCGCCGGCGCGTCGGCGAGCTGTCGGGCGGCGAACGCCAGGCGGTGTACATCGCCGCCGCCCTGGCCCAGGAGGCCGAGGTGCTGGTGCTCGATGAACCCACGGCCCACCTGGACCCGCGGCACCAGCGCGACGTGGCGTCGCTTCTGGCCCGGCTGCGGCGGGAATGTGGCCGGGCGGTGATCCTGGCCACCCACGATCTGAACCTGGCCTCGCTCGTGGCGGATCGGGTTGTGGCCGTGAAGGAGGGCCGGCTGCTAGCCGACGGTCCGCCCCGCGAGCTGCTCGCCCCGGGCGCCTTGACCCGGCTCTTCGACGCGCCCTTCGAGCTCGTGCGGGGAGGCGAGCGGCCGGTGACGCTGCTCGAGCTGACGCCGTGACTCGCCGCCGCACCGCCCTCGTCCTGGGCTTGCTCGTTTTGCTCTGGCTCGCCACTGCGCTGGGTTTGCCCTTCGTCGGCTCCCACGACTACGGCCCCACCGCGCTCCTCGCCGGCGACCCGACGGCAGCGACGGTCATCGGCCAACTGCGTTTGCCGCGCGTGCTGCTCGGCCTGCTCGCGGGCTGGGTGTTGGCGGTCTCCGGGGCGACGTTCCAGACGCTCTTCCGCAATCCCCTGGCCGAGCCCTACACCCTGGGCGTGGCCGGCGGCGCCGCCCTGGGCGCGGTGCTGGCCATCCGGTTCGGCACGACCGGCGAGGGCCTGGTGGGCCTGACGCTGGTGGCCGGGGCGAGCTTCTTGGGTGCGCTCGTCGCGACCTTCCTCGTGGTTGGCTTGGGGGCCGGGCCACGCGGGCTCGACGGCGCGGGATTGCTACTCTCCGGCGTCGCGGTGTCCTTTTCGACCGGGGCGTTGATCCTCTTCGTCCAATACTTGGCGGATTCGACGCAGACCTTCCGCATGGTGCGCTGGATGATGGGCGGCCTGGCGATCGTGGGGTATCGGGAAGTGCTCTGGCTGCTGCCCTGGGCACTGCTGGGGACCTTGTGGCTGCTGTCCCGGCGCTGGGAGCTCAACCTGCTCCTGGTCGGCGACGAGCTTGCCGCGAGCCGGGGGGTCGATCTCGGGCGACTGCGGCTGGAGCTTCTGGTCGCCACCTCCTTGATGGTGGGCGCCATGGTCGCCGTCACCGGCCCCATCGGCTTCGTGGGACTGATGGTGCCCCACGCCCTGCGCCGGCTCGCCGGCCCTGATCACCTGCTCTTCCTGCCCGCCTGCGCCTTGGGGGGCGGCATCTTCCTGGCCGTGGCCGACGCCGGCGCGCGGGTGGTGCTCGCCCCGGCCGAGTTACCCGTGGGCGTGCTGACGGCCCTCCTCGGCGGGCCGTTCTTTTTCGCTTTGCTTCTGGTGCGGCGGCGGCGGGAAGGGGACGAGTAGAATCCCCGCCATGTTCCTCTACCGCCTGGCTCCCGAGGGCTTCTACGCCGTCCGCGGCGGCGACGGAGTCGCCCGCATCCTTTATTCCGATCCCTATCGCACGCCGATCTCGGCCTGGGAGTACGGCCGTCGCGTCGATCTCGAGGCCGAGGGCACGCTGGTGCCCGTGGCCCCGGGCAAGGTCGTGGGCATTGGCCGCAACTATCGCGACCACGCCGCTGAGCTGGGCAATCCCATGCCGGCGGAGCCGCTGATCTTCCTGAAGGCCACGAGCTCGGTGATCGGCCCCAACGTGCCCGTCGTGTTGCCCCCGGAGAGTTCCCGGGTGGAGTTCGAGGGCGAGATCGCCATCGTCCTCGGCCGGCGGCTGACTCGCGCCGATCGCCACGATGCCCGCGCCGGGATCCTCGGCATCACCGCGGCAAACGACGTCACCGCCCGGGACCTTCAGAAGAAGGACGCCACCTTCGCCCGCGGCAAGGGCTTCGACTCGTTTTGCCCGGTCGGCCCCGCGGTGTGGATCGGAGCCGATCTCGACGATCTCGAAGTGGTGACCCGGGTCAACGGCGAAGAGCGCCAGCACGGCCACGTCCGCGACATGGCCTGGGGCCTCGTCGAACTGGTCGCCTACGTGTCCCGCTTCATGACCCTAGAGCCCGGCGATCTGCTGTTGACCGGTACCCCCGCGGGCGTCGGCCAGCTTTCGGCGGGGGATACGGTGGAGGTCGAGATCCCGGGGCTGGGGATGTTGGCAAACCCGGTGGAGACTCTCGTCGGGTAGCCGGCCGAGGGCAGGCACAGGGGCCTGCCCCTACACGTACGTTCGTAGGGGCGGCCCCCCGTGGCCGCCCTCTTCGCCTCAATACGCCAACACCGCCCGCGCCGCCGACAGGACCTTCTCGGCGGTCGGCATCAGCAGCTGCTCCAGGCTCTTGGCATAGGGCACGGGCCGATCCTCGAAGGCCACGCGGCGCACCGGGGCGTCGAGCCAGGAGAAGGCGCGGTCGGCGATGCGGGCGACGATCTCGCCGCCGAAACCGCCGGTCAGCTGATCCTCGTGGACGACGACACAACGCCCGGTCTTCTTGACCGAGGCCAGCACGGTCTCCTCGTCGAAGGGCACCAGGCACCGCAAGTCCACGACTTCGCACTCGACGCCCTCGGTGGCCAGCGTCTCGGCGACTTCGAGACAGGTCCAGGTCGATACGCCGTACCCGACGAGGGTCAAGTGGTGGCCCTCGCGCGCGACGCGGGCCTCGCCGATCCGCCCCACTTCCTCGGCGCCCGGCAGAACGTCCTTGATGCGCCGGTACAGGTACTTCGGCTCGCAGAAGATGACCGGATTGGGGTCTCGGATGGCGGCCTTCATGAGCCGCTTGGCGTCCGCCGCGGAGGCCGGGCAAACGACCTTCAAGCCCGCCACGTGGGCGAACCACCCCTCGGGGTTCTGGGAATGGAACGGCCCGGCGCCGACACCGCCGCCCGAGGGCAGACGGATGACGATCGGGCATGGCTTCTCGAAACGGTAGAAGAGCTTCGCCGCCACGTTGACGATCTGGTTGAAGCCGCAGGAAACGAAGTCGGCGAACTGCATCTCGACGACGGTTGGGAAACCCAACAGCGCCGCCCCGATGGCGATCCCGACGGTGCCGCTCTCGGCGATCGGGGTGTCGAGCACGCGCGTGGGCCAACGGGCGTGAAGGCCCCGGGTGACGCGGAAGGCGCCCTCGAAAGTCCCGATGTCCTGGCCCATGAGGCGCAGATTCGGGTCGCGCTCGAGTTCTTCCCGCAGGGCTTCGTGGATGCCGTCGAGAAACGTCGCCTCGCCCTCGGCCTTGGCCACGGTGCCACCGGTGAAGGCGGCCATGGCAGTGGGTTCGGCTTCCCCTCCCGCGGCGGACTCTGCCTCTGCAACCTCGAGGACGGGCGCCGTCTCGAAGCCGACGCCCACGGGAGTGCCTTCGGGCGCCAGCGCCGGGCGGGTGGCGGTGGCCGCCACCGGCAAGGCGGCGGCCAGGGCCCGGTCAAGAGAGGTTTCGACCAGCTCCGTGATGCGCTCCTGGAGCTTGCCGGCGATCTCCGGGGTCAGCACGCCGTCCTCGGCCAAACGCCGCGCGTAGGCGGGCACCGGGTCCTGGGCCAGGTAGCCGTCGAGCTCGTCCTGGGGCACCACCTTGAGCGAGCCGTCGCCCTCGGCGTGGCCGCGCATGCGGCCCAGCATCGCCTCGAGCAACGTCGGCCCCTCACCCGCCCGCGCCCGTGTGAAGGCCCGCTCGTAGGCCGCCGCCATGGCGTCCGGGTCATTGCCGTCGACGACCTCGCTGGCGATGCCGTAGCCCGGCCCGCGGTCCGCCAATTGGGCCGCGGCGTACTGGAGCCGCGCGGGAGTCGAGAAGGCGTAGCGGTTGTTTTCGATCACCAGCACGAGCGGCAGCTTCCACACCGCGGCCATGTTGAGGCCCTCGTGGAAGTCGCCCGTGGAGGTGCCCCCCTCCCCGATGAAATTGACCGCTACACCGCCCTGGCCCTGCTCCTTGAGAGCGTAGGCGCAACCGGCGGCGACCGGTATCATGGACCCCAGGTGGCTGATCATGCCGACGTGGAGAATGCCTTCCTCGGGCGCCAAGTGGCCGTAGTGGAAGGAGCGCTCGACCCCGCGCGAAAAGCCGTCATCCCGGCCCAGCAGCTGAGCGCACAGGCGATAGAGGATCGCCTCCGGCTCCGGCCGCCGGCCGTCCGACTCCCCAAACCCGAGGCCCGGAAACGCCCGCGCCGGGTCCAAGTAGTGCGCGAGAATGGCGCCCAAGTCCCGGTGCAACGTGCACAACACGTCCCCCGGCCCCAGGGCCAATCCTGCCGGCACGGTGGTGGCCTCGTTGCCCACCTCGCTGTACCACTTCGAGACCCGACCGGTGAGCAGCAGTGATTCGAACCGCGAGTCGAGGTCGCGGGTGAGTTTCAAGAAGGCGTAGCGTTGCAGGCGGTCTTGAGCCGCAGAAAGTGGCGTCGTCATAGGGGCGGGAGTTTAAACCAGGCGCCGGGGCGCCGAGCCAGAAGTCAGGGCTCGTCCCGGGCGTCGGACGGGCCAGCGGGCGCGGTTCAGCCGGAGCCAACCAACCTCACCCAAGGCAGCCGCGCCTCTACGCGCCGAACGAGCCGGGCGTCGGCGGTCCAGAATTCAGCTCCTTCGAGCTCGGAAGCGGCTAGATAGTGCGCGTCATAGGACGCTTTGAGGCCGAACTCTAGGGCTCGTTCCAGGGCCAGCGCGTCGAGGCGGGGCGAGGTCACGATTTCGATGTCGAAATCAGACAGGATGTTCTCGAGCGCGAAACGCGCCTTCTCGGCTCCGAGTCGGCCCGCCACGACGTACCGATAAAGCGCGTTGGTGACCTCGAAGGTCAGCAGAGCCGGCGCGACAACCCGCCTTTCTTGCTCTCGCCATTGGAGCCACACGGCCTCGACCGCATCACTGGTTTCCTGTCGAACCAGCATGCGCACAAGGAAGCTCGCGTCAACGCAGCAAGGTGTCAATTTGTTCGTTTCGTTCATCTCGGGCAGCGTCCAGAATCTCTTCCGGCGTCGGAAAGGTCTTGCCCACGTTCTGCCGCTCGATCTCCTCTCGGAAGCGGCGGGCAGCTTCAATGGCCCGACCTCGACGAGCGCCGCGGTCCGCTTTGCAAAGCGCCTCGTAACAAGCAATCGACATCAGGACGGCTGCCGGCCGACCGTTTTTCTCGACGACGAAAGTCTTGTCGTTCTCGGTGGCATCGCGAAGCAGCTCACCGAAGCGGACCCGGGCGGCGGTGGCGGTGATGGGTGACATCTCGGTACCTCATTCATCGATCGATCCATCGACATGATGCCCGGTCTGTCGCCGCGGGTCAATGCCTCACCCGAACCGCCCCGTGATGTAGTCCTCGGTCTCCTTCTTCGTCGGGGTGACGAAGAGCTTCTGGGTGGCGCCGTATTCGATCAGGCGGCCGAGGTAGAGGAAGGCGGTGAAGTCGCTGGCGCGGGCGGCTTGCTGCATGTTGTGGGTGACGATCACCAGGGTGTAGCGGTCCTTGAGCTGGAACATCAGCTCCTCGATCTTCGCCGTGGCGATGGGGTCGAGGGCGGAGCACGGCTCGTCGAGCAGGATGACCTCGGGCTCGACGGCGATCGCGCGGGCGATGCACAGGCGCTGTTGCTGGCCGCCGGAGAGGCCGAGGGCCGATTGATCGAGGCGGTCCTTGACTTCGTCCCACAGGGCGGCGCCGTGGAGGCTCTTCTCCACGGCTTCGTCGAGCACGCTCTTCTTGTTGATGCCCTGGATGCGGCAGCCGTAGGCGACGTTTTCGTAGATCGACTTGGGGAACGGGTTCGACTTCTGGAACACCATGCCGATGCGCTTGCGCAGGGCGTTGATCTCCACCGTCGGGGCGTAGATGCTGCCGCCCTCGAAACGGATGTCGCCTTCGATCCGCACGCTGTCGACGAGATCGTTCAGCCGGTTGATGCAGCGCAGCAGCGTCGACTTACCGCACCCCGAAGGTCCGATGAACGCGGTGATCTTCTTGGGCACGATGTCCAAAGTGATGCCGTGCAGAGCCTGGGACGAGCCGTACCAGAGCTTGAGGTCGTCGATCTCGAGGATCGCGGTCGAATCGGGCATGTCGAAGGTCCTCTACACCGCACTGCCGGCGTACCGCTGCCGGAGCCGGTTGCGCAGTTGGATCGCGACGAGATTGAGCAAGGTGACCGCGCCGATGAGCAGCAGCGCGGTGGCGAACACGAGGGGCTTGGTGGCGTCCACGTTGGGACTCTGAAAGCCGACGTCGAAAATGTGGAAGCCGAGGTGCATGAACTTCCGCTCGAGGTGGACGAAGGGGAACGTGCCGTCGACGGGCAACGCCGGCGCGAGCTTCACCATGCCCACGATCATGAGTGGAGCCACCTCACCGGCGGCCCGCGCCATGGCGAGAATGAGCCCGGTCAAAATGCCCGGGGCGGCGGCCGGGACGACCACTTTCCACGTCGTTTCCCACTTGGTGGCGCCGAGCGCGAGCGAGCCCTCGCGCACCACCCGCGGCACCGCGGCGAGCCCCTCCTCCGTCGCCACGATCACCACCGGCACGGTGAGCAGCGCAAGCGTCAAAGCCGCCCACAAAATGCCACCGGTACCGAAGGTCGGTGTCGGTAGCGCCTCGGGGTAGAAGAGCTGGTCGATCGAGCCGCCCACGAGATACACGAAGAAGCCGAGGCCGAAGACCCCAAAGACGATCGACGGCACGCCCGCCAGGTTGTTGACGGCGATGCGCACCGCCCGCACCACCGGCCCCTGCTTGGCATACTCGCGCAGGTAGAGCGCCGCGAGCACCCCGAGCGGCACCACCGCGATCGACATCAGGAAGACCATCATGACCGTGCCGAAAATGGCCGGGAAGATGCCGCCCTCGGTGTTCGCCTCGCGCGGTTCCCCCGAAACGAACTCCCAGATCCGGCCGAGGTAGAGCCGGATACCGCCCCAGGTGCCGAGTGTGTTCGGCTGGATGGCGGAGACGATGGCGCCGACGGGGATCGTCTGCACGGTGCCGTCGGCCGCGGTCATCTCGAGCGTCTCGGCCATCAGCGTCTCCCGTTGCCGGAAGAGAGTGTCGGCGAGAGTTTGGTACTCGGCTTCCGCCTCGGCCGTGGCCGCCGCGACCGCGGCGAACCGGCCCGCCCTCTCGGCCTCGGACAAACCAAGGTCGAGCTCGGCCCGGCGCCGCTCGAGCCGCAGCCGGTCGATGCGGGTGTTGATGGCGCCGATGTCGCCCTTCTCGAGGTCTCGAATGTCGTCCCGCACCTTCTCCTTGGCCGCGAGCATCGGGCCGAGCGCGCGCCAGGACGCCTCGGCGCCGTCGGCGAGCACCGTCGATCCGGCCAACAAGCGGGCGGGGCGCCCGTAGAAATTGCCCCACTCGAGGCGCTCGAGCAGTACCACGTCGGCGGGCTCCGAGCGCTGGGCGATCTCGGATTCGTCGAGCCAGAGGAAATCCGCGCCGTTCAAGTCGCGGTTGCCGACTTTGACCTGTAGGCGGTAGCCCGACGAGCCCTCGGCGGCCCCCATCGCGCTCGGTCGGGGCTCGCGGGCGTGGACCTCGCCGAGCACCTTGCGGCCGTCGGTCAGCTCGAACTGGGTGAGTGGCTTCTGCCAGAAGAAAGCGAAGCCCTGCCAGGCGATCAGGCCGAGCAAACTCAAGATCAGCAGCAGATTCAAAGCGAGCGCCCCACCGCACAGGGCGGTCAGGGAATCTCCGAGGAGCTCGCGGCGGGATTGGCTCATGGGTTCCTCGGCCTCACAGTTCGGAGTACCGGCGGCGCAGGCGCTGGCGCACGATCTCGGCGATGGTGTTGACCACGAAGGTCAGGGCGAAGAGCAGGAGGGCGGCCAGGAAGAGCGTGCGATAGAGCGTGCCGCCCTGGGGCGCCTCGGGGATCTCCACGGCGATGTTGGCCGACAGGGTGCGGAAGCCGTTGAACGGGTTCCAACTCATGATCGGAGTGTTGCCGGTCGCCATCAGCACGATCATGGTCTCACCGACGGCGCGGCCGAAGCCGATCATGATTGCCGAGAAGATGCCCGGGCTGGCGGTGGGCAGCACGACGCGCGTGACCGTCTGCCACCGGTTGGCGCCCAAGGCCAGAGAGCCCGAGACCAGGTTCCGGGGCACGTTCGAGAAGGCGTCCTCGGAGATCGCGAAGATGATCGGGATCACCGCGAAACCCATCGCCAGGCCCACCACGATGGCGTTGCGCTGGTCGTAGGGCAGGCCGGTCGTATCGAGCAGCCAGTGGCGGTAGTCGCCGCCGAGGGCAAGCCGCTCGAAGCCCGGCGCCAAGGCGAAACACAACCCGACGCCGAGGGCCAGGGCGAGCACGTAGAGGCCGACCTCGGAGCCCGACAAGAAGCGGTTGCGCACCCCGAGCGGCAGCGCCCGCCAGAGGAGCCCGGTCAGCAACACCATCAGCGGCAGGACCAGCGCTGCCAAGAGCAAGGCCGGGAAGTGGCGTTCGACCAGGGGCGCCAGCCAGAGACCGGCGATGAAACCGAGGACCACCGAGGGCAAGGCCGCCATGATCTCGACCGTCGGCTTGACTACCCGCAGCAGGCGGGGATGCATGAACTGCGACGCGAACATCGCTCCCAGGACACCGAGCGGAATCGCCAGGATCAAGGAGAAGAAGGTGCCCTTGAGGGTACCCACGAGCAGCGGCGTCAACGACAGCTTGGGTTCGAAGTCGTCCGTGCCGCCGGTCGACTGCCAGGAGAACTCCGGCCCGTCGTAACCCTCGTACCAAACGCGGCCGAAGAGCGACTTCCAGGTCGTCTCCGGATGCGGATTGCGAATCGAGAGCACCCCGAGCCGGTTGTCGGCCGCCACCAGGGCACCGTCGTCCTTGGGAGTGAAGGCGATACGCTGGGTACCCGGCAAGGTCGACGTCCCCCGCCACATCGTGCGGTGGGCGGTCGAGTGGTACAAACCCAGGCCGCCGCCTTCGTCGAGCACCAAGAAGCCCTTGTTGCGCTCCGAAGCCGCGATGCCGGTGACCGCGGCGGTGTGCCGCTCGAAGTCCCGCACCCGCGTCAGACGGATGCTCTCGTCCGGCTGGCGAACTTGCAGCCAGACCGAGAGTGCGCCGTTTTGTTGGCCCACGACCAAGGCGCGGTCGCCGATGAGCATCGACAGCGCGGTGACCGGCGACGGGTCCGCCTGGAGCATCTGGGGAGCCGCGCTGAGGCCGCCGTCGGCCAGCGACCACCACAACAGCTCGCCCGTCGCGGTTCCGGCATAAAGATTCCGCAGATCGTGATCGACGACGAACTCGAGGATCGGGCGATCGACCGCCACTTCCTCGCGGGAGAACGATTCGGTGACCTCGCCGGTCATGGCATTGGTCCGGCCCTCGCGACGCACGACCACCACCCGGCGGTCCGCCAGCTGGGCGGCGAAGAGCACATTCGCCTCGTCCTGGTGCGCGGAGAAGGCGAGCAGCGGGCGGCGCTCAGGATCCATCTCGGCCACCACCACCGGCAGCGGCTCGGGGTGGACCGATCGCTCGGTCTTGTCGTTGAACTCGATGCGCCATTCGATCGAGGTCGTCGCCAGCCGGCCGTCGCCCGAGGCGACCACGAAGTGACTGCTTTCGGTGGGCAACGCCTTCGCGGCCAAGACTTTCGGCGGCAGGGCCACGGTCCCGTCGGGCAGCGGCGGGAGCGGCGGAAAGATCGGCACGCTCAGGCTCTCGTGGCCGTCCGCCAGGCGCACCGCGACGAGGCGACCGTCCTGGCCGACGACGGCGGCGTGAGTGCGGTACTCGTCACTGGCGATCGCCAGCGCCCCGACCGGCAACGTCGTTTCGCGCTCCGCCGTGACCGTGGCGGCGCGGGTCAGCGGCATCACCTCGACGAGCAGGAAGATCAGGATACCGAGAATGCTCGCGATGATCGCCAGGCCCCCGGCCGAGACGAACAAGCGCGCCAAGCGATCGGTCACCAAGCGGCGCCGCGAGGTGCGGGAGGAGGCGGGTTTCGGGGCAGCGGCGGTGTGCATGGTCGCGGTGGTCGTCTCGCGCAAGGGCAGTAGTGACGGCAAGAGGGCGGCCACGGGGGGCCGCCCCTACGGATACTTCGTCAGCCAGCGGCGGCTCGGCTGCTGCTGTAGGGGCGGCCCCCCGTGGCCGCCCTCCGCGCCGGGTAACGGCTGATCAGTTCAACTTCGCCAACTCCGCAGAGGCCACCGCGGCGGTGACGGGCAGGTACCCGTCCTTGACCACCACCTGCTGGCCTTCCTTGGCGAGAATGTACTTCACAAACTCGCGCACCATCGGGTCCAGCGGCTTGCCCGGGGCCTTGTTGATGTAGACGTAGAGGTAACGGGCCAGCGGGTAGCTGCCGTCGTAGATGTGAGCGACGTCGTCGGTCCCAAAAGCCGTACCGCCGTCCTTGAGCGACAGGGCCACCGCCTTGACACCCGAGGTCTTGTAGCCGATACCGCTGTAGCCGATGCCGAAGTCGTCCTCGGTGACACCCTGGACGACGGAGGCCGAACCCGGCTGCTCTTTCACGGTGTCCTTGTAGTCGCCCTTGAAGAGGGCGTTTTCTTTGAAGTAGCCGTAGGTGCCGGAGGCCGAATTACGACCATAAAGGCTGATCGGCCGGCTGGCGAAGTCACCGCCGAGGCCGAGATCGCCCCAGGTCTTCAGGTCCTTCTTCGCGCCGCCCTTCCGCGTCTTCGAGAAGATGGCGTCGACCTGGGCCATAGAGAGCTTTTCGAGCGGGTTGTCCTTGTTGACGTACACGGCCAGAGCGTCGACAGCGACCCGGATCGCGACCGGCTTGTAGCCGTACTTCTTCTCGAAGGCGTCGATTTCCTCGGCCTTCATTTCGCGACTCATGGGACCCATTTGGGCAGTGCCGGCGATGAGCGCGGGCGGAGCCGTCGACGACCCCTTGCCTTCGATTTGGATCTTGACGTTGGGATATTGCTGACGGAAACCCTCGGCCCACAGGGTCATCAGGTTGTTGAGGGTGTCCGAGCCGATCGAGTTCAAGTTCCCCGAGACGCCGCTCGTGCGCTGATACCCCGGGATACCCGCATCGACCTGGACGGTCTGGGCGGTCGCGGCAGAAGCGACGAGCAACGCGACGGCCGAAACCGAGAGCGCTATCCTGTTCATCGTTCGTGTTCTCCTTGGTCGGCGATACCGGCGGAGACCTCCACCGGCGGGGCACAATCTCGCAGGCGCCAAGGGCGAGGGAACGGCCGGACGGTGACAGCGGTGTGACAGGGCCGATGGACTTCGCCGCCTGCCACGGCTCCCACTCAGCGAGTAAACTCCCAGACGCATGAAAGTCCTCGTCTTGTGCGGCGGCCAGGGCTCCCGGCTCGGGCCGGTGGCGGGTGATCTGCCGAAGCCCATGGTACCGATCGGCGGCCGGCCGATCCTGTGGCACATCCTCTCGGGGTTTGCGCACTGGGGCTTCCGGGACTTCGGGTTGCTCCTCGGCTTTCGCTCCGATCTCGTCAAGCAATATTTCCTGAATCTGCCCGTCATGCTCGGCGACGTCACGATCGACTACGCGCGCGGCGGCGCACCCACGGTGGCGGAGGCGGCGCTGCCGGACTGGCGGATCACGCTGCTCGAAACCGGTCTCGACAATCAGACCGGCAACCGGGTGAAACAAGGCTCGCGCTGTCTCGACGCCACCGACGACCTGTTCGCCGTAACCTACGGGGACGGTGTGACGGACCTCGACTTCCGGCGTGTCGTCGCATTTCACCGCGCCCACGGCAAGCTCGCCACCGTCACCGCCGTGCATCCGCCGGGGCGTTTCGGCGAGCTCGGCCTGGGCGACGACGGGCTCGTCCGCGAGTTCAACGAGAAGCCCCAGGCGGCGACCGGCTGGATCAGCGGGGGCTATTTCGTTTTCTCCCGAGCGGGCCGGGCCCGCTTTTCGGACGACCCCGCCTTGGTCCTCGAGGAGGAGCCGCTGCGCGGCCTGGCCCGCGACGGCGAGCTCGTGGCCTACCGTCACGAGGGTTTCTGGTATTGCGTTGACACCCCGCGCGACTATCAAGCCCTGAACTCGATGTGGGCCGGCGGCCGAGCGCCGTGGGCAGTCTGGCGGGAGGGGCGGTGAACCGGCTGGACGCACTCGCGGCGGTCTACCGCGGCCGCCGCGTCCTGGTGACCGGCCATACCGGCTTCAAAGGCGGCTGGCTCGCCACTTGGCTCACCGAGTGGGGCGCCCACGTTCACGGCTACGCCCTGGCGCCGTCCACCGAGCCGAATCTGTTCACCGTCGCGGGCCTCGAGGGACGCCTCCACTCGACTCTCGGCGACGTGCGCGACCTCGACGCCTTCCGCGCGGCCTGGCGGACGGCCCGGCCCGAGATCGTCTTCCACCTCGCGGCCCAGCCGATCGTCCGCGAGAGCTATCGCGACCCGCTGACCACCGTGGGCACCAACGTACTCGGCGTCACCCACGCTTTGGAACTGGCGCGCGAGGAGGACGCTCCGGTGGCCGTGGTGGTCGTCACCAGCGACAAGTGTTACGAGAACGTCGAGTGGACCTGGGGCTACCGCGAAATCGACCGCCTCGGCGGGCACGATCTCTACAGCGCCAGCAAGGCCGCCGCCGAGCTCGTGGCGGATGCCTACCGCCGGAGCTTCTTCGCTACCCCTGGGGCGCCCCGCTTGGCCACCGCGCGGGCCGGCAACGTCATCGGCGGCGGCGACTGGACAGCCGACCGCTTGGTGCCGGACGCCGTGCGCGCCCTGGCCGCGGGCGCGCCGGTGCGCGTCCGCCGAGGCAGCGCCACGCGCCCCTGGCAACACGTGCTCGAACCGCTCTCGGGGTATCTCCAGCTCGGCGCCCGGTTGCTCGTGGCCACCGAGGCCGAGCGCGGCCAACTCGACTCGGCCTGGAACTTCGGCCCCCGGGCCGGTGCCAGCCGCACCGTCACCGAGGTCGTCCAGGGCCTAGTCGCAGCCTGGGGTACGGGTCACTACGAGCTCGACCCCGAGCCCAGCGGCCCCCACGAAGCCGGCCTGCTGGCTTTGTCGATCGACAAGGCCGTCAACCGGCTGGGCTGGTCGCCGCGGTGGGACTTCGCGACCACCCTCGAGAAGACCGCCGCGTGGTACCAGGCCTGTTATCGCAGAGACGACATGGCGGCCTGGACCCGACGGCAGATCCGGGAGTACTGGGAGGACTCGCCGTGAGCGCCCTGCCGGCCGGCGTCGAAGTACGGGAGCTCGCCGTGTTGGCCGACGAGCGGGGCGCGGTCCGTCACTTTCTGCGCGCCGATGCGCCCCACTTTCGGGGCTTCGGCGAGGTCTACTTCTCCACCGTGCTGCCCGGTTGCGTCAAAGCGTGGCGGCGGCATCGCCGAGCCACGGCCAATTTCGCCGTCCCCGTGGGCCGCGTCCGCTTGGCCCTCTGGGACGAAGCGACCGCCACCCTCGGCACGCTCGAGCTCGGAGCCGACGCCTATCGGCTGGTCACCGTCCCGCCGGGCCTGTGGACCGGCTTCCTGGGACTGTCCGCCGAGCCGGCGCTGATCGCCAACTGCGTCTCGCTGCCCCACGATCCGGCGGAGTCGGATCGCCGCGCCCCCGACGATCCGGCCATGCCCCATGTCTGGTCCCCTGCCTGAGCGCTCCCTCGCGGGCGCCCGCGTGCTCGTCACCGGGGCCAGCGGCTTCCTCGGCGGCGCCCTGTGCCGCGCCCTGGTGCGGGCCGAGGCGGAAGTCCACGCCTTGTCGCGCTCGCCCCAGAGCGGCGGACAAGCCGAGAACGAACGTCCCCGAATCACCTGGCACCGCGGCGACCTGACCGATCCGCCGAGCCTCGCCCGCGCCGTCGCCGACGCCCGACCGACCGTGGTCTTCCACCTCGCGGCCTACGGCACCACCTATGGCGAACGAGACCGAGAGCGCGCCGTGGCGGTCAACGTCCAGGGTTCCCTGGCCCTGTGGCACGCCCTCGAAAACCATGAGGCCCGTCTGGTCGTCGCCGGCAGTTGCGGCGAGTACGGCGACGTCCGCGGCCTCGTTCGGGAAGACCACGCCTGCGCTCCCACGTGGTTCTACCCCGCCACCAAGAACGCCATGGTCACTTTGTTGACGACCCTCGGTCGCGAAACCGGCCGCGAGGTCGTGGTCCTGCGCCCCTTCGGCCCCTATGGCCCGGGGGACGTGTCGGACCGCGTGATCCCGGCGGTCGTCGCGCGGCTGCTGGCCGGTGATCCGGTGGACACCACGGCCGGAAAGCAGCGGCGCGACTTTCTCCATGTCGACGACCACGTCCGTGGTTTCCTGCTCGCTGCCACCGTGGCCCTGCCGAGCACCGGGCGGATCTACAACCTCGGCAGCGGCCAGCCCCGGACTCTTCGGCAGGTCCTCGAACTCGCCGCCCAAGCGGTGGGGGACGGCGCTCTCGAGCGCGTGCGTTTTGGGGCCTTGCCCTACCGCGCGACCGAGGTCTGGGAGATGTGTGCCGACATTTCCGCGGCCCGAACCGAACTCGGCTTCGAGCCCCGCATCGACCTCGCCGCGGGCCTCGCCGATACGGTCGCCTGGCATCGCCGGAGAATCGAGGGCCTACGACCGTGAGCCGCCGCAAGCCACCCGTGACCGTCGTCGTGACGGTCTACAACCGCGCGCCGTACCTCGCCTCCTCGCTTGCCAGCGTGCTCGCGAGCCGCTTCGAGGATTTCGAGTTGCTGGTACTCGACAACTGCTCGACGGACGGCTCCTGGGAGATCGCCCAGGACTTCGCCCGCCGGGACCGGCGGGTCCGGGTGGTCCAAAACGAGCGCAATCTCGGGCAGTTCGGCAATCGCAACCGCGTGCTCGACCTGGTGGAAACCCGGCTCTTCAAGTTCCACGACTCGGACGACCTGCTCTACCCCCACGGCCTCGAGACGCTCTACCGCTGCTTGGAGCAGGCCCCGACGGCGGATCTCGTATTGTCCGGCGGTTGGGCCTGGGAAGGTGGCCCGTGCCCGATGGTGCTGTCCCCCCGGGAGGCGTACCGCCGCGAGTACCTCGGTCGCGGCTTGTTCTACTGCGGCCCCGCGAGTGCCTTGTTCAAGACCGAGAGCTTCCGGTTCGTCGGCGGCTTCGAAGACCACGGCGCCGCCAGCGACTATCTCTTCTGGCTGCGAGTCTGCCGCACGCTGACCGTGGCGCTGGCTCCGGCGGATTTGTTCTGGTATCGCATCCACCCGAATCAGGAGTACGCGAGCCCTGCCGCGGCCGAAAGTTACGCCCGCGCCCAAGCCGAAGGTTGGAAGGCCCTGTTCGTGCCGGACTGCCCGCTGCAGGGCGAAGACAAGGAGCAGGCCCGCCGCAACCAGGCCTTCGGACTGGCCAAACACACCTGGCGGGACCTCAAGGCCGGACGTTTCAGTCTCGCCCGCCTGCGCCTCGCCGAGGCCCGGTTCGGCTGGCGCGACGCCTGGACCTACCTACGGCGTCAGAAGCGGGACGCCTTCGCCGGCACCCCTCGGGACGCCGACGGCGAGTTCCTGCTACCCCCGTGGTTCAAGCCGGAAGGCCCAGAAGCTCCCTGATCCGAGAGCGCAGCGGCTCCGCGATCCGTTCGAGTCCGCGCTGGACTTGGCGCACGCGTCGCTGCTGGCGAGCGAGAGCGTCGCCCGCGAGCAAGAGAGCGCCGGGGCGATCCTCCACCAGGACCTCGAACAGCTGTGCGGCCTGGCGCAGGTCTTTGGCGGCCTTGGCTTGGAAAGCGACCGAACGCTCACCGGCCGTCCACAATTTGTGGACCGCGAAACGCGCGGGTTCGGGGACGCGCACCAGCACCCCCGAGCCTCTCAGAACGACGGCTGGAATGGCCTCGGCCACCAGATAGTCGAGGAACGGTAGGGGCGTCGCGGCCACACCGAGCCGGGGAATCGGCACCGGCGCCGTCGCCGTACTCGGCCGCGCGGGCGTCAAGAAGTCCACCCGCAGATCGCGTCCGCGAACCCGAAACGACGTGCTCGGCAACCGGTGATCGAGCTCTGGCACCGGCAGGAACCCCGGATCTGCTCGCCTCAGGGCGGCCAGGGCGTCCGTGGGCTCGACCGGAACGACGACGCGGAGATCACGATCCCAAGCGATGTCGATGTCCTCCGTCCGCAAGTTGGCCGCTTCCCACTTCACGCCGAGGACGTTGCCCATCACCTGGAATGCATGGGTTCCGACGACCACGCCGCCGTACCGAAAGACCCCGGCATCCGCCAGGTAGTCGAGCACCCGGCCGGAGGCGCCATCCGGGGTGACGGCTCCGCCGGCCGCGAGCATGGCCACCAGGCGGGCCCGGTGCTCGCGATCGGGCGCGGCAAGCTCACGCTGCTCCTGCCAACGTTCGGCGCGAGCGCGCAGGCCCTCGTCTGCCGGCCCGAGATAACGCTGCTCGCGAAACGGACCGAAACTCCTTTGGAAATAGAGGTAGGGCCGGCCCGCGATCACCTTCTCGACGATCGCGCCGGCGACAGGTGTCGGCTCGCCGGCCTCCGCATGGAGGAGCTGGTCGAGCAACTCGGCACCCAGAGTTTGGAGCGACTCCGGAAGGCGGATCACGGACATGACGCCGAAATTATACGCACGATCGGACAACTGTGCGTATAAACCTCCATCGCCGCCGCTCCCGCCAAAGCGTTACCATTCCGGCCGTGACCGTCGCCCCCGTAACGCTGCCCGTGGCCCCGGCGGTTCCGCGCACGCGGACGCTGGCCCTAGGGTTCATAGCGCCTTTCTTGGGCTGGATCATCGCTCAGGACTGGATCGGCGGTTTGGCCGCCCTGCTGCTGTGGGCGATCTGGTACTTCTTGCCGCCGATCGAAGGGCCACCGGTGCACTCGCTGGCGCTCACCTTCCAGTGGCTCCAGGTCTGCCTCGGCGTCTACTACTGGGGCGTGTTCCAGCGCCCGCTCGAAACCGTCACCCAATCCGACTATCGGGTCATGGTCCTGCTGGGACTGGGCTGCGTGGCGGCCCTGTGGCTGGCTCTCGTGTTGAGCCTGGGAGCCGAGCGGCGCCAAGCGCGTTACGAGCTCACTCGACCGGCCGTCGCGGTGCGCTTGCAGACACTGTTGTCCGCTTACCTGGTGCTGGTCGGGGCCATGGGCTTCATCCACGCTGTGGCCTGGCGGCTGCCGCTGCTCACCCAAGGCATTCTCGCCCTTTCCTTCCTGCGTCTCGTCTGCCTGTACCTGCTCTTCCGGCGGCTGAGCGCCGGGCGTATCGAATGGGGCAAGCTCGGCCCGCTCCTCGCTTTCGAGATGTTGCTCGGTTTCACCGGCTTCTTCGCCGGCTTCCGCGAACCGCTGATGTTGTTCGCCCTAGCGCTGTTCGAACGCTTCGATGCCCGCCGGCTTCGCCACTGGGCGGCGGTGGGGGTGGCCGGGGTCGCGGCGTTTTTGGCGGGTTTGTTGTGGATGAGCATCCGCACGCCCTACCGCTCGGACTTCCAGATCGACTCCTTCGCCGCCAGCCGCTCGGAACGGATCGAGAAGATCGGTGACCTGTCCCGCGAGTGGCTCGGCAGCAACCGCGAAGAGTTGCTCATCGACCTCGACTCGCTGGTCGACCGCCTGTGGGCGGTGTACTACCCCGCCCTGGCGGTGGCGCGGGTGCCCGAGGTGTTGCCCCACGAAAACGGGCGGATCCTCTGGGGCGCGGTCAGACACATCCTGATGCCGCGGCTGTTCTTCCCCAACAAGCCCTCGCTGCCCTCGGACAGCGAAATGGTCCGCAAGTACTCGGGCAAATGGGTCGCGGGCGAGGAACAAGGGACGTCCATCGCCTTCGGATACGCCGCCGAGTCCTACGTCGACTTCGGCGTGCCGCTCATGTTCCTGCCCGTTTTCCTCTGGGGGCTGGTTCTTGGCCGCATTTACGCGAAGTTGCGCCACCTCATCTTGCATCGCGAGTTGGCGGTGGGATTGACGACCGTCGTCGTGTGGATGTCGCTTTACATCTTCGAACGCTCCTGGATCAAGAACCTCGGCTTCTCGCTGACGCTGGTGATCTACCTGGGCGGCGCGGTGTTTCTGATCGACCGCTTCCTGTTCGCCGAACGCCGGCGACTCCGGGGCGCCCGGATCGGGTGACCGTTGAAGCTGCTCCTGGTTTCCCTCTACTTCCATCCCGCCCGGCGTTACGGCGGCCCCGTGGCTTCGACCTGGGGACTGGCCCGCGGTCTCGCGGCCGAGGGAGTGGACGTACGGGTGCTGACGACCGACGCCGACGGCCCCGGGCGATTGGCCGTGCCGCGCGGCTGGCAACCGCTGGCGCCGCACCTCGCGGTCCGCTACGCGCCGCGCCGGCTCTCCGAGCTCGTGGCCCCGGGGTGGCTGGTGAGTTTGCCGCGGGAGATCGCGCGGGCCGATGGAGTCCACGTTTCGGGCCTGCTGGTCTGGGCGTTGCCGTACGTCGCGGTGCTCTGCCGGCTGCTCGGAAAACCCCTGGTGATCTCTCCGCGGGGCATGTTGATGGCCGAGGCGCTGGGCGTCAAGGCGGTCAAGAAGGCGCCGTTTCTGGCTCTGCTGCGGGCCCTCGGCGTGGGTCGCCGGGCCTGGTTCCACGCCACGGCCAAGAGCGAAGCCGAGGCCATCGCGCAGGCTTTCCCAGGCGCGCGAATCACCCTTGTCGGCAACGGCGTCGAACTCCCCGACCCGGGCGAGAAGCGGGACCGGCCCCCGGGGATACCGGCCGGCGAGTACCTGCTCTACCTCGGTCGCCTCCACCCGTTCAAGGGCCTCGACGTGATTCTCGAAGCCTTCGCCCAGGCTGAGCTCGGAGCCACCCGGCTGGTGCTCGCGGGAACCGGCGAGCCGGCCTATCACGACGCCCTCGTGCGTGACGCCCAAGAACTCGGCATCGCCGACCGGGTGTTGTTTCCAGGCGAAGTCGAAGGCCCAGGGAAAGCCGCGTGGCTGACTCACGCCGCGGGCCTCGTGCTCGCTTCCCGATCCGAGAACTTCGGCGTCGCCGTGGCCGAGGCACTGGCCCACGGCACGCCCGCCGTGGTCACCACCAGCGCGCCCTGGGAGGGCCTCGTCATCCACCGTGCCGGCTTCTGGGTGGCGCCCGAAGAACTGGCCGCCGGGCTCCGGCAGCTGATGGCCCTCCCAGCTGCGGAACGCCGGGCGATGGGCGAGCGAGGCCGAGCGTGGGTGACGGCGACGTACGGCTGGCCGGCCGTGGCGCGATCGATGATGGCGCTCTACGCCGAAGCCTTCGGAGAGGAGCCGCCCGTCGGATCGAGACGGCGAACGTCGTAGGCCTCCAGGGCGGAGTCGACGGTGACCAGGGTCAAGCCGAGCCGTCTGGCCTGACAGACCAGCAGGCGGTCGAACGGATCGCGGTGGTGCATGGGCAGCTCACTGACTGCGACAGCCTCGGCGAGCTCGATCGTCAACACCTCGATACCTTGAGCAGCGCAACGGCTGGGGACATAGCTTCCGGGGGGTTCTGGCAAAGGCAACTTGCCGAGGCCAAACTTGATGGCGATTTCCCAGGCGCTCGCGACGGACAGGTAGAGCCGAGTTCCGGGTGCGCCGAAATCGACCAGCACCTCGGGGCGAAGCCGCTCGGGAGACACCTGCAACCAAAGCCAGACCTGCGTGTCGAGCAGGTATCTCACGACCCTTCGAAGCTCCGTAACACATCCTCCGGCAGCGGCGCATCGAAGTCTTCCGGTACCGTGAAGCGCCCGCGGTCTTGGCCGAACTGCCGAGGGCGCGCTTCGGTATACGGCACTAGGCGAGCGATCGGACGGGAACCACGGGCGATGACGATTTCCTCGCCGGCTTCGACGCGCTGGAGGAGTTTCGACAGGTGGGTCTTGGCTTGGTGTACGGTCGTCATGACGCCATGCTGAACTAGACCCTGGACTAAGTCAAGGCAACTCCCGCCGCCGCCTGGGGAAAGGGACCGACCTGCGATAACTTCCCCCGCCATGGCCCCTGCTCCTTTCAGCGCTGAAGTCCGCCGCCTAGCCGTGTTGGCCCTGCCGCTCGTGATTTCGCAGGTGGGTTCCATGATGCTCTGGGTGGTCGACGTGTTGATGGTCGGCCGCCTCAGCGTCGAGGCCCTCGATGCCGCTTCCTTGGGGCGCCTGTGGGTCATGGGCACGATGATCCTGGCCATGGGGATGATGCTCGGCCTCGACCCTATCGCCACGCAGGCCCACGGTGCCGGGGATCGCGCGCGGCTGGTGCGGGTGGGCTGGAACGGCCTGGGGGCGGCTCTCGGGATCACCCCGATCTTGGCGGTGTTGTGGCTCGCGACGGCGCCGGTCCTCGAGTTGCTGGGCCAAAGTCCCGAGATCGCCGCGGCAGCGGCCAGCTTCGTGCACGTCCAGATCCCCGGCATTCCGTGTTTCCTGGGCTACATCGTGCTGCGCCACTGGCTCCAGGCCCAGGGCATCATGCGGCCGCTGATCCTGGTCACGTTGGCGGCCAACGTCGTGAACTTCGGGGGCAACTGGCTGTTGATCTACGGCAAGCTCGGCTTGCCGGCCTTGGGCGTCGTCGGCTCGGGACTCTCGACCTGCATCACGATGGTCTTTCTCTTCGTGGGCGCGGCCCTCGTGGTCCGCGTCCTCGACCGCGAGCGCCGCGAGTGGCACCGGCCCCACTGGCGCGAGATCTTCGACCCCGCGGCCATCGGTCGCATCCTGCGCCTCGGCTTGCCCGTCGGCGTGCAGTTCGGCCTCGAGTACTGGGCCTTCGGCGTGTCGATGTTGTGGGCCGGCTGGCTGGGCCTCCAAGAGCTCGCCGGTCACACCATCGCGATCAATCTGGCGTCCCTGGCCTTCACCCTGCCGATGGGCATCTCTTTCGCCACGGTCACCCGGGTCGGTAACCAACTCGGCGCCGGGGACCCGCCGGGGGCGCAGCGGGCGGCCTGGGCGTCAGCGGTCTTGACCCTGGGTGTCATGGGTGGAATCGCGGGGATCTTCGTGCTCGGCCGGGTAGCTCTGCCCGGAATCTACACCGCGGACCCGGTGGTCCTCGCACTCGCCGCCGGGGTGATGCCGATCGCCGCGGCCTTCCAGCTCTTCGACGGGCTCCAGGCCATCGGTGGCGGAATCCTGCGGGGCATGGGCCGGACGATTCCAGCCGCGGTGTTCAACCTTCTGGGATACTGGACCTTGGGCCTGCCTCTAGGCTGGTGGCTGACGTTCCGCGCGGGCTGGGGCCTCCCCGGCTTGTGGTGGGGACTGACCGCGGGGCTCGCCGCGGTCGCCGCCTTGCTGATGGCCTGGATCGCCTGGCGCGGCCCGGCGACGATGGTCGTTGCTCCGGCCGGAGCGGGCCACTACCCTGACGACTCTCGAGGAACCCACGAATGAACCGCTGGTTGCCCACGCTCCTGATCGCCTTGATGCCGGCGGCTGCCCTCGGGCAGGACGCCGCCCCCTCGCGCCTCGCCCGCCACCTGCCCGCGGCCGAAAAGACCCTCGAGGCGAACCGGGAGCGCAGCGGCCCCGTGGCCTTTTCAGCCTTCTGGCGGGCGCTTTACGAATCGGCCCTGTTTTCCGGAGACGAAGGACTGGCCGACGCCCTCGGCGGTGTCACTCCGGCGATTACCATCGACCCCATCGGCCGCCGCCTCGCCGGCGAGGTGTTGCGCAGCTATCTGCAGGGCCGATACGGCGCCGCGCTGATGGCGGACCTGCGCACGATGATCACGTTTCAGACCTACGCCCAGGAGGGCCGCGAGAACTGGGACCTGCCCGAGTTCGTGCGCCAGCGGGAATGGCTGCAAGCGCGCGCCGCAAGCCTCGGCCTGACGTTTCGCAGCGTCGACGGCCGGGTCGAAGAGATCACCTTGCCGCGCACCGAGCGAGGCCCGCGGCCCGAGGTCGTCGATTCGATCGGCTTGCTCACCCACGGCGACGTCCAGGGTGTTGCCGGCCAGGAGTGGTCGTCGCCACCCTTCGCCGCCGAAATCGTCGGCGACCGGGTGATCGGCCGCGGCAGCGAAGACGACAAAGGGCCGATCATCGCCGCCCTGTACAGTCTCGTGGCCTTGACCGACACCGGTTGGGTCCGGCCCCACGACATACGCCTGCTGATCGCCAATGCCGAGGAATCGAGCTGGGAGGAAATCGCTTACTACCTGGCGCGGAATCCGCCGCCCACGGTCACCCTCGGGCTCGACGCTGCCTATCCGGTGACCCACGCCCAGAAGGGTTACGGCGTCGTCACCGTGCGCGCCGAGGCAGGCGCCCCGGGCACCGGCGGGCCGCTCGCCGCCGGATTGCCGCGGTGGCGGCTGCTGCAAGCCGGCGGCGGCTCCGGCCTGTCGATCATCCCGGAGCGCGGCGAGGCCTACCTGCTGCCGCCGGGAACCCTCTCGGCGGATCTTTCAACGGCCCGTGCCGCACTCGAAGAAAAGGTGGCCGCCTGGTTGGCGAGCCATCCCGAGGCGCAGATCGAGGTCGGCATCGATTGGCCGGTGCTGAAGCTCACCGCCGTCGGCCGGGGCGGACATTCCTCGGCTCCCGAGTCCGGCCACAACGCGCTCGGCGACTTGGTGGCCTTCCTCGCGACCCTCGACCTCGAGCTCGACCCCTGGGGTTCCCTGGTCACCTTCCTCGGGCGCCACGTGGGTACCGAGACCGACGGCGCGTCGCTCGGCTTGCGCCATCAGCACCCCGTCCTCGGACCGCTGACGGTGAGCCTGGCATTTCTCGAAACCGTCGACGCGGTGCCCCAGGCGCGGCTCAACACCCGGGTGCCCACCGGCCTGTCCGCCGCGGAGCACGACCGCCGGGTGCGCACTCCAGCCGAGACCTTCACGAAGAAAACCGGCGCCCGCGTGACGGCCACGGCGGCTTTGCTCTCCGAGCCCCACCTGGTGCCGACCGAAGGCGCCCTGGTGTCGTCGCTCCTGGCGGTGTGGCAGGAGGTCACCGGCAAGCCCGGCAAGCCGGTGGCGATCGGCGGCGGCACCCAGGCCCGGCTCTTCCCCGGCGGCGTGGACTTCGGCCCGGCCGAGGACATGGTCCACTATCGCGGCCACGGCACCGACGAGTACCTGACCCGGGCGGAGCTCGAGCGCATCGCCGCCCTGACCGCCACGGCGCTGCTGCGCCTGCAATCGGGGCCGCTGCCGAGGCCGTGAACCGGCACCCGCGGACCCGGGAGGGTCGTGGTAGCCTCTGCCCCGTTCTGACGCCTCAGGAGGTTCTCGGATGAAACGCTCGGTATCGACCTGGCTCGTCTCCTGCGTTCTGCTGACCCTTCCCGTCTTCGCCGAGGACCCGGTCGCCCCGGAACCCGACGCTGGCCCCGATCTCCAGTTCGGAGTCGAAGCCAAGGCCCATTTCCGATCGAGTGACGACAACCGTTTCCCCGTGGCCTTTTTCCCCGCGGCCGCCGGAGTCTTCCAGGAGACCGTTTCTCCTGGCGAACACTTCGAGGTTTCGACCTTGACCCTGTTCGCGGACCTGACCTGGGGCGAGACCGTGACCGGTCTCGCCAAGGTCGACATCGTCGATCTCTACGACCGCAACCCCACCTCGGAGGATCGCCAGGTCGACATCGACGAGGTGTGGCTGCGTTTCGGCCGGGAGACCCAGCCGGCGATGCTCCCCGAGCGCCCAGGGGTCTACCTGAAGCTGGGCAAGATGTCCAAGTTCGAACGCCAGGACGACCGCCATCTCGAAAGTTACGGCCTGGTCTCGACCGCCTTCAACCGGTTCGAGGACGCCGGCGTCGAGCTGGGTGTCGATCTCGGGCGTTACGTCTATCTGAAAGCCACCGCCACCCAAGGCAACCCGGTGTTCCTGCGCGACCCGAATGCCCTGGCGGGCGACAACGGCACGCCACGCCGGGTCAGCCTGCCCGTGGGGCCGGATCTCGGCTCGGGCTTTCCGATCTTCTACGACGCCGAGATCGAGGGCTTGGATGTCGATGGCGAGCTCGAAACCGGCGCCGGCCTCGGCTTCCGCCTGGCGGATCCGACCGGCGACCGCGGCATCGACGTCTTGGTTTGGGGCTACCAACGCACCCTCGCCGAAACGGTCAAGCTCGAGGGCACGATCTACGGCGGCGATCTCGACCTGCTCGACGGCCCCACGGGCAACGAGGGTTCACCCTCGCTCCGCGGGGACGACAAAGAGGAGTTCGGCGCCAACCTCTGGCTTTACCTGCGAGGCCTGACGGTGTTCCTCCAGTACGCCGACCAGGAGCTGGCCGGGCTCCCGCGCACGGGCCTCGAGGGCGAGGTCGCCTGGAGCTTCGAGTTGCCCCTGCGTTGGGCCGTGGGCGGCTCCCAGCTGTTCCCCTTCATCCAGCCCGCCGTGCGCTATTCGAAGCTCGACAACGACTTCGTCAACCGCGGCGGCGGCGTCGACAAGTCGTTTCCCGCCCCGTCGGTCCAATGGGACTGGGAGAAGCTCGACGTCGGCGTGCGCCTCGGCATCCTCGACGGCATCGACTTGACGCTCGAGTACGCCGCCAACCGCATGAGCACGGCCCGCGGTGAAATCGACAACGACGAGGTGTTGACGACCCTGCGCTGGTCGATGTGACGGCCCACCAGAAGAATGCCTGGCGCTAGGCAGCGGTCGGGCTCGTCCCGACCGTCCTGGTCAGGTCAGGGCTCGTCGCTGCGCCGGAACGGACCGACCAGCTCGTGGGCGGAGCCGCCCCGGCGCACTTCGCGGCTGAGCTCGGTGAGTAACTGCAGGGTGACCGACTTGTGCTCGGCGGCCTGGTGGAAGAGAGCCAGGGCCGCCAGCAGATCCGGCTGGACGTCGAGGGTCGCGAAGACCATCGCGATCTCGCGGGCGAACACCGCGGTGTCGTCGGCGCGCCCCGCCTGGAGGTAGAGCACCGCAAGGTCGAGGGCGGCGAGGGCGGCGTCGAAGGGCAAACGCTCCGCGACGAAGCCGTCGACGACCCGGCGCAGGGCCAGGGCCGCCAGCTCCTCGCGCCCGCGATCGCGGTGGATCAGTGCGGATACCCACAGCAGCCGCAGATGATCGAGCCGGTTGCCGAGCCCCCGGGCCAGACGGCGGGCCTCGGGCAGCAGTGCGCGCGCCTCGTCGGTGCGCCCGAGGGCGGACAGGTAGAGAGCACGGTTCTTCGCGAGCACGAAACGCAGGTGGGGCTCGCGGTGGCCGTCGATGCAAGCGGCGGCCGACTCGATCAGCTCGAGCGCCGCCGCGGGTTCGTCCAGGCAGTAGCGCAGCAAGGCGAGACCGATCAGGCCTCGACCCTCGAGATGGCGATCCCCGATGTCACGGTAGATCCCGATCACTCTGCGCAGCAGACGTTCGGCCTCGTCGAACCGCCGCCGCGCCCGCGCCAAGGACGCCCGCAGCTCGAGCAGACCGGCCAACTCGCTGGCGTCTCCAGTTCCCGCCTGAAGCAGCGCACCCGCCCGCCGGAAAGCCTCCTCGGAGCGGTCGAACTCGGAGCGGATGCGCCGCGCATTCGCCACATGGGCCCAGGCGCGGGCCTGGAAGTCGTGGACGAGGGCCTCCGGATAGACGTTCGCGGGCAGATGATCGAGCACGGCCAAGGCGAGCTCAGCGTAGCGTTCGGCCTCGGACTCGTCTTCGGTCCAGGCCCGTCGCCCGAGATCCAGCAAGACCTCGGCGACCCCCAGCGTTTGGAAGCAGGCACGATGGGTGACGAGCACGAAACGCCGCGGCCAGGGGTGCTCGCCCAGCTCCGCCACCCGCCCCGAGGCGTCCGCCCGATCGCGGAGAATTCGGTGATCGAGGGACGGCAGGGCGTCACAGGCGCGTCGAAAGGCCTGGCCGTAGATTTCGGGACGAAGCCGCACCGAGCCCCCCGGACCTACTTTGCGGGCCTGGGAGCCCCTTGTACCGAAGCGTTTCGAGCGCCAAACATCGATCATCACGACTCCACCGTCTTGCCCCGTTCGCCGGCATGACGTTTCAAACAATAGTGCAATCAATGAATCTTGTCGAGACAAAGTATTCCCGGGAACTCTCGCTCAGCCGTTGGGATCGGACTGCGGCCCTTCCGTCGGTCGCTCGTCCGGATCGGGCACGGGCGGGGTTTCGGTGGCCAGCAACCAGCTCTCGAGCCAGCGCTCCAGCCGGTCCAGCAGGCTCGGCGAGACGAAGACACCGTGGGACTCGGGCGCCCCGAGTTCGCGCCGGGGAGTTTCCGCGGACACGCTACCGGCGGACACGAACGTGGCCAGGGCGAGGACAATCGCAAGGCGACGGGCTTTCATGGTCATCCCTTCCTTATCGAAACGAAGGTGCCCCCGGATCCGCCCGGCGGCCCCCGCATCGCAGCAATCACTTGTTCAGTCCCTTAGTAGTGTTCGGCACGCACGCTTCGGGACTTCCGGCGCGAGAATTTTTCGCCGACGTAGAATCGCCCCATGTTGCGCCGCCTCGGCGTCTCGATCTTCGCCGTCTTGCTGCTGTGGCCCGCGCCGCCCAGCCGAGCTACGACCGCGGCCCGCGAACGGGATCTCGCCGCTCTGCGGGGCGAGATCGCCGAGCTCGAGGGCCGGCTGTCGGTCGTGCGGAGCCGCGAGCGTTCCCTCGCGGCGAGCCTGGCCGAGGCCGAACTCGAGCTCGAGCTGCAAGAACGGCGCGTCACCGAGGCCCGCACGGCGCACGATTTGGCCGCTCTCCGGGTGCAAGCCGCGGCCGCCGAGGTGGCACGCCTCGAAGCGGAGCTCGCCGCGGCCCGGGCCGCCGTCCGCGGCCGGCTCGCGGGGCTGTATCGTCTCGGCCGAGAAGGTCCGCTGCGTCTGGCGCTCTCCGCTCGTCCCGGGTCCGACGTCGTGGGCGCCATCCGCCTGCTGCGTTTCCTCGCGCGCCGCGACGCCCAAGCGGTGGAGCGTTACGGCGCGGCGACCGCGCGGGTCGCCCACGAGCGTGAGCAGCTCGAGGCAGCCCGCAGCGCCGAGGCCGAGTGGCTGCGCCAGGAGGAGCTGCGCCGCGCCGAACGGGTCGCGGTGCAACGGCGCCAGGCCGAACTCGTCCGGCAAGCGCGCGCCGAGGAAGCGACCCTGGGCGCCCGGGCCAGCGCCCTGGCGGAGAAGGAACGACGCCTGTCGGCCCTGCTCGATGCCCTCTACGGCGGTGCTCCGGAGCCCTTCGTCGGCCGCTCGATCCTCGACTTCAAGGGCGCTCTGGACTGGCCCATGGCGGGCCGGGTCACCCAGGAGTTCGGCCACCGGCTCGACCCTCGCTACAAGACCCGGACCCCCCATCGCGGGCTCGAAATCACTGCCGGCGTGGGCACCGCGGTCCAGGTCGTTTTCCCGGGCAAAGTGCTTTACGCGGCGCCCTTCGAAGGTTATGGCCCGACCGTCGTGGTGCACCACACCGATCGGGTCTTCTCGCTCTACGCCGGACTCGCCGAACTCTCGGTGAAAAAAGGCGATGTGCTACAGTTGGCCGACCCGGTGGGGCTCGCCGCCGGGCCGTTGTACTTCGAAATTCGCCGCGAGAACCGGCCCGAAGACCCCCGCGGCTGGTTGCGCTGAACGCGACAACGGTCCTTCTGACAACCGATCGCCGGGCGAGGTCGTTCCCCCATGACACGAGGCCGCTACACCTTTTTCGCCCTGTCCGCTCTGGTCGTGGTGCCCATTCTCGCCGGTTCCCTGGTGGGCGCCGCCCAGAACGAGGCGAAGCCGGGCCAAGACAGCCTGTACAAATACTTGTCCGTGTTCACCGAGGCGCTGTCGCTGGTGCGCCAGGCCTATGTCGAAGAGTCGGACCCGAACGCCTTGTTCGCCGGGGCTCTCGACGGCATCACCGACGCCCTCGATCCGTTCTCCGTCTATGTTCCCGCCGCCGCTGTCGCTTCCTATGAAGAAGCTCGCCGCGTGAGCACCTCGCGCTCCGGCTTGGCGGTCCTGCGCGAGCGCGGGCTCGACTACGTACTCCAGGTCGACCCGGGTAGCCCTGCGGCCGCTGCCGGTATCGAACGCGGAGACCTGCTGGCGGAGATTCAAGGCCGGTCGACGCGGCTGATGCCCTTGTGGGAGCTCGAGCAGCTCCTCGCGGGTGCCGCCGGCACCGAGATCAAGGTGCGCTTGGTACGTTTCGCCGAGACCATCGACGCGAGCTTCACCTTGGGCAGCTTTCCGCGGCCGCGCACGAGCTTGACCGAGCGCGGAGAGGTCTCGATCCTCCACCTGCCGACCTTCGACGGCGAAACCGTGGCGGAGGTCCGTACCGCCCTCGAGAAGGTCGGCCAACGGGGCTCGCGCCACCTGCTGATCGACCTGCGCGGGGTCCATGCCGGCGACGCAGCGGCCGCCTACGCCGTCGCCGGTCTGTTCGCGGACGGCGAGCTCGGCCGGCTGACCGGGCGCGCCGGCACGATCGAGACCTTCCAGGGCGGCACGCCGCTGTGGACGGGGCGCATCGTGGTGTTGGCGGACCGCTCGAGCCTCGGGCCGGCCGAGATCCTGGCGGCGGTGTTGCGCCAGAGGGCCGGGGCCGAGCTCGTCGGGGACCGCACCTTCGGCCACGCCGGTCGCCAGACCGGAGTCGAGTTGTCGACCGGAGCGCGGCTCTACCTGACCGACGCGTTTTACAGCGGCCCCGACTTCGTGGCCCTCGAGTCCCCCCTGAAGCCGGATCTCGTGGCCGAGGCCGCGACCGGCGACGACGAGGCCAAGGACGCGCCCGACGCCGTGCTCGAGAAGGGCCTGGAGCGGCTGTTGGCCCCGCCGGCCGAATCCAAGAAGGCTGCCTGACGCTTGGCCACCCCACGCCGTCCCCAGAAACGGCCTTCGCCGGCCCGGCGCCGGAACTCCGCGGCCCCCCGGTGGGCGCTGGCGGGCCTCGGTGCGGTCGTGATCTTCCTCGCGGGTCTCTATTTCGGTAGCGGCGGGCGCCTGCCGCTGGTGACCTCCGAGGAACCGGCGCCGACCCCGGCCGCCGCCACCGAGGAGCCCGCACCGCCGCGGCCGACCCCACGCCCCAAACCCGCGCCCCGTCCAGCGTCGCAGGAGCCCGTGGCTCCCGAAGTGGCCCCTGCCACTGGAGACGCCGAGTCACCGGTAACCGTGGCCGTGGTCATCGACGATCTCGGGCGCAACGTCGGGGACGTGCATCGCCTGCACGCCCTCGGGGTGCCCATCACTTACGCCGTCCTGCCGTTCGAGAGTCGCACCCGCGAGGTCGCCCGCGAAATCGCCGAACTCGGCGCGGAAATGCTGGTGCACTTGCCCATGGAGCCCTCGAACGGTGCCGATCCTGGCCCTGGAGCCCTGACCCTGGGCATGACCGCCAGCCAGCTGGCCGCGGCCACACGGCGCTGTCTAGAAGCCGTGCCCGGGGCCGTCGGGGTGAACAACCACATGGGCTCGACGCTGTCGGCGGACGAACCGGCAATGCGCGCGGTGCTCGGAGTGGTGGCGGAACGCAAGTGGTTCTTCCTCGACTCGCGCACCAGCGCCAAGAGCGTCGGTTATCGCACGGCCATGGCGCTCGGCGTGCCCGCCGCGGAACGCCAGGTGTTTCTCGACGACGAGCCGACGATCGAGGCCATCCGCGCCCAGTTCGCCCGCCTGGTGCAACTGGCTCGCGAGCGCGGTGCCGCCATCGCCATCGGGCATCCCTACGAAGAGACCCTGGCGGTGCTCGCGGAGGAAATCCCCAAGGCCCGCGCCCGGGGCGTGCAGTTCGTGCCGGTCAGTTACCTCGTCGATCGCACCGCGAGCGCCGAGCCGTAACGGCGACCCCACGATCCTGAAGACCGGTCGCCACCGCCGGGGTTGTCCCGTGGAACGCCGCCACGGCGTGCTAACAGCGACATCCCAACCGCGGCTGGAGGCCCGACATGTCTAGATTTCACAAGGTTTGGGCGCTGGCGACGACCGTCTTCGTGACCACCGCCGGGGTTCACGCGGAGGGTTATGCCGCCCACGTGACCACCCTCGATCCGAAGGCGTCATGCCTGGCGGTCGAGTGGGACAACGGCACCGAGAGAAAAGTGTGCTGGACGGAGAAGACCAAGTTTGCCGTGCTCGAGACCGGCAAGGCGGCCAAGGCCACGGACGTCCGCGTGGGTTCGTTCCTGCGGATGGAGGGAGACCAGCGGGGCGACACCTACTGGGCCAGCGAGATCGTGATTTGGGAGGCGGTTTCCCGGCCACCCAGCGGTTGAGGGCTCACGAGGGTGTCCCCTCTCCCGCGAACGGGAGAGGGGACCGGAACAAGCGGACTCGGACCGTTACGGACAGCTCGGCGAGCAGCTGTCCCAGGCGGTCGCGTTACCGGTGTTGAAGCCGTCTTCGAAGAGGCCGCAACCCAGGGCGTCACAACCCGGCCAGGTGACGTTGGTCAAGCTGATGTCGTCCACCCAGAAGCCGTTCTGGCCGGTGGACTCGTCGCAGACCATGCGCCAGCGCAACCGAATCCGCTCGCCGTTGTAGGTGGTGCCGAGGTTGACCACGGCATTGCGCCACGTGGTCTGAACGCCGGACCAGGCGTTGCGGCCCGGAATGGTGTTGTTGTTGAAGAGCGGGCCGTCGTAGGGCACCGAGGAGAGGTTCCCGACGTCGATCCAGTCTTCCGTCCCTTCCACGTTCAGCTCGAGCACGGCGCCGTCCCAACGCTGGGAACCGTCACCCTCGGTGTCGTAGCGGAGCCAGAAGGACAGGCTGGTGCTACCACCGCCCACCGCCACCACCGGGGTGATCAGCGAGTTGTCGCAGTAGCCGCCGATGTCGGCCGAGAACCAGCTGCTGGTGCCGGTGTGGGCCTGGGTGTTGACCCGCGACCACACTCCGGTGGCCACCGCCGCGTTGGTCGTGAACGCCGTGTCGGCGTCCTCGGCATCCTCGGTCAGCGGCCCGGCCACGGCGTCGGCGCCGGTGAACAGCGACAGCACCTCCGAACCCGTGCCCTCGGCATGGGCCACCGTGATCGCGAGCCCGACGTTCGAGCGGCACCCGCTGTTGGCCTTGAGGCGCACCGTGTGGTTGGTGGTGACCGTGGCACCCGGAGCCAAGCTCGCGACGTTCTGGGGCGCCGACAACACCGACAATTGGGCCGGGACCACGGGCGACGCCGTGACTACCAAACCGGTCAGGGTCGTGGGCGTCTCGTTGGTGATCTCGACCGGCACCACGGCGGACTCCCAGACATCCAGGTAACCATCGGCTTCACAGCCGCCGGCCGCGTCGTTGATCGGCCCGAGGGCCAGGGAGACGGCGTTCCTGGTGAGCTTGTAGATGCTGCGGCCGTGAGTGCCGATCCACATCGTGTCGTCGTTGGCCCACACCAGCTGCATGACGCGGGTATAGGCGGTGCCGTAGTTGAACTGTTGCCAGTTGTAGCTGTCGGTGCTGTTGCCGTCGGTCGTCCACAGGCCGAGTTCGCTGCCGAGCCACAGACGATCCGGATCCACCGGGTCGACCACGATCGAGAACATCGGGATGTCGGGCAGGTTGGTGTCGAGGGTGGCCCACGTGGCGCCGCCGTTCTCGCTCTTCCACACCCGGTTGGCACCGTAGTCGGCGAGAGTCACGTACAGGGTGTTGCCGGTGACGTCGTGGGGATCGACCTCGATCCAGGTGATGTCGGCTCCGGCCCAGGCGGCGTCCTGCAGCTGCGTCCACACCGACGGCGTGCCGAGGGTGGTGGTGCGGTACAGCCGGCCGATCGTCGAGCCGGCATAGGCGATGTTGCTGGCGTGGGGGCTGAAAGCCAGGGCCGAAACCGAGCCGCCACCCGCGAGCGCTCCGGAATCCGCCACGAACGTGGCGCCGGCGATGTTGCGGATGTTGTTCGAGAAGAACACCTGACCGGTACCGATCAGGAAGCGGTTGCCGTTGTTCTTGTCGACCGTGAAGGGCTGGATGAACAACGAACCGGCGGTCGAGAAACCGGTGATCGAGGCCGCCGTCGAACCGCCGTCGGCAGAACCGAACAGGCCACCGTTGGGCGTCGAGCCGTAGATGAAGCGCGGGTCCTGCTGATCCCAGGCGGAGAAGCCGCCGTCACCGCCGGCCCACTCGAGCCAAGTCTTCTTGTCGCCGAAGAACAGGTGGGAGCCGTTGTCCTGGGTACCGCCGATGACGTTGAAGCCGTTCGGGTGAGCGGCGATGCCGTAGTACTGGGTCACCGGCAGGTTACCGTTCAGGTCGGTCCAGTTTTCGCCGGCATCGACCGACTTGAAGATGCCGCCGTCACTGCCGATGTACATGGTGTTCGCATTGGTCGGGTCGAACGCCACCACGTGGTGGTCGGCATGGATGAAGTCGTTCGGGTACTGGCCGACGTTCGGGTTCCAGAACGTCTTCTTGGTGATCGTGGTCCCCGCGTTGGTCGTCTTGTACATGTCGACGGCGCCCATGAAGACGGTGTTCGAGTCGTCCGGCTTGACGGCACAAGTCAGGTCGTACCAACCCTGACGCTCGATGAACGCGGTGGCACTGGCGGCCTGGACGAAGGCCGCGCCGCCGGCGGGTGAGCGCCACAGGCCGCGGGTCTGGTCGGCCGAGTTGCCGATGCAGGCATAGACGACGCCGTCCGAGCCCATGCCGAGCTCGATGCGCCGCAGGTTCGTAGTCGGCAGGCCCTCGGCGGCGCCCAGTTGGGTGAACGTGGCACCGTCGTTGGCGCTCCGGAACAAGCGCCGGGTGGCCTCGGTGAGACCGAAGTGGGAAGCGTAGATCCGGCCGTTCGGCGAGGCCGTCGTGGGATCGAACTTGAGATCGACGAAGCCGCGGCCATCGGCCACGATGCCGGAGCGCTCCGTCCACACCGGGGTCACCGCGGTGAAGTCGTCGGTCCCCCACAGGCCGGTGCGCGTGGCGGCCAGCAGCTTGTTGGTGCCCGGCACCCGCAGCAGGCGGTTGACGAAGAAGAAGTTCACGTTGTCCGTGCCGGCCAGGGTGGTGAAGGTGCCGCCGAAATCGTTCGACACCAGAATGCCGAGGCCCTGAGCGGCGTCGACGTTGAAGTACCCCTCACCGGTGCCCACGAAGACGCGGTCGTCGTTGTCCGGGTCGACCAGCATGGAGCCGACTGCGAGGGTCGGCAGGAAGTCGTTGACGACCTCCCAGGTCGCGCCGCTGTCGGTGGACTTGAAGATGCCGCCGGAAACGCTACCGACGAGCATCTGGGTCGTGTCGCTGGGCTTGATCGCGATGCCGCGCAGGCGCCCGCCGAAATTGCCGGGGCCGTAGTTCTCGATGCGGACCGGCGGCAGGTTGGCGCCGAAGAGCGACTGGCTTTCTTCGATCGCCGCCACCGCTTGCCGGTTGAGCAGCACCGCCGACTCGCCCGGCTTGGTTTGCCGGAAGCTCGCGAAGTACTGAGCCCATTCGCCGGGAAATTCCGGCTTCGGGCCTTCGTCCGTGCGCGCCGACAGGGCGGCGAGCTTGGCCACCGACGGCGACACCGCGGCAGGTTGATACAGAGAACAGCCCCAGGCGAGCGCAGTAAAGGCGCCCAGAGCCAGCCAGGAACGAGCACGAGAGTTCATCGCATCCCTCCTTGAACACCGAATTACAAGATCGGTTTGGGCCTGAGCATAACACCGGGGCCGTGGCCGCCAGGCACAAGGGTGTCATCGCCGGTTCATGTCTTTCATCGAAGCTCCGATCTGGCGGTGGCCGGCATGCAGATTTCGCGACCTCGACTTCGGATCGAAACCCTCGTGGGCCTGGTGGCCCTCTACCTCGTCGCCTGCGGCAATGTCCCGTGGTGGCGCGCGGTCTTGGCCGGCCGGCCGATCGCCGCCCCCGGCTCCTGGGCCTTCGCGGCCTGCACGTTCGTGGCCCTGGCCGCGGCGCACTTTCTTCTGTTGATCGTGCTGTCGTCCCGCTGGACGGTGCGACCGGTGCTCACCCTAGCCGTCGTGGTGACCATCCTCGCGGCCTACTACATGGACCGCTACGGCGTACTGCTCGACCCCACGATGCTGCGAAACATCGTCCGCACCGACCCGCGCGAGGCGCGCGAGTTCGTGACCGTCGCGGTCTTCCTGCACACCCTGGCGTGGTCGGCGTTGCCCCTGGGCCTGATCTGGTGGGTGAAGCTCGAGCAGCGCACCTTCTGGCGGGCGCTCGTCGTTCGCGGAGCTCTGGCCCTGGGCGCCGCGGTGCTCGCCCTGGTTGCGCTGCTGCCGATCGCCCGAGACTTCCTCTCGCTGATGCGGAACCATCGCGAGCTGCGCTACTTGGTGACGCCTGGAAACCTCGTGGCCTCCCTCGTCCATAACGCCCGCATCGACCTCCGGGCAGCCCAGCAACCCAAGATCGTCGTGGGAGCCGACGCCGTCCGGAATTCGACCCGCAAGCGTCCCGTTCTCTTCGTCCTCGCCCTTGGGGAAACGGCCCGCGCCGCGAATTTCTCGCTGCTCGGGTACGCCCGGCAGACCAACCCCGAGCTCGCCACTCGGGGCGTCACGGCGTTCCGCAACGTCACCGCCTGCGGCACGTCCACCGAGGTGTCGGTACCCTGCATGTTCTCACCCTATGGCCGTGCCGACTTCGACGAAGAGCGCATCCACAACTCGGAGAGCCTGCTCGACGTCCTGCGCCGGGCGGGTTTCGCGGTGGAGTGGTACGACAACCAGTCGGGCTGCAAGGGGGTCTGCACGGGAAACGGCATCGGCTTCAACAAGATGGGTGCCACCTTCGCCCCGGACCTCTGTGACGGCGCCGATTGTCTCGACGACATCCTGGTCCGCGCTCTGGAGAAGAAGCTCGCCGAGGTCACGACCGACACCGTGGTGGTGCTCCACCTACTCGGCAACCACGGCCCGGCTTACCACCGGCGCTACCCGCCCGCTTTCCGCCGCTTCACCCCGGACTGCCAGACGGCCGAGCTGCGCGACTGCACCCGGGAAGAAGTCGTCAACGCCTACGACAACGCCATTCTCTACACCGACCACGTGCTCGCCGAGTTGATCGACCGGCTCGCGGCGGCAGAGGAGCGCCTCGACACCGCCCTGCTCTACGTCTCCGACCACGGCGAATCCCTCGGCGAAGCTGGCCTCTACCTCCACGGCATCCCTTACGCCATCGCCCCGCGGGTACAAACCCACGTGCCCATGGTCTCCTGGCTGTCTCCCGGCTTCACCGAGTCGAGCGGCCTGTTGCCCGCCTGTCTCGCGACTCGCGTCGACGAACCGCTGTCCCACGACCATCTGTTCCACTCGGTGTTGGGGGTGCTCGACGTGACGAGCAGCGCCTACCGGCGGGAGCGGGATCTGTTTGCGCCGTGCCGGAAGGCGGATACCGAGGTTTCCTAGCGGGTGCCCCCCAGCAATACCCCCCGTAACCCCAGCCACGCCGAAACACTGTGCTGGACGTAGTCGATGCGCACTTCGTAGTCGGCGAGGCCGCTCCTGAGGCCGCCCAGGGCGCGGTCGGGCCGGGGGAGGAAGAAGGCGTTCTCGGGGGTGATCTGGCAGCGCAGCTGGAACGCGGCGAAGCGCAAGAGGGCGGCGCGGTAGGGCTCGGGATCGAGCTGGTTGGCCACGGCCAGGCGGTGCATGGCGACCAGGGCTTCGCCGCGGGTGGCGGTGGGCGTGGCGCGCGGAGGCTCGTAGAAGCCGCCGTTCCAGTCCGGAAACTCGGCGTTCTTGTGCTCGGCACCGAGAATGGCCTCGGCGATGCGCTGGGCGTGGGCGAGCAGCTTGGCGTCCTTGGTTTTCGGGTGGACCTCGGCGAGCCCCATGAGCAGCCAATGGTCGTGGGGCAACTCGGGCGTCGACTTGGCGGCGTCGCGCACGTCGATCAGCCAGCGAGCGCCGCGGTGGGCGGCTTCCAGGTAACGCTTCTGACCGGTCGCGTCGTGCAGGCGGGTGAAGGCGAGGATGGCTTCACCCGGGTAGTAGATCGACTCGAAGGGCTCGGCCTTGGCCAAGTCGTAGAAGTACTTCGACTCGAAACGCCCGGAGGCTTCCTGCAGGAAGAGCATGAACTCCGCGAGTTTGCCGGCGCGGTCGAGCCAGCGGTCGTCCCCGGTGACCTCGCGGTGTTCGAGGATGGCCAGGATCGCCAAGGCGGCGCCGCCGAGCTTGGCCTCCTCGTCGGGCGGGGCGATGGCTTCGAAAGACCGGTCGGCGTGCTCCGGGCGTGGGCCCTTGACCTGGGTCAAGAGGTAGTCGACGCCGCGCCGGCCAGCGGCGAGGTAACGCGGATCGTTCGTGGCGCCGAAGAGTTCGAACAGGGCATAACAGGAGCCGGCGTGACGCAGCAGGTTGTAGCTCTTCGCGACCGCGTCCGTGTCGGCCCGGTAGAGGTAGTTGAAGCGGCCCTCGGGGAGCTGGTGTCGCACGAGGTAGTCACCGCCCGCCCGCGACGCCCACAGCAGGTCCGCGGCCGTCGGCGTACCGCCGAGGGCGTTGCCGCGATACAGCGGCAAGGCCGGGCCGCCGCCGGGGGTTTCGACGAAGCTAGCGAACCGCACGCGCTGGAACGGTGCCCCCGCTCGCCCCGGATTGCCCTCGAGAGGTCCGCGGCCGCGGTCGCCCTCGGCCAAGTAGCGGGACAATCGCTTCGATTGCAGGTCCCCCTCGTCGTCGACCAGACCGCGGGAGACGATCTCGGCGGGCAACAGCAGCAAGTCCTCTCCCGGCAGGTAGAGACCTTCGAGGCCGGGTTCCAGGTTGACCCGTCCGCGCTCGTCGAACGCTTCAACGGCGCCCGCTGCCGCCAGGACCTCGAGCCGCAGGCGCCCGGCCGCCAGTTCGGGTGCCGGAACGCTTCGCCCGAGGCCCTCGCTCGCCCGCGCCAGGGCTTCCGCCACGGTCTTGCCGCGGCCCTCCGCCAACCGCGCCGTGCCCTCCGGCTGAGCGAGGGCGAGGATCAGCACGCGTTGGCCGGTCCCAGGGGCCCCGTCGAGGGGTTCGGGGAGCGGCCCCGGGTCCCGACCGGCCAGAATGTGACGCGCCGCGGCGAGCAGCCGAGTGCCGTCTTCGGGGCGCGGCGAGGCGATCGCGAAGCCACCTTCCGCCGCTACTGCCGGCCGCTCCGCGGCGAGAAAGGCACGCAGGCCGAAGTAGGCGGCGACGGCGACGAGGAGGAGCGCGGCGAGGCGCAGAACGGGACCGAAACGGGAACGGGTTTCCATGGGGCGGGAGGATAGCCCACCCTTCATGAAGATTCGGTTTGGGCGGGATTCCCCCCGCCGGATACACTGCGCGATGTCGACGGGGAAAGGCAGCTCATGAACTCAAAACGTCTGGTGTTCTCACTTCTGTTAGGCGTCGCTTTCCTGGTGGCGGTCTTCGGACCGCGCTACTGGAATGGTGAGCAGAAGGCGGCAGGCCCGCCGCCGGTCGCGACTCCCGCCGCGGCGCGGGTCTACCGAGTCACCACCCACACGGTCCGCCCGGAACGTCTGGCCGAGCGCCTAGCTACGAGCGGCACCGTGTTTCCCAGTGAACACGTCGAGCTCGTCAGCGAGATGGCCGGCAAGGTCCGCAAGGTGCTGTTCAGCGAGGGCGGCTGGGTGGACAAGGGGCAGGCGCTCCTCGAGATCGACGACACCGAGCTGCTCGCCCAGCAGAAGCGGACCACCTACCGCATCGAGCTCGCCCAGCTGCGGGAGGGCCGCCAGAAAACCCTGCTCGACCAGGGCGTGATCAGCCAACAAGACTACGACACCACGGTGACCGAGTTGAACGTGCTCCGGGCCGACTTCGCGGTGCTCGAGGCGCAGCTCAAGAAGGCGGTCGTGCGGGCGCCCTTCGCGGGCATCGTGGGCCTGCGCCAGGTCAGCGAAGGCAGCTACCTGTCGCCCCAGACCGTGATCGCCACCCTCCAGCAACTCGACCCGGTGAAGCTCGACTTCACGGTCCCCGAACGCTACGCCGCGAAGGTTCGGGTGGGCGACCAGGTGACCTTCCGGGTCAAAGGCACCGACAGCGATTTCGGGGCGCGGATCACCGCCATCGAGCCGGCCATGGACGCCGAGACGCGCTCGCTCACGGTGCGCGCCCAGGCGGCCAATCCCGGCCGCCGGCTGGTGCCCGGCGCCTTCGCCGACGTCGACCTCGTGATTCGCGAGATCGACCAGGCCTTCACCGTGCCCTCGATCGCGATCATCCCGGAGTTGGGCGGAGCCAAGGTATTCGTCATCGAAGGTGGCGTCGCCCAGCCGCGGCCGGTCGAGACCGGACTGCGCACCGAGGACCGGGTGCAAATCGTGTCCGGCTTGGTCTCGGGCGACCAGGTGATCACCTCCGCGATCCAAGACTTGAAGCCGGGCCTGTTGGTCGAAGCGGTCGGGGAAGGCTCGGGGACGGGGGCGCCATGACGCTGTACAACCTGGCCATCCGGCGGCCGGTTCTGGCCACCGTGCTGTCGATCACGATCGTGCTGTTCGGCGCGATCAGCTTCACCTACCTGGGCGTGCGCGAGTTCCCCGCGGTCGACCCGCCGGTGATCACGGTGACCGCCAACTACCGCGGCGCCAACGCCGACGTCATCGAGTCCCAGGTCACCGAGCCCCTCGAGGACTCGATCAACGGCATTGCCGGCATTCGCACGCTGACCTCGGTGTCGCGTGAGGGCCGCAGCACGGTCACCGTCGAGTTCGACCTCGACGCCGACTTGGAGCGCGCCGCCAACGACGTGCGGGATCGCGTCTCGCAAGCCCTCGACAACCTCCCGCCGGACATCGATCCGCCCGAGGTCTCGAAGGCGGACGCCGATTCCCAGCCGATCCTGATGTTCGGCCTCCAGAGCGACCGGCGCAATCTGCTCGACCTCACCCGCGTAGCGGACGAGATTTTCGTCGAGCGCTTGCAGACGATCCCCGGAGTCGCCCGGGTCGACGTCTGGGGCGAGCGGACCTACTCGATGCGCCTGTGGCTCGATCCCCAGAAACTCGCCTCGTACCAGTTGTCGCCCATCGACGTGCTCCAGGTGCTCCAGCGTGAAAACGTCGAGTTGCCGGCCGGCCGGATCGAAGGCAACGACGTCCAGCTGAACGTTCGCACCTTGTCGCGGTTGGCCACGGCGGAGGACTTCAACGACCTGATCCTGAAGGCCGAGGGCGGTCGGGTCGTCCGCTTCCGCGACGTCGGAACCGCCGAGTTGGGCGCCCGCAACGAACGTACGGCCCTCAAGATGAACGGCAAACCGATGGTCGGGTTGTCCGTCCGGCCACTCCCGGGAGCCAACTTCATCGAGATCTCGGACTTGGTCAACGAGCGCATCTCCCAGCTGCGCCAGACCATCCCGGAGGATCTGTCGCTCACCCAAGGGTTCGACCAAACCCGCTTCGTGCGCCGCTCGGTGGCGGAAGTCCAGGAAACCGTTCTCGCCTCGCTGTTGCTCGTCGTGGCGGTGATCTTCCTCTTCCTGCGCGACTGGCGCACGACGCTGATCCCGGTCCTGGCGATTCCGGTCTCGCTCGTGGGGGCCTTCTTCGTGATGTACCTCGCGGGGTACTCGATCAACGTCTTGACCCTACTGGCCCTGGTCCTCGCCATTGGCATCGTGGTCGACGACGCCATCATCGTGCTCGAGAACATCTACGCCAAGATCGAAGGCGGCAAGCAACCGCTCGAAGCGGGCATCGAAGGCACGCGGGAGATCTTTTTCGCGGTCGTCGCCACCACCCTGGCCTTGATCGCGGTGTTCTTGCCGATCCTGTTCATGGGCGGGCTCGCCGGGCGGCTCTTCCGCGAATTCGGGGTGACGCTGGCGGGCGCCGTGGCCATTTCCGCCCTGGTGGCCCTGACCCTCACCCCGATGCTCGCCACCCGCCTGCTCAAACACCGCGCGCAGCCGCCGTGGATCTACCGCGTCACCGAGCCGTTCTTCGAGGGTCTGACCCGTGCCTACGGGCGCACCCTGGATGGCTTCCTGCGCACGCGGTGGCTGGCGCCACCGCTGCTGTTGGCGTCGTTCCTGGTCATCTACGGCCTTTACCACGCCTTGCCGGCGGAACTCGCACCGACGGAGGACCGGAGCTACCTGCGGCTCAACTCCCGGGGTCCGGAAGGTGCCACGTTCGCTTACACCGACCGCTTCATGGACGAGCTGACGGCGCTCATCGAGCGCGAGGTGCCCGAGCGCCAGGTCATCGTCTCGGTCACCGCGCCCGGCTTCGGCGCCGCGGGATCGACCAACAACGGTTCGGTGCGCCTGATGTTGATCGACCCGGCGGAGCGCACCCGCAGCCAAAGCGAGATCGCCCGCGATCTCGGCGCCAAAGTGGCACAGTTGGCCGAGGCCCGGACGTCGATCGCCCAGGACCCGACGATCGCCCTCGGGCGCCGCGCCGGCTTGCCCATGGAGTTCGTGATCCAGGCGCCGAACCTCGAAAAGCTCAAGGAGGCCCTGCCCCGTTTCCTGGCTGCCGCGCGCCAAGACCCGACGTTCCCCTTCGTCGACGTCGACCTCCAGTTCTCGAACCCGGAGATCCGCATCGAGATCGACCGCGCCCGCGCCCGCGACCTCGGCGTCTCGGCCCTGGACATCGCACGGACGCTCCAGTTGGCACTGTCCGAGCAGCGGCTGGGGTTTTTCCAGATCGACGGCAAGCAGTACGAGGTGATCGGCCAGGTGCGCCGCGAGTACCGCAACGACACGGTCGACCTGCGCAATCTCTATGTCCCCTCGAGCCGCGGCCCGGTGGTGCTCGACAAAGTGGTGCGGGTGTCCGAACAGTCGAGCCCGCCGCAACTGTTCCGCTTCGATCGTTACCTCTCGGCCACCGTCTCTGCGGCGCTGGCCCCGGGCAAGACCCTAGGTGACGGCATCGAGGCCATGGAGCGCATCGCGGAGGAGGTGCTCGACGACTCCTTCGCGACCCGCTTGAGCGGTCAGGCCCGAGACTTCTCGGAGTCGAACCGCAGCCTGCTGTTTGTGTTTTTGCTCGCCTTCGTGCTCGTCTTCCTGGTGCTCGCCACCCAGTTCGAGAGCTTCCTCGACCCGTTCATCGTCATGCTGACGGTGCCGTTGTCGCTTGCCGGTGCCTTCGGCGCGCTCTGGGCCACCGGCCAGACCTTCAACATCTTCAGCCAGATCGGCATGATCATGCTGGTCGGCTTGACGACCAAAAACGGCATCCTGATCGTCGAGTTCGCCAATCAACGGAAGAGCCAGGGCCTCGCCGTGACGGAAGCCGTCCGCGGCGCCGCCACCGCCCGCCTCCGCCCGGTGCTGATGACCAGCCTCTCGACCATCCTCGGCATCCTCCCCATCGCCCTGGCCCTCGGCGCCGGCTCCGAAAGCCGCGTGCCCATGGGCATCGCCGTCGTCGGCGGGTTGGTCGTGGGAACGGTGCTGACCCTGTACGTCGTGCCCGCGGTGTACAGCCTGCTATCGCAGGAAGGGGGCAAGGCGGAGCTGGTGGAGGAGCCCGAGGAAGAAGCGGCGGCGTAGCGGAAGGACACCCACGACCGAAACGACACCCACGACGCAGGAATCCGGCGTCGTGGGCGTCGCTGGCGTCCTTTTCTTCTCCCGCTACCCCTTCGCCGCCACCAGGGTCTTCAGCAGCTCCCCGCCGGTGCCCGCGGGCACCAGGGTGAGCTTGCCCTCGTTGGCGGCCAAGCGTTGGATCTCCAGGATCTCGAACATGGCTTTCAGCACGTCGGGATCGGTCGAGATCTTCTGCAGAGCGGCGCCGACGATCTGGGGGCGCTTGGCCGCGGCACGAGCGAACTCGACGGCGGCTTCGCGTTCGGCGGTGGAGCCGATCACCCGGACCTGGTTGTTGCCGGTCTGGAGGATGGCGGAGGTCACCTGGCGCAGCCGGTTGACCACCTTCTCCTCGATCTGCTTGATCATTGCCGTGTCGCGGAAGTGCACCTTGCGGACGTACACCGAGCCCAGCTGGTAACCCCAGTCGTGGGACTTCGGCGAGACCTCGGCGCGCACGGTGCGGCTCATGGCGTGACGATCGGTCAGCATGTGGTCGAGCGAGAGGTTCGACAAGGTGCGCACCGTGGCGTTCGAGACGTTGGCGCGCAGCGAGCCGCGCGGGTCGGCATTCTTGAACAGGAAGGCCACCGGATCGCTGATCATCATCTCGTACCAGACGCCGATGCCCATCGGCGCGCCTTCCTCCGAGTTGACGCCTTGGCTGCGCAGGTACTCCTGGTCGAGGCGCAGGTCGAGCACGTGGCACTGGCCGAGCCAGTGGACCAGGAAGGCCCTGGCGCCGAGCTTCGCCGGCAGGAAGTGGAAACCTGGCTCGTCGAGCACACCGAGCACTTTGCCGAAGAGCACATAGACCCTGGCGGTGCGCTCCTGGACGGTGGTGTAGAGACCGAGCTGGCGGACGAGTCCGATCAGGATGGGCACGGCGATGAACGCCGCCACGAAGGCGAACGCCGCGATCGCCGGAAACAGCATCATGGCTTTGTTCATCGCGAGGCCTCCAGAATGACGTTGTCGGCCTTGCCGAGAAGCGTCAGGCGGACGTTGCGCAGGTAGGCGGCGAGGGCCGAGGGGCCACCGTTGGCCTTGAGCTCGGCCAGCTCCTGGGCGAGGGCCAGGAGCGGCTCGACCTCGGCGTGAGCGTTCAGCGTCTCGATCTCGACGGCACGCTTCGACTGCACCATCTTCTGGTCCGCCGACGCCTGGGCCAGGCTGATGTCCGACGACACCTGGTTGTGCGCCGTGTTGATGGCGGCGAGCGCCGATTCGACCTCGTGGGGCGGGTCGATGCCGGTGATCAACGAGGCATCGAGCACGATGCCGTAGCGGTAGGTGGAGCTGCGGCACTCGTGGTCCATGCGCTCGTTCAGGTCCCGCAGGTTCTTGCGCAGGTCGTTGATCGAAACCCCGACCGCCAGGGTCGGCTCGAGCCCCGGTGTCGACGGCGAGCCGTCGGGCGCCGTGGGCGCCTCGAAGTTGGCGATGCGCTCGCGCAGGATCGAGATGAAGTAGCCCATGACGTGGGCGATCGGGTTCTTGACGCCGAACAGGTAGGGATAAAGCATCGACTCCGAGACGCGGTAGCGGATCTGCCCGGTGAGTCCGGTGATCAGCTGGTCCTTGGTCACCGCCTCGAGTTGGGTACCGTTGCGATTGGCCCCCGGGTTCTCGGGGTCGAAGGCCATGTTGAGCGTCTGGGTGGCGACGCTGACCTTGTAGACCTTCTCCCACGGCAAGCGGAAGTAGGGGCCACCCGGCGGGAGGACTTTCATTTGGGGCCAACGGTAGCGTTCGGCTTCTTCGGCCGACATGCCGGCGTCGGTCGGCGGCGGCAAGGGGTCCGAAAGTCTCTGAGCTCGACCGAAGACCGTCTTCACGGCACGTTCGTTCTGGTTGACGGTGAAGAAACCGAACACCAGGTAACGCACCAGAAACCAGCCGACGAGGCCCAAGAGCACTGCTCCTAGTATCGACATCGTTTTTCTCCTTCAAGAGAGTCGCGCCCAGGCTATCACCCCAACTTGACGGGAGCCGGACCACCCCTTCGGGTAGCGCGAAGCTCCCGGCAGGCGCTGCTACACTCGGCGCCATGAATCTAAACGCCGAAGGGCCTCAAAAGGGTCAGAGTGGCAGCGCGGAGTTCCTCGCGCTGCACCGCGCGGCGCTCGACTTGTATGGCCAGACGGACCTGTCGCTCGACGCCGTACTCCAGCGCGTGGTCGATCAGGCCCGGACGCTGCTAGGCGCCCACTACGGCGCGTTGTCCGTGCTCGACGGTCCAGGCGGGGCGATCCGCGTGTTCGTCACCTCCGGCCTCTCGACCGCTCACCGCGCGGCCATCGGCCCGCCCCCGGTGGGCCGCGGGCTGCTCGGGGTGCCGTTACGCGAGGGACAGTCGCTGCGCGTCAACGACATGGCGGCGGATCCGCGGGCCGTGGGTTTCCCGGCCAACCATCCGCCCATGAAGACGCTCCTGGCGGTGCCGGTCGTTTGTCGCTCCCGCTACCACGGCAACCTCTACCTCTGTGATCGCCTGGGGGAAGACCCTTCCTGGCGACCCTCGGACGAAGAGACCCTCATGCGTTACGCCACGCTCGCGGGGGTGGCCATCGACAGCTCCGACGTGCACGAGCAGTTGGCCGTCTTGGCGGTCGCCGAGGAGCGCGTGCGCATCGCCCGCGAGATGCACGACGGCATGGCTCAAGTGCTCGCCTACGTCAACACCAAGGCCCAGGCGGTGCGGGAGTTTCTGAAACGGGGCGCGATCGACCGCGCCACCGAGCAGCTGGACCAGCTGGCCGAGGCGGCCCGCGGGGTGGCCACGGACGTGCGCGAGGGGATTCTGGCGTTGCGCACCGAGCTGTCTCCCGACTTCCGCTTCTCGGCCGCGGTCCGCAGTTTCGTCCAGGGCTGGGAACGGCAGGGAGGCATCCGCGCCGAGCTCGACATGCCCGCCGATGTCGGCCTGACCCTCGCCACGGAGCTCCAGGCGCTGCGCATCGTCCAGGAGGCTCTGTCCAATATCCGAAAGCACTCGGGAGCCAACCGCGCGTGGGTCGTCGCCCGGCCGGTCGGCAAGGACCGAGTGGTCATCGAGATCCGCGACGACGGCCACGGTTTCGATCCGGATCGTTTGGCCCGTGCCGACGTTCCGCGTTTTGGTCTCGCGATCATGAAGGAGCGGGCGCTCTCGATCGGTGCTACGCTCAGGCTCGAATCGAGTCCCGGTCACGGTACGAGCGTCATTCTCGACGCTCCGCGGGCACCGTCCTCCATGACCGCGGGGGAGTTTGATGCGGATTCTGATCGCGGATGACCACGCACTCTTTCGGGACAGTCTCCGGAGTCTTCTCGCCGCCCGTGACCACGAGGTGATCGGGGAGGCCGGCGACGGACCCTCGGCGGTCGCTTTGTGTCTCGAGCTCCAGCCCGACGTGGTGCTGATGGACCTACGAATGCCGGGCGGCGGCGGGCTGGCCGCCCTGCGCGAGCTGGCCGCCCGCGGCGCCGAGGCGAAAGTCATCATCTTGACCGCCTCCGATGACGAGGCGGACCTCTTCGAGGCGGTGAAGGCGGGCGCCCAGGGCTACCTTCTGAAGGACCTCAAGGCGGACCGCTTCTTCGAATTGCTCGAGGGCGTCGGCCGCGGCGAACCCGCGATCACTCCCGCCCTGGCGCGCAAGCTGCTGTCCGAGTTCGCCCGCCCGAAGAGTTCGACAAGGACCAACCCCGACGCTCTGACCGAGCGCGAGAGCGAGGTCCTCGAGTGCATGGTGCGCGGCGTGACGTCCAACCGCGAGTTGGCGGACGACCTCGGGGTGTCCGAAAACACCGTCAAATTCCACGTCCGCAACATCCTCGACAAGCTGCGCCTGCACAACCGCGCGCAGGCCGTCGCCTACGCCCTGCGCCATCACTTGGTGCCGGGCAGCGGCGACGGGGCCTAGACGCTCGCGGCTGCAACCCCGCCCCGCCATCGAGATTCGGGGGCGAGCGACCCTTTCAGCTCGAGCGGGCTTTTTCGAGCAGGTCGATCAGCGCTTCGATCTCACCGGTCTTCATGTGCCGCAGTTGGGCGACGTGGAAATCCGCCACCGGTTGGTCGAGCCCGGCGAGGGACTCGAGACCGGCGGGGGTGATCCGGATCGTCACCACCCGGCGGTCGCGCTGATCGCGGGTGCGCTCGATGAGGCCCCGTTTCTCCAAGCGATCGAGCAGGCGGGTGACGTCCGGTTCGCGGGTGACCATGCGCTCGCCGACCTGGCCGCAGGTCAGGGCTTCCGGCGACGAGCCGCGCAGAATACGCAGCACGTTGTACTGGGTCGGCGTCAGATCCGCCCGCCGAAGCAGCTCGATCAAGCCCTGTTGGAGGTGATTCGCCGAGCGCCAGAGGTTCAGGAAGGCTTCCTCGGCGGGACTCGAAAACGGGCGCGACATGCGGATTTCTTGCAAAAGACGCTGAGCCATGCAACAACGGTAACCTCGTGTCCAATGGAGCGTCAAGCGCGCTGACCGGAACCGCGGTTCAACCCGGTTCAGCCGAGGGCGCGGCGCAGCTCGGCGACCAGGGCTTCAGGCTCTCCTCGAGTGACGACGACCCGCGGGCAACCGTGCCATGCGGCACTCTCCCGCAGCGCCCGCGCGAGGTCCGCCACCAAGAACTTGCCAGCACGGACGCCGGGCTCGAGAAACAGAGCCTTGACCTCGAAGCTGGCGGCCCCGCGGTGGGCCTTGGCATCGAGCCGCCCGACCAGACGACCGCGATGGAGAATGGGCAGTACGAAGTAGCCGAAGCGGCGCTTGGGCGCCGGCGTGTAACACTCGATCCGATAGTCGAACCCGAACAGTTCGAGCACCCGGGCGCGATCCCACACCACCGGGTCGAAGGGCGACAGTAGCGTCGTGTGCGTGGCCGTGAGGCGCTCATCCTGCGCGCGTTCGAGCAGTTCGGCGTGGTCGCGGTGGACGTACCCCAGGCTCGGCCAACCCGCCACGACGACCTCCAGGATCTCCCCGGAAGCGAGCAGCGGAGCCAGCTCGCCGGGGGTGACCTGGCGGCGCAGCCGGAAGTAGTCGGCGATCCAGCGCGCCCGCGTGATGCCCAAGGCCCGCACGGTGTCGAGGATGAACTGACGCCGCACCTCCTCGGGAGTCGGTTCCTCGAGCCCTGGGGCGGGTCGCAGGCGCGAACGCACCCGCTCGGTCAGGTCGTAGACGCGTTGGAAGTTCACCCGCTGCGCGACCATCAGCTCACCGAGGGCGAAGGCGGCTTCGAGCAAGCGCTTCTCCGTTTTCCAACCCCACCAGCCGCCGCCCTTTTCGCCCTCCGGCCGTGCGAAGTCCGCACTCTGGAGCGGCCCCCGCGTCCGCACCAGGGCGATCAGGTCCGCCAGGGCCTCGGCTTGGCTCGCGCGCACCCGCTCCGCCGAGCGGCCCGACCAGTGGGCCAACATCCGGGTCAGGTGGACCCGATGCCAAGGGAAGTGCACGCTGGGCACGAAGCAGGCCTCGTGGGACCACGTTTCGAACAGCTCACCACGCGCCAGAAGCTCGTCGAGCCAACGCGGCTCGTAGGCGCCGAGACGGGAGTGCAGCACGAGATACGGACTGCGGGCCACGACGTGGATGGAGTCGATCTGGAGCAGGCGCATCCGCTCGATCGCGGCCAGCACGGCGCGCCGCGTGGCGCGCCGCCGGGGGCGCGTCAGGAGCCCCTGGGCGGCGAGATGGAGGTGCCGAGCGGCCGTAGCGGACAGCGCCGGCGTCACAGACCGCGACCGGCAGCCAGATTCGGCCCGAGCAACACGGCGTTCAGGAAGATCGTGCTGGTCCCCCGCCAGAACAGGCGAAAGTTGGGCTCCTGGGCGAAGGTCACCACCAGCCCGCGGCCCTTCCGCTCCATGCCCACGAGCAACGAGCCCGCCAGGCGACTCTCGGCCTCGGTCCACATCACCCCCCCGAGGGTGAAGTTCTCGCTGCCGATCGTCAGTACGTCCTGCTGAGGATCGCGGGTCGGCAACAGCACCGTGGTGCCGTTGACGAGCGCCACCGGCGGGCGGCCGAGGCCGGCCAGCAGGGCGTGACCGGGAGTACCGCGGGTCGCCACGATGGCCCCCGGGGTCTCGACCGGGCTGCGCTCGAGAAACGTCGGCGAGCCGTCCGATTCCGGGTCCTTCGGGCCTTCACCCTCCTCCGGCGCCGTCCAGGGTTTGATCGCGGTCAGCTCCTGGTCCTTGAGCCAAGCGGCCGCACCGTCGATCGCCACCAGGACGCCCCCTTCACGGACCCAGCGGGCCACGGCCGACCCGGTGTCCCCCCCCAAAGTCCGGCCGTAGCTGCCGTCCGGCAGCACCAGGACGTCGAAGCGCGCCAGGTCCACGGACCCGAGCGTGTTGCCCTCGACACGGAGGACCGGAAGCCGGATCTGCTGATCGAGCAGATGCCAAGCGAAGCCGAAGGAGGTCGGGGACACTCCTTCGCCCGCCAACACTCCCACCCGAGGCTGCCGCAAGCTTGGCACCTGATTCGAGCCTAGGGAGACGCCGCTCGTGACGTAGGTCGAGTCGATCCCGCGCGCCTCGGCACCCACCTCGGTCAAGGCTCGGCCGAGCCGCTCGGCGAGATTGTCGGGATTGCCGCGCCGGGGCACGAACAGGGTCCCCGCCGGGTAGGCCCGGCCGCCCAGCTCGAATCCCGCGAGGGCGACGCGCAGCTCCAGTCCCTCGGCCAGGAGCTGACTGGCCAATCGCTGGCCGGCGTAGCCCTGAGGAGGCACCAGAAAGCCGACTTTCCCTTCGCCCGACAGACCGCCCGCCCGCGAACGCCACGCCACCCGTTGACCGGTGAGGGGGCGCACGGACTCGAGGTCCGCGACCCAACCGTCGACGCCGAAGGCGAGCGGCAGGGACCAGGCGGTGACGTCGTAGAACTCCGTGGACTCGTTGCGCTCGAGCTTCTCGCGCTGGCGGGCCAGGAACCCGGCGCCCAGCTCGGGCGCCGTCTCGAGCAAGGCACGGACCAGATTGCCGAGCGGCTGAGCCGCGGACACGACCAGCGTTCCGCGCGGGAACGAGCGCTCGACAGGGATTTCGTTGGCCTTGGCCTGGAGCGACCGGGCGGCGACCGTGACGGCGCTCTCGAGCACCTCGACGTCGACGCCATGGAAGCTCAACAGGTCGGCGAGAGCGGCGCTTTCGCCTCCCCCACCGTCGAGCAGGTAGACCGGACCCGCACTCGCGGCGTCGGTCCGCGCCGCCACGAAGTCGGCGTTCAGTTTGTTCGCCCCCACGGCGGCGGTGCGCACGGTGGCGAGGCTGGTCGTCAAGTGGCGTGCCAGGCGGTCCGCCAGAGTGACCGGCGTGCCGTCCTGCAGGATCGAGACGCTACCCGCCCGGCCACCGCCGCCCACTTCGTAGGTCATTCCGACGGCGCCGCGGAAGGCCGGGTAGGAATCCCCGTACCCCGGGTAGAACAGGTCGTAGGTCTCGGTCTTGAAGTAGGGCCAGCCCTGCTGATCGAAGGCCTGGCCGTTGGCTTTGCCGAAGGTCTCGAGCCAGGCCAGGGTGCGGCGATCGAGCCCGGGATGGACCGGAGCCGCCGGGGGCGGAAAGAAATAGGTCGACTCGACCGACATCTCGTGGAAGTCGGCGTAGACCTGCGGCTCCCACTGGCGATAGGCCACGATGCGGTCCCGCGTCTCCTTCTGCGTCGCCCAGGACCAATCGCGATTGAGGTCGATCAGATAGTGGTTCTGGCGCCCGCCGGGCCACGGCTCGAAGTGCTCGGCGGAAGCGCGATCCGGGCTCGCCAAAGCGCCCCGGCGCTGCTCGAAGCCGGCCACGTAACGCTCGCGACCGTCGGGGTTGACCAGCGGATCGACCAGCAGAATCGTCTTCTGCAGCAGCCGCGGCCAATCTCCCTGAGCCGCCGCGAACAGGTACGCGGCCGCCATGGACACCTCGGTCGAGGACGATTCGTTGCCGTTGACGCCGTAGGCGAGCCAGACGACGGCGGGCGTGTCCTTGACCAGGCGGTCGCGCTCAGGCGCGGAAAGGCTCCCGGGGTCGGCCAGTTTGAGGTGCTGGCGGCGCAGCGCTTCGAGGTCCCGCAGGTTGTCCGGAGTCGAGATCGCCGCCAGGACCAAGGGGCGACCTTCGTAACTCGTGCCGTATTGCCACAGCCGAACGCGTGGGGACGCCGCGGCCAGACGCTCGAAGTAGGCCAGCACGCGGTCGTAGCGGGTGAAGCGGCTACCGAGGGGATAACCCAAGAAGTCCGACGGGCGCGGCACGCTTGCGTCGAGCTCGGGCAGATCCAGGACTCGGCCGTCGGAGAGCTCGGCCACGAGAGGCAGTGCGGAGCCGCCCTCGTTTCCGGGTAGCGCCGCGGCGGTTTCCGCGAACACCGCGGGCGATGACGACAAAAGACCGAGAACGACGCTCGTGACGAGGCCGAGGGTACGCGGGGAGACGAGGGGCGACTGGAACATGCTTTGGGCTCGATCGCGATTCATGAGGTGAGGCTCTCGGAGGAGAGCTTGAGTCGCTTCATCATTTCGTGGAGCGTAGTCGGTTTCAACTTGAGCAACTCGGCCGCGTGTTTCTGAACCCCACCGGCGGCCTGCAGAGCGCGGACGATCAACTGGCGTTCGTATTCGCCCACGACGTCCTTGAACGAGATGCCACCGTTGCCGAAGCTCGGCGTGGGCATCGTCAGGCCCTGCTTCTGGCGCACTGAGCTGGGCAACAGCGCCGCATCCACCACTCGGCCGGAACTCAGCACCACGGCGCGCTCGATGGCGTTTTCGAGCTCACGGACGTTGCCCGGCCAACTGTAGTCGAGCAGGCTTTCGAGGGCCTCGGGAGTCAGCCCTTCGATGGGCTTCTCGTTCTCCTCAGCGAAGCGCAGAAGGAAATGCTGGGCGAGCAGCGGAATGTCCTCGGTGCGCGCCCGCAGGGGCGGCAAGGTCACCGTGATGACGTTCAGACGGTAGTACAGATCTTCCCGGAAGTGGCCCCGCTGCACCTCGCTCTCGAGGTCGGCATTGGTGGCGGCGATGATGCGGGTGTCGGTCTTCTGGGTCTCGACGCCGCCCAGGCGCATGAACTCGCGCTCCTGGACGACGCGCAGCAGTTTGGCCTGGGTGTCGAGGGGAATGTTGCCGATCTCGTCGAAGAAGATCGAGCCGCCGTTCGCCATCTCGAACAAGCCCTTCTTGTTCGCGATCGCCCCGGTGAAGGCCCCACGGACGTGGCCGAAGAGATTCGATTCCAGCAGATCCGCCGGCATGGACCCGGAGTTGACCGTCACGAACGGCCCCGCGGCGCGCCGGGACTGGTGGTGAATGGCCTTCGCCACCAACTCCTTGCCGGTACCGCTTTCACCCAGGATCAGGATGTTGCTCTTCGACGGCGCGGCCATCCGGATCAGCTCGAAGACCTCCTGCATGGGCTTCGACTTCCCGACGATGTTCTCGAAGGCGAAGCGGCGCTGGAGCTGCTCGCGTAACGAGCGGTTTTCCGAGGTCAACGAGCGCCGCTCGAGCCCCTTCTTGACCGTCAGCAGCACCTCGTCGTTCTTGAACGGCTTGGGGATGTAGTGGAACGCCCCGCGACGCATGGCCTCGATGGCCCCTTCGATCGACGAGAAAGCGGTGATCACCACGACGACCTGCTCGGGGTCCGTGCGCCGGATCTGGTCGAGCACCTCCATGCCCTGGATCCCCGGCAGCATCATGTCGAGCAGCACGAGATCCACTTCTTCCTCGGCCAGGAGCTTCAGCCCCTCTTCTCCGGTGCGGGCGGAGAGCACCTCGTACCCCTCGCGACGGAGCACGGAGCACAGGACGTCCTGCAGGACTTCCTCGTCGTCGATGACCAGAATGCTCATGGAGTGGGTGGCAGTGCCTCCGGAGAAGCTTTCAAGGCGAGGCCGAGGGCCGGGCGAGCGTCCTCGTGGAGCGGCAAGCGCACGAAGAACGTCGTGCCTTGCCCCGGGGTCGACTCGACCCGGATGTCGCCGGCGTGACGGCGCACGAGGTCCGCCGTGATGGTCAAGCCGAGGCCGGTGCCGCCTTGCCCGAGTTTGGTCGAGTAGAAGGGCTCGAAGATCCGCGCCAAACGCTCCGCCGGAATGCCGGCGCCCGAATCCGCCACCGCCACCTCGACCTGATCCGCCTCGGTCCGGGCCGAGACCCGCAACTGGCCACCGCCGGGCATGGCGTCGAGGGCGTTCAACACGAGATTGGTGAACACCTGCTGAAGCTCGCCGTCGCTGCCGAAAACCGTCAGCGGCCCTTCGGGCAGCTCCACGGTCAACCGGCAACCACGCCGGCTGCGCCGCTCCTGGAGCAGATCCAGGGTTTCGCCGAGCAGCGGCACCAGGTCCACGGGCCGGCGCTCGTCCGTGCGGTTGCGGGCGAACTCGAGCAGGCTGTTGACGATGCGCGCCGCCCGGAAGGTCTGCTTTTCGACCTTCTTCAGAATCTCGTGACGCGGATCGTCCTCCGGGGTGTCGGCGAGCAGCAACTGGGCGTAGCTCGAGATTCCCGTGATCGGCGTGTTGACCTCGTGGGCCACGCCCGCCGCCAGCAGGCCGAGCGCGGCCAGGCGATCCTTCTCGCGCAGGGCGCGCTCCATGGCGACCCGCTCGGAAACGTCGTGGACCACGAGCACGCGGCGGGTGTCACCGTCCGCCCGGGGGTCGCTGCTGGCCTGGAAGTCGGCAGCAGAGACTTGGAAGTGCCGTTCGCGGCCGTGCTCGTCCTGGTAGGCGACTTCGCGCAGCGGTTCACCCACTTCGGGTAGGCTGCCCGCCGGCAGCAGGCTGGCCAACGGCTCCCCCACCAGCCCGTCCACCGAGCGCCCGAAAATCGTCCCGAAGGCGGCGTTGGCGGAGACGATCCGCTCTTGTCCCGCCGCGGAATCGACCACCGCGATGCCGGCCGGCGAAGATTCGATGATGCCCTGGCTGAAGTGCTGGAGGCGAACGATTTCCGCCAGCCGCGCGTGCAGCTCGGTGACCAGCTTGGCGTTTTCGATCGCCAGCGCGGCGCCCGACAATAGCTGGCGAATCAGCCTCGTATCGTCAGACGACAGCGGCTCGGCATCGGCCTTGAAGCCGGTGACCAGAAGGCCGAGCGGCAGGTCGCGTACGGCCACCGGGAAGACGTAGCGATACCCGGCGACGAAGAGCTTCTCCACCGGCCCCATCCGTTCGCCCGGTAGAGCGGCGCCCGACAGCGGCCAGGTTTCGCGTTGCCACAAGCCGGCGGGCAGTTCGGCGAGATCGAGCGGCGCCGGATCCCCGAGCTCCCGCGCGATCGGCACGAGGTCGCCGTTGGCCACGAAGAGGTAGAGATTGGCGCGTTCGAGGTCGATGGCGTCGGCCACGTCCTCGAGCAACTCGGCCGACAGCCGGGAGAGATCCCGCTCCTGCAGAAGCTCGCGACCGAGGCGCTCGAGGGCCCGGCGTTTGGTCACCGAACGCCCGTACTGGAAGCGCTCGAGGGACGACGACACCCGGCGGCGCGCCGGCACCAGCAGACCGGCGATGGCCAGACCGGAACCGAAGGTCAGAAAGTCGCGCACCATCGACAGCCGCTCCGGCAGGCCGCGGTTGACCGCCAGGTGGGCGAAGGAGAACACCGCGCCCGCCAGGATCACCGTGATCACCGTCGAGGTGGCCTCGCGCAGCACGATGGTGATGTCCCACAGCTTGTAGCGCAGGATCGCCCAAGCGAAAGTCAAGGGCACCAGGGCGAGAGGCAAGACCGCGGCGGCGCCGACGAAACCCGGCAGCGTCAAACCGAGCACATAGGGCACCAGGTAAAAGACCGCGAAGGGCAGATAACCTGCGGACAGACCGATGGCGATCCAACGGAGCTGCCGTCGCTCCTCGAGCCCCCGTTCCCGGCCGATCCGATAGACCAACACGGCGATCGCGGCGAGGACGTAGGCCACCAAGTGCACCAGCTGGGCGCGGTCGGTGAAGGCGATCGAACCGCGGGCGGTCTCGCGGCTGAGCGCCGGGCCGGTGAAGGCGATCAACCCTCCGATGCCGGCCAGGAGCGTCGCCGCCGGCAGATACAGAAAGGGCAGCAGTCGCAGCCCACGGAACACCAGGGGACGGCGGCCCAGCGGGTGCGGGAAGTTGAGGAAGAAGTGCAGCGTGACCGGCGGCAGGAGCGCTCGGGCGACCTCCTCGACCAGGTACAGCGTGCGCCCGGCGGCATCCCCCAAACCCGTCGGCGTCAGCAGGTAAAACGCCGCCGAGGCCAGGCACCAGACCAGGAACAAACCCGAGCCCGTGCGCTCGACCCGGAGGCCGGTGTATAGACCGATCAGCAGGTAGAAGACCCCGATCAGGGCTTGGATCAGATAAACGAGGTCGAGGGTCAGCGGTGGCCGGTGATAGACGATCTCGAGCAGCTCGTCGCCGCGCAGCACCGTCACCGAGGTCTCCGGCTCGGCGCGCAGGACTTGGCGGGCCCGGTCCATGGACTGCCCGGCCACCTGCAGGAGGTGATCGCCGACTTCCAGTCCGGTTCCCGCGGCGGTCAGCTCACGGACCCGAAACCCCTCACCTTCCCGCTCGGCGACGAAGCCGAGGCTCTGGAAAGACGCCACGGCACGCGAGAAGGACAGAACGCCAAGCACCGCCACGGTCAACGCGAGAGCGATGACGAGGAAAAACGAGGCGCGAGGGGTGACTCTTGGACGTTCCATGGCCGATGGGGCCCGGAAGCGACGCTAGCACTTTCCATGCCACGGAAACGGAATCTTGAATCGGCCGGAACGCCCGAATTCAGAGGATTTTCATGCCCTCGCTCCAAAAAACCGGAGGCGATCCGGAGCGCTGGATTCAAGGACTCGGCGGGAGCTCAGGCCACTTCGAAGAGCGGATCCCCGGCATCGACGGCGGCACCGTTGGCGACGAAGATCTGCACCAGCTGGCCGCTGGTCTCGGCGGCGATCTCGTTCTCCATCTTCATGGCCTCGAGCACCAGGACGCCCTGGCCTGCTTCCACGGCGTCGCCGGGGGTCGCCAGCAGCGCCACCACCCGTCCGGGCATGTAGGCCTTGACCACCTTCTTGCCCAAACCGCCGGTGCCGTGGGCTTTCTTGGCGAAGTCGGTCAGCGGGTCGACGACCTCGGCGAGGCCCGTGCCCTCGGCACTCGCCACCCAAAGGCCGTCCGCCGTGGGGCGCACCGCGACCTCCGCTTGTTGCCCGTCGGCGATCAGGGAGAGCAACTCGGTGCCGCGCCCGAGCTCGGCCAACACGGCGACGTCGACCTCCCGCACCGGCCCGTCGCCGACCTGGACCCGCCAGCCCGTCTCGGTGCGCTCTAGTCGCACGTGCTCCTCGCGGCCCTCGAAACGGACGATCAGCTCCATGGGCCAGCTCCCACGGCTTCCCGGCGGGCGGTCGTGGCCCAGCGCGAGCCCGCGGCGGGCGCGGAGCCGGTCGGCCCCCCGGCGGTACGCCGCCGTGCCCGTTCCGCCTGGGTGATGGCCGCGGCGACGATCGGCAGGTCGGCAAAGGCACCCGTCGGGGGCGGCGGGGCCAGCTCCCCGCTCGCGAGCTTGCGGTCGAGCATGCCGATATCGAGACGGCCGGCGCGAAAGTCCGCGTCGCCAAGGATCGCCTGGAACAGCGGCGCCGAGGTCTTGATGCCCTCGATCTTGAGCTCGCCCAAGGCGCGGCCGAGGCGGGCCATGGCTTCCTCGCGATCGGCGCCCCAGACGATCAACTTGGCGATCATCGGGTCGTAATGGATCGGCACTTCACCGCCCTGGGCGACGCCGCAGTCGCAGCGGACGCCCGGGCCGTCGGGCAGCCGCAGCAGGTCGATGCGCCCGGGCGAGGGGGCGAAACCGCGCCACGGGTCCTCGGCGTAGAGCCGGACCTCGATGGCGTGGCCGCGCGGTTCGGTGGCGCCGAAGGACTCCGGCAGAGCCTCCCCGCGGGCCACCCGGATCTGGGCGGTCACGAGATCGATACCCGTGACGAGCTCGGTCACCGGATGCTCGACCTGGAGCCGGGTGTTCATCTCGAGGAAGTAGAACTCGCCGTTTTTGGCCAGCAGGAACTCGCAGGTGCCGGCGTTGGTGTAGCCCACGGCCTGGGCCGCCTTGACCGCGGCCTCGCCCATTCGCCGCCGCAGCTCCGGCGAGACGGCGGGCGACGGCGCCTCCTCGAGCACTTTCTGGTGCCGGCGCTGGAGCGAACACTCGCGTTCGCCCAAGGAAACCACCCGCCCGTGGTGATCTCCGAGCACTTGGATTTCGACGTGGCGAGGTTCTTCGATGTACTTTTCGAGGTACACCGCGTCGTCTCCGAAGGAAGCCAGGGCCTCGGAGCGGGCGGCGCGGAAGGCTCCGGGCAGCTCCTCCTCCGACTGAATGCGGCGCATGCCCTTGCCGCCCCCACCGGCGGCGGCCTTGAGCATCACCGGGTAGCCGATCGTCGCGGCGGCGGCCCGGGCGGCTTCGAGGTCCGGCAACGGGTCCTTGCCGCCTGGAACGACGGGCACGCCGGCGGCGATCATCAGCCGGCGACTTTCGACCTTCGAGCCCATGGCGTCGATCGCCTCGGGCGGTGGACCGATGAAAACCAACCCGGCGTCTCGGCAGGCGCGGGCGAAGCCGGCCCGTTCGGAGAGAAAGCCGTACCCGGGGTGGATGGCATCGGCGCCGATGCGTTGGGCCAGTTCGACCAGAGCATCTCCCAGCAGGTAACTCTCCCGGGAGGGCGAGGGACCGATCGGGTACGCCTCGTCAGCCAAGGCCACGGCGAGGCTCTTGCGGTCCGCCTCGGAATACACCGCCACCCCGATCAAGCCGAGATCCTTGATGCCGCGCAGGATGCGCACGGCGATCTCGCCGCGGTTCGCGACCAGGATCTTCCGAAGGGGCCGAGTTGGGGGAGCCGTCATGGCAGGCGGGGAGTGTATCAGTGCGTTGGACGCCGTGGCTTCGCTCGCAGCGCCAGAAACCCGAGTGTGGCGAGGGCCAGGCAAGACACCACGAGGCTGATGTGGAGAGTCGTACGGGGCACGAACAGGCGCACTTGATGCCGGCCCGCGGGCACCCGCAGACCGATGCGGTAGAGATTGGCGGCCTCCACCGCCACCGGCACGCCGTCCACCTCGGCCCGGTAGAGGGGCAGGTGGCTGCGCTGGATCACCACCACCCCCGGAACCGGACTGTCCGTCGACATCTCGAGCAGCTCCGGTTCGTCGCGCGAAACGGTCACCGAACCCGCGGCCTCCGACGGGGCCGTGGTGCGCTCGCTGCCGGGAAGCACGACCGTCCGCGCGGCGTCGAAGGCCGGAGCCACCAGCTGCTCCCAGGCCGCCACCACGTGCTCCGCGGGCAAGATCTCCTCCGCGAAGTCCACCTCCGGCGCCGCCCCCAGGATTTCGTAGACGTGGACCTTGCGGGCCACCGAGGGAAAGCTCGCGACATAGCGCGTGTGGGCGCGGGCAGACTCGACCAGGGGCCGGGTCATGAGCAGGTGGCGGATGCCCCAATGGCCGAGGGCCCGCAACCGCTCGCCGTCGTCCTCCGACTGCGAAACGAGATCGCGGGCGATCCGGGCGAGAAAGGAGTCGAGCCCCTCGGGCGATGGGTTCATGTCGTAGCGGAAGCCCAAACGTACGGCCGCAAAGGGCCAGAGTTCCTTCTGGGCTCCGCGCGCCAGCCAGAGAAACCGGCTGTCGGGCAGGAACTCGGTCGAAATCCGATCGTCGCCGAACAAGTTCAGGTAAGAACCGTTCACGATGCGCTCCCCGGGAGTCAACACCGCGGCGACCGGCGAAGGCTCGAGGTACGGCGCTACCTGGTCGGTGGCTCGGATCGGTCCGAGCAGCACCAGCTGGCCGGCGCCGTGGACGACGAGCAGCAGCGCAGCCCCGAGGGCCGGCCGGCGTCGCGCCAAACCTAACGCCAATCCCAGGCCCGCGAGCACCGCCAGCGATACCGTGAGCGTGGCGAGCCAGCGGCCCATCTCGTTGCCCGCGAAGTTCGGCGGGACTCCCGCGCCCCGGTGAGCCACGAGCCAATCCCCGACCAGTCCGGGCAAGAGCAGAATCACCAGACCCAACCCCACCAACAGCCCCCCGAGCCCCAGCAGCGCCCTCCCGAGGTGCCGCAACCGGGGCGCCCCCTCACGCGGGAAGGTGCGTTCGAAGCCCAAGGCCGCGAGGAGCGCCATGCCGACGGCCACGAACAGCCAGAACTTCACCGGGTAGCGGAACGCCTTGGCGATCGACAGGTCGAGAAGCGGAGCAAACAGTGGGTTGTATCGGCCGAGAGCGAGAAAGAGGCCGCCGGCCACGAGGGACCAGCCCCACCAGGCAGCCGGTGTCCGCGGCCGTCCGGCGGCTCCGACGAGACCGAGGGCCAGCAGGCCGGGGTACAACGACAGGAAGTACGGCGGCTCCCCCTCGAAGAAGGGGTTGCCCCAGAAGGCGCCGTCGCCGAGCAGATCGAAACGCCCGAAGAACATCGGCACCAGCTGCTCGACGAGCTGCATCGGGTGGAAGCTGCCGATCGTGCCCGTGCGACTGCCGTAGCCCCAGTAACCACGGAACGAGCTCGACAAGATCCTCGTGAATTCGACCAACTGAGGCAGCGCCACGAGGACCCCGAGGCCGAAGGCCAAAGCCAGCGGCGCCAGGACCGCCCCCCGCAGGCCGGCCCGACCGTCCCGCGCAAGCACCGCCGTGCCCGCGAGCACGGCCGCGAAGAGAGCGACGAGCGGGTCCCCGGAGAGCAGCAGCAAGGCCCAAACGGCCCCCACGGCGGCGACGGCGAGGCCCCGCCGGCTCGCCCGCGGGAGCCACAACACCGCCGCCACGAACAGCGGCACGAAGGTCATACCGGCGATCAGGTTGTAGAAGTTGAGCTGCGAGAGGAAGAACCCGGACAGGGCGTAACAGAGCCCACCGGCCCAGGACGCGGGGCGGCCGAGGCCCCAGGCCCGGCCGAGGGCGTAGGCCGCCCAGGGCGCCAACAGTAGATGGAGCCAGAAATGGGCGTTCAGCGCCCAGAACGGCGAGGCGATCAGAAACAGCAGGTTCGTCGGGTAGAAGGGCAAGCCGTTGGGGTTGCCGAAGTTCGGCTGGCCGCCGCCGCGGGTCGGGTCGATCAGGGGCAGCTGGCCGTGGGCCAGTGCCTCGGCCTGCGGCACCTTGATCATCAGGTGAGTGTTGAGAACGTCGCGCAGGACGAAGGTCTCACGCCCCGAAATCACCGGCAGCAACGCCAGCGCCAGGAGCAACAGGCTCGGCAGCGCGAACCACAGGGCCGCGGCTTTGGCGCCCAGCGGCGGAGCCTCGAATTCCGGTGCGCTCATCCGCGACTTTCACCTCGACGTCAGATTGGTTTCGGCACTATACCAACCGCCACCGTAGAATCCCGACCCTGGAGACCACCTATGTTGATTCCTCTCGTGCGTTCGTTGCGTCCTCATCAGTGGGCCAAGAACTCCTTCGTCCTGGCTCCTCTGGTGTTCGCCCGTGCCCTCGGGGACGGCACCGCCATCGAGCGCGCGCTGCTCGCTTTCGCGGCGTTTTGTGCCATCTCCTCGGCGGTCTACCTGGTCAACGACCTCCGGGATCGTGAGGCGGATCGCCGGCACCCACTCAAGAAGCATCGCCCCTTGGCCGCCGGCACGTTGTCACCTACCCTGGCGGTAGTGGCGGCCCTGGGTCTCGCCGCTACCTCCGCCGGTCTCGCCCACTATCTCGGAACCCGCGTCCTGGTGGTGATCGGCGTCTACGTGACGCTCAACCTGTTGTACTCGACGGTGCTCAAGCACGTGGTGATTCTCGACGTGATGATCGTGGCAGTGGGCTTCGTGCTGCGGGTGCTCGCGGGGGGGGCCGCCATCGGTGTTGCGGTGTCGTCCTGGCTGGTACTCTGCACGATCTTCCTGGCCCTGTTCCTGGCGTTCTCGAAACGCCGCCACGAAATCGTCCTGCTCGCCCAGGACGCCGCCGATCAGCGCAAGGTGCTGTCGTCCTACAGTCCGGCGTTTCTCGACCAGATGATCAACGTCGTCTCGGCATCGTCGGTCGTTTGTTACGCCCTCTACGCCATCGCGCCCCAGACCACCGAGAAGTACCACACCGAGCACCTGGTCTACACGATCCCCCTGGTGCTGTTCGGGATCTTCCGGTACCTCTACCTGATGTATCAGGCGAAGGACGCCAAGAGCCCCACCGACGCCATCCTTTCGGACGCGCCGTTCCTCGTGAACATGGGGCTGTGGGCCGCCGCGGTGTTGTGGATCGTTTACGGACTGTGAGGGCAAGCGCCTAGAGGGCTTCGGCGAAAATCAGTACGGCCGGGACGAGCCCGGCCGCTGCCCATAAACCGCTGATTCTCTCTATTCCGGCGAAAAGGCGTGACGGGGATCGCGCCGGGCGAGCCCCAGGTAGCGGGCGAGCCGGCGAGCGAGCTCGACGGTGGCGCGCTCCTGGCTCGCGGCCTCGGCGAACAGCCGCCACGCCGCCAGGGCTTCGCGATGAATGCCCAGCGCGGCGAAAGTCGAGACCATGCCCACGGCGAGCTCCTGCACCTCGGCCCGGCGCCCCTGCTCGAGCCACAAAATGGCGAGATCGAGAGAGACCAAGGCCGCGTCGTACACCGACTGCTCGCGCAGGAAACCCTCTTGGGTGACCCGCAACTCCATCTCCGCCTGGACCGTGCGCCCGAGGCCCGAGGCCACCAGGCCCTTGACCCAGTGATGGCGCAGCTGGGTGTAGGGGTCAGCGAACTCGGCGTAGAGGCTGCGCGATTCGTCGAGCAGCGCCGCCGCCAGCGGGAAGTGGCACAGCTCGATCAAGCCGACGATTTCGTTGTGAACGCTGGCCCAGTACATCCGCCGGTCGGCCGTGGTGTCGATCAGCGGGCGGACTTTGGCGAGGGTCTCGAGCATGCGCTCGGGCAGCCCCGCGGCCATGTGGACCGTGGTCAGCAGCAGGTAGGTCCGCGCCACCTCCCGGTCCTCGCCCAGCGAGGTCAACAGCTCGGCGGCGGTCGTGAGCAACGACTCGGCTTCCCCGAAACGCCGCTGATCACGGCGCAGTGCACCGGCCAACGAACGTAGTTCGGCAAGAGTGCGCAGATCCGTGACGGATTCGTGGCGGACGATGGCGGCGGCCCGCTCGAAGCGCCGATCCGCCTCCGGCAAGTCCCCCGCGATACGGGCGGCGTTGCCGAGCAGGGCCCAGGCCCGCGCGGTGCCCGCGGTGAGCCGGGTTTCGAGGGCAGCGGTTGCCCCTTCGCTGCGATTGGCCGTCCGGAGGGCCAGCTCGGCCCACATCGCGGACTCGTCGGGCCGGCCCGGCAAGCTGTCGAGGGCACGGGCGAGCATCGCTTCGACGACCCAGGGCCCCCGCAGATGACGGCGAGACAGAAGGACGCGGTCGAGCCGATGGTCCGGGGCCAGCCTTTCGAGCTGGGTCACGAAGCGCCGGGCCTCACGGGCTTCCGGTGAATCGTCCGGCGAGGCCGAACGGCGCCGGGCACCGGGAAAGGCGATGACCGCGCCCGGCGCCTGGCGGGCGCGACGCACGGCCACAAAGGCTTCGAGGGCGGCCCGACAGGTCGGGCAATGGCGAGCTGCCTCGGTCATCAGAACGCGCTCGAGTGCCTCCGCGGACACGGAACCCCGATCGAGCTCTGCAAGCAGCTCGCGCGAAAGATGATCTTCATGGCTCGGCGGCAGCATCGACGTCCTCCGTGCGCGGTCCTCTCGCGTTTGGCTGGACACTATCGTACACGAGCTGCGAACGGATCGGGACTCCCGCGGGAAAAGATCCTCGGTCCGCGCCTCCCCGCCCTCGGTGCGAACTGGCTCAACCGAAGGGATCGGCGGCCACTCCGGCGTCCGCGTCGTCGGTTTCGCCGGCCACCGGAATCACCGTGCGGCTGCGGCCGAAGGGGTCGGCGGCGACGCCGGCCTCGAGCAGCTCGTTTTCCACGTTGCCCGTGGAGACCGGGGACGTGACACCGATCCAGTTCCAGAACAACGCGAGCCAACCCCAGGCGCTGCCCTCCTCCCGCTGGGCATGGACCGGGAAAGCGAGGCTGGCCGTCAGTACGACGATAACGAGTCCGGCGGAAAGCTTCTTCGCGCTCATGAGAGTTCTCCTTTGTGGTTCCGAACCGGGGCGATCCGGACTCGCCGTTTGCAGTCGATTCGAAAAGCCCGGATCTGATGCTGCCTAGCATCTCTCGCATGCTCTCGCGGTGAGCATTCGTCGTCCACAACTGTCCTTTTCCGCGACAATCGCGCGAAAATTACAGCCGTGAATCCATTAAAACATCAACATGAAGCGAGGAACGGAGACTCGGCGGGGCCGCGGAGGGCCGGCGGAACGGCGCGAGGGCCGGGGCGAGGAGGGAGAATTGCGCGGCGGGCCGGGAACGCGGCCCGCCGCACGGAGGCTCAGCGAGCTTCGTCCGGATCGGCAAAGAGGCCGAGGCCAGCAGCCGCGGCACGCTCGGCGAGCGGGGTGATCTGCTCGGCGAAGAAGCGCTTCACCTCGTCGAGCGCCGTGCGGGCGGCGGCACGGGCTTGTTCGAGCTGGGCCATTTGAGCCGGAGTCGGCGCTTCCCAACTCGAGCCGAGAGCGCGTTGGGCTTGACCGACCAGTGCGAAGGCCGAGTCCTCGCGAACGATGCCCTTGGTGGTGGGCGGCGTCCAGAGCTTCTTCTCGAGCTCGTCGAGCCCTTGCTTGGCTTCTTGGATGGCCTTGGCGAGCTCGTCCGGCGGGGCGTCCTTGGCCTTGCCGGCCTTGCTGTCCCGCTTCCTTTGGCGCTCGGCCACGAGGTCGAGATCGCGGCGGGCGTCGCTGACCCGATCGACCGCCGCGGCCAGCTCCTCTTGGAGGGTCCCAGCGGCCACCTGGGCGTCGTACTTCGCCTGGCGGTCCGCCGCGGAGACGGTGCTACGGGGATCCGCCAACACGGTCACCGTCCCCTTGGCCTCGGCGTCCTTGTACTTCACCGTCACCTGATAGGTCCCTGGAGGTACCTCGGTGCCGCCACGGCGGAAGGGATTGTCGCCGGCGGTGTCGGCCCCGGGGCGCTTGAACTCGTCGCGTCGTAGGTCCCACACCGCCCGGTTCAGGCCGCGGGCGATCGGAGCCTGGAAGGTCCGCACCTTGGCACCGTCGGCCGTGGTGATGACGATCTCGGCTTCGGGTCCGCCGCCGCCGGGACGCCCACCGCCGCGACCACCCCGGCCGCCCGGTGCCTCCGCGGCCTTCTTGTCGTCTTCCTTCCCGGTCTTGGCCTTCTCGGCCCGTTCCTTGGCCTTCCGCTCGCGCTCGAGCAGGGGGTCGGGATGGGGCAACCCAGGCACGTTCAAGGAGAAGCTGATCAGGGCTCCATAGGGAGCGTTGTCGCCCCGGAAGTCGCTGCCGCTGCCGAACCGCGGCCCTGCCGGCTGGGCCACCCGATATTGCTGGGCCGGCGGCAACTCGAAGAGACGGATCTTCTCGGCCAGAATCTCCGGGGAAAGACCCCGTAGCGGACGGATGTCGTCGATGACGTAGAGCGCCCGGCCGTGGGTCGCGATCACCAGGTCGGCCTCCCGCTCGTGGATCGCAAGGTCCATCACCGAAACCGTCGGCACGCCCTGGCGGAACCGTGACCAGGCGGCGCCGCCGTCGACGGACACCCAGAGGCCGAACTCGGTGCCCAGGAACAGCAAGTTGGGATCGACCGGGTCCTGCTCGATGGCCAAGGCGTAGCCCTCGAGGTTGGACGTCGCGAGGCTCTTCCAGGTTTTGCCGAAGTCGGTCGTCTTGTACACGTAGGGCGTCCAGTTCGAACGCCGGTGGTCCTCGAGCACCACGAACGCGGTGGCAGCGTCGTGGCGCGACGGGTGGACGTGGGGAATCCAGGTGTTGGCGGGTACTCCGCGCAGGTTGCCCTCGACCGCCGTCCAGGTCTGGCCGCCATCGCGAGTGACCTGGAGGCGGCCGTCATCGGTGCCCACCCACAGGACCCCCTTCTGCTTGGGAGACGGTGCCACGGCCACGAGGGTAGTGAAGTTTTCGGCGCCCGTGACGTCCGGGGTCAATCCGCCCGAACCGGCCTGCTTTTGCCACTCGGGCTTGTTGGTGGTGAGGTCCGGAGAAATGACCTCCCAGCTGTCGCCCCGATCTTCGGACCGGTGCAGGAACTGGCTGCCGTAGTAGATCGTGTCGGGCTCGAACGGGTCCTGAGCGAAGCCGGCATTCCAGTTGAACCGGAGCTCCTTGGTCCCCTGGGGAGGTCCGGGGCGGATGTCTTTCCGCTCACCGGTCCGCAGGTTCCAGCGCATCAGGTACCCCTCTTGGCTCATGGCGTACCCGATCTGGGAGTCGTTGGGGTGCGGCGCGGTGTCGAAGCCGTCGCCGAAACCGACTTCGCGCCAGTGGTGGTTCTTGATCCCGCCGTTCTCCCACACCTCGCTCGGGCCACGCCACGAACCGTTGTCCTGGAGGCCACCGTAGATGTTGTAGGGCAGATCGTTGTCGACCCGCACGTGGTAGTACTGGGCGAGCGGCAGGTTGCCGATGAAGGACCAATTCTCGCCCCGGTCACGGGAGATCGACACCCCGCCATCGTTGCCGAGCAGCAGGTAGTCCGGGTCCGCGGTGTCGATCCACAGATCGTGGTGATCCGAGTGGGCCTGGCGCGCACCGACCAGCACCCGCCAGGTCTTGCCACCGTCGTCGGTCACCGTGACCCGGGTGTGCAGGCTGTAGACGCGCTCGGGATCGCGGGGATCGACCCGCAGGTCCGAGTAGTAAAACGGCCGATTGCCGATGTTGGTGTCGCTCGAGACCTTCTCGAAGGACAGGCCACCGTTGGTCGAGCGGTAGAAGGCATTCTCCTTGGCCTCGATCAAGGCGTAGACGATGCGCGGGTTGGAAGGCGCGATGGCGAGGCCGATGCGGCCGAGATCCCCCTCGGGCAGGCCGTCCTCCGGGGTGAGCCGGGTCCAGTTCTCGCCGCCATCGGTCGAGACGTGCAGGCCGGAGCCAGGGCCGCCGGAGCGGAAGTTCCAGGGCCAGCGGCGGTAGTCCCACATCGCGGCGAAGAGTTTGCGAGGATTGGCGGGGTCGGCCACGAGATCGGCGGCGCCGGTGCGTTCGTCGACGTAGAGCACCTTGCGCCAGGTGCGCCCGCCATCGACCGTCTTGAACACTCCCCGATCGGGGTTCTCGCCCCACTCCTGACCGAGGGCAGCCACCCAGGCGATGTCGGGATCCTGAGGGTCGAGCAGGATCCGGTGGATGCGCTCGGTCTTCTCGAGCCCGAGGTGCTTCCAGGTCTTACCGCCGTCGGTGGTGCGGTAGATCCCCTTGCCCACCGAGGCGCTGTTGCGGGGATTGCCTTCCCCGGTACCGACCCACACCACCTCCGGAGCACCGGGCTGAATCGCCACGGCACCGATCGAGGCCACCGCCTGATCGTCGAAGATCGGCGTCCAGGTCATGCCGTGATCCAGCGACTTCCAGACGCCGCCGGTGGCGGCTCCGACGTAGATGGTGCCTTCGTCACCCGGTACCGCGGCAATGGCGGCGACCCGGCCGCTCATCGCCGCGGGGCCGATCGAGCGTGCCTTCAATCCGGCGAGTAACGTCGGATCGACCGCCGCGGCGGACAAAGCAGACGGGAACAGAGCGAGAGCTAAGGCGAGGGAACGGACCAATCGCATGGCTGCCTCCTGGCGAGGAAGAAAGGAGGCCCAAGTCTAACGCCTGCCGAGTCGGGGTGCTGTCGCGCACAAAAGGCGAGGCCCCGTGTCGCCACGGGGCCTCATAATGGCTCCTGGGGAGGGATTTGAACCCCCGACCAATCGGTTAACAGCCGATCGCTCTACCACTGAGCTACCCAGGAACGGGCCGGTGCCTTTCGGACCGGACGCGGAATTGTACGGAGAAGGACCGGGGCTGTAAAGAGGCCTACGGGTTCGACTTCGAGGTCCTTCGGGCCTTCTTCGCCGGTTTCACAACCGGAGTAGGGTCCTCAGTCGCTGGATGGTTCGCCGGACCCTCTGCGGATGGTGGTGCCGAAGCTGGCTCGCTCGCTTTCAAGGCTCGTTCCGCCTGATGGCTAGCGTAGAGTTCCTGATCCCAAATCACAGCACTGATTACCTTGGTTCGGAGGATGATGATCTGGCTCTCGAACAGCTTCTCAAGATCGTCCTCTGAAAGCTCTTGCTTCTTCGACGCCGCCTTGTGGATGATCTCCAGGGTCTTCCGGTAAGTCGTCGTGAGCTCGAGTTCAAGAGTGTCGCTGTCTCGGTAGCCACTGGCCGTGGGTAAAAGCGTCAGAAACTCCGCTTCCAACTCGAGAGGTACTTGCAGAAAGTAACCGGCGTAAGCCTTGCGGTTTTCCAGCGTCAGCAAAACGGCAAGCCGCTTGTTGCGAGCCTCGATGACGAGCGCCAACAGCTCGTCGGTACGCCTTGCTCGCTTCATGAGCTCGTCGGTGGCATTACTACCGAGTGACTTGACCCAGGAGATGGGATTCGACAGCCGGAACGACTCGGTGGGCTTCAGGCTGAGAATCCACGCCAGGGCCGCTCCGAGAACCAGCGAACCAACAGACGCACCGGAGAAGTCGAAGGCCAGTACCTGCTTCAGGCAGGACCGCAGGAACTCTCCCGGGCCGGTGCTCGCAAAAAGCAGCGTCAAGAGCCTGGATAGCGTGAAGAGGATCGCACCGCAGAGCGCGGTGGAAAGGAGCAGGCGATGCCCGTCGAGAGGTCGATACCAGAAACGGGTTCTGTTGCAGAAATAAAGGAAACAGAAGCCGCCGAGGAGAGGAAGGAACAACCAGCCGGCCAGCGCAGGCATCGTATTCCGAGACGGCCTACTTGGACGCTGCCTTCACGGCCAGAGATCGAAAGAACTCAACGTCTTTAAGAACTTGCTGACTTCCGCGGAAGTACGTCTCTACGCGCACCCGCACGTGACCCTCTTCACCACGGTACTGATCTTCGACGGGAGGCTGCTTCCGGTCTTGGCCTTGCACGTTCTTTTCCTTCATGGGCGACGCCTCCTAGAAAGCTGTCATGGGCAAGCGTAGCAGAAACGCGTCATCCTCGATTCCCTACGACGCCCCGCGTCCCGAGATCACGGCGGGGATGGTGCGCCAAAGGATCTTGAGATCGAGGCTCGGGGTCCAGGAGTCGATGTATTCGAGATCGAGTTCCATCCAGCGGTCGAAGTCGAGGTTGTTGCGGCCGCTGATTTGCCACAGGCAGGTGAGGCCGGGTTTCATGGCCAAGCGGCGGCGTTGCCAGCGTTCGTACTGGGCGACTTCTTCGGGGATCGGCGGGCGCGGACCGACGAGACTCATGTCGCCGCGCAGCACGTTCCACAGCTGAGGAAACTCGTCGAGCGAAAAACGCCGCAGCAGGCGGCCGAGAGCGGTCACCCGCGGGTCCTTGCGCACCTTGAACACGGGGCCGTTCATCTCGTTCAAGTGCAGGAGCTCGCGCTGCTGCTCCTCCGCTCCCTCGACCATCGTCCGGAACTTGTAGAGGGTGAACTCGCGGCCGTTGAGGCCGCAGCGGGTCTGCCGGAAGAGCACGGAGCCGCGGGAAGAGAGTTTGATCGCCAACGCCACGAGCGACAGCACCGGGGCCGCCAGGAACAGCATGACGACGGCGATGGCGACGTCCAACGCCCGCTTGACCATCAACTGGAGCTGCGACGTCGGCGCGGTCGAGAACGACAGCAACGGCAGGCCGTCGAGCTCCTCGAGCTCGACCTTGGCATTGGTGTGGGGGAAGAAGTTGAGCGCGATGCGTGTCCGGATGCCTTGCTCCTGGAGGGCCAGGAACAAATCCTCGAGCCGGGCCAGCTCCCGCCGGCCGACGGCGAAGACGACTTCGTCCACCACCTCGTCCGCGACGATCCGTTGCAGATCTCCGATCCGCCCGAGGATGGGCGCCTTCAGCAAGGCCTCGGAAGGCGTCTGGTCCTCGCTGGCGTTGGCGATGAACCCGAGCAACCGGAATCCCCAATAGGGGTGCTGGCTGATCGACCGGGCCATCTGACGGGCGTCGCGATTGGTGCCGACGATGACCACCGTGCGGTAGTTGTAGCCGCGCAGGCGGACGTAGCGGGAAGTGACGCGCAGCGCGAGCTTCTCGGCCAGCAGCAACAAGCAGGCGACGACGGCGAAGACGGCGATCCACAGCCGGCTGATGCGGTCGTTGCCGAGCAGCCACTCGTCGATGCGCAGGGCAAAGAGCACGAGCGCGAAGAGCACCGCCGCCGTGCCGCACACCCGCACGATCGCCCAGGCCTCGTGGAGAATGGGCACCGTGCGATGGGAGCGGTAACGCCCAGTACGCAGCAACAGCACGCTCCACAACAGGAGCGCCAGGGGCAGGAACGGCAGGTACTCCGACAGAGGGTAAAGCGGGCCGAGAACGTCGACGGGAGCAAAGCTGGGGAGAACGGAGCTGCGCAGCCAGTAAGCGAGGAAGAAGGCCGCCGTGACCAGCAGGAGGTCGAGGGCGAAGACCGAGACGGCGATGATCCTGGCGCGTTCTTTGAGCATCTGAGGTGGCGCAGACCCTTATGTCGCGCCGGCATTTTAGCGCGGGTCTCGCCCAAAGGGAAGGGGCGAACCGAAGAAACCAGCTTCGGAATGCTCTTTTACGTTATTTGGGCCCGTCCGTAAAGCCCCCGGCCATCTCCTGAAACAAACGTGCATAGCCCGCGACGACCCGATCCCAGCTGAAGCGCGCCTGGGCCTCGGCTCGGGCGCGCGCACCATCGGCCCGAGCCGCCGCGGGGTCGGCGAGGATTTCCTCCAGGCGGGCCGCCAGAGTGGCCGGCTCAGCGGCACGGAAATACCGGGCCACGACACCGGCGACCTCGCGGTTCTCTTCGGTGTCGTTGACTACGACGCAATTGCCGAAGCCCATGGCCTCGACCAAGGCCGGGTGGGTGCCACCGACCTCCGTGGCCTGGATGTAGGCCAGTGCATGGCTCTGCAGCTCGCGGTAAGGCTCGCCGTACAGCGCACCGGGAAACACGATGCGGGGATCGGCGCCGGCCTTCAACTCGGCAATGAACTTCGCTTGGTGGGGCGCGTCCCCGAGCATCACCAGCGGCAGATCACCGCCCACCAACCGGTAGGCCTCGGCCACGCGATGGGGGTTGTTCTCGGGCTCGAAGCGCGACACGTACAGGAAGTACCGCCGCGGCTCGAGTCCCAGCCGGTCGAGAATGCCGCGCCCGACGGCCGCGCCCTCGGCAATGCCGTAGAGCAGCATCTGCGACGCGACACCGTACCGTTCGAGGTAGTGATCGCGAATTACCGCGGCGTCGGTCACCAGCCGGTCGGCCACGGAGCACGCCAGTCGCTCCGACAGCTCGTAGACCGTTCGACCCAGAAGTCCCCACTTGCCGCGTTGCTGCTCGAGACCGTCGGCGTGGAGCGCCACCGGGATGCCGCTGGTTTTGAGCAGCGGCACGAACAACGCATTGGCATGGTTGACCACCAGCGCCGCGTCATAGTCCTCCCGCAGGGCGTGGAGCACCGAAAGCAAGGTGTGCACGGGGGTGTCCAAGTGACGGGTGCGAATCGTCGGCAAGACGACCAGGCGGACCCCGCGATAGGTCCGAGTGTTTGCGGGCAAGCCGCGCTCGACGAGGCCCCGCTGGACCTCCGCACTGCGACCGTAGACGGTGACGTCGAACGCGCCGCTCGCAACCAACCGGGAGGCGAGCTCTTCGAGCAGCGTCTCGTAGCCACCGTAACTGGCGGGGATGCCGCGAGCCCCGAGGAGGGCGATGCGGAGGCGCCGCGGGGCCTTCACGACCCCGCCTCGTAGGGGCGACGCATGCGTCGCCCAAGGTCGTCGCCCGTGGTCGTCGGCCGCGGGGAGGGCGACGCATGCGTCGCCCCTACGGAACGCGGGGAAAGGCAATAGACGATCAAACCGGGAAACTCTCCGCGTTGAACCAGGGCTCCAAAGAATGCGTCCGAGCCGACTGGATCTTCTTTCTACGCAGCAGGATATCGCGCCGATTCCGCAGCAGCCAGGCGTAGGCCGGCAGACTCGAGCGCTCGCGGAGAAGGACGTAGCCGAAGGCCAGCACGTCCCGCGGCAACGTCCAGGGGAGCGTGCGCCAAAAGTTGCCCGCCGTCTGGTGGTAGGCGCGCAGCAGATAGCGGTTCTTCAGGGTGTGGAAGTTGACCAGGTCGCTCATCGCCGAGCGCCGCTGCGGCAGATTGAACCGCCGGTGCCGCGCTTGCGCCGCGGGTTCGTAGAGCACGTCCCAGCCGCGTTCTTGAAGCCGAAAGGCGAGCTCGGCATCTTCCCGGTACGAATGGAACAGCTCGTCGAAGTAGTGACCAGGACCGACAGCAACGTCCTCGAGCGCCCGCCGGCCGAAGAGCGACGCCGCGCCGGTGGCGCCGAACACCCGCGCGGGAGTCTGGAACTGGCCGTGATCGGGCTCGTCCGAGCCGCGGTCGAAGTGGCGCCAGGCGCGCACCAGATACATGCCGCAGGCGTCCAGGCGATCGCGCTCGCCGGCCGTGGCGAACCGTAACAGCCGGCCGGTGGCGGCCCCGGCCCGGTCGCCATGGGCTTCCACGCGCCCGAGCAGGCGGTCGACGTAATCCGGCGCCAACCGGGCATCGGCATTCAAGGCCAGCACCCAGGGCGCCGTCGTTCGGCGGATACCGACGTTCATGGCGGCGGCGTAACCGATGTTCTCCGGCTCTGCCACCAGCTCGAACGGGATGCCCGCGGCCGCCAGCCGGTGGGCCTCGGCGCGCACGCGCTCGGCCGTGCGGTCGGTCGAACCGCCGTCGATCCACACCACCTCGAGCGGCCGGGTCGACAGCGCGGCCACCGCGGCGAGGCAGTCCGCCACGTCTCGTTCGGCGTTGTAAGTCGCAATGAGGATGGCCGCCCGCGGCGTCACGGCGGGGATTGTGTCACTGCCGCGCGGTAGCGTTCTGCCCAGGTCGACGGAAATCGCCAGCCGGAAAGCGCGCCCGCCACGGTGGCGAGCAGGCCCCGCGCAGCTTCGGTGCGCGACGCGGCTCGCCGCGGCCGGCGCACGGGCAGCAAGAGCAGACGGGGCACCATGCCGACGACCACCGCGAGGCGGGCCGGCCACCGCCACCCGGCGCCGTGGTGGCGAGCCAGATAGCGCTCGCGATTGCGGTAGTAGATCCACAGGAAGCGGCCGTAGCCAAGCACCGGCACGGTGGCCCCCATGGCGTGGACGAATTGCGCCGCGGGCCAGTAGTAGAGGGCCGCGCCCGCCGTCGCCAAGCGCCGCGCGAGGTCGACGTCCTCGAACCAGGCGGGGTAGAAACCCTCGTCGAGGCCGCCGACTTGGTCCCAAACCTCCCGGCGCAAGGCCAGGGCGGCCGCGGCTGGTTGCGCGAGCCGGGTGCCGGGGGGCGGCTCGGTCTCGGGTCCGCGCACGGCGGGCAGAAAGAGGCCTTCGAGCACCACCCGCCAGGGACGAGGCAGGGGCTTCAGCTGCCAAGCCGATTGCGCCGCCCCGTCTTCCCCCACCAGGCGTGGGGCCAGACCGGCCGCTTCGGGCAGGGCCGCGAAACCCGCCAGGAGCGCCGCGAGGGCGTCGGGTGCCGGCTCGATGTCGGGATTGAGCAGCAGCAGCAGGTCGCCCTGGGCCGCGCGGGCGCCGAAATTCGCCCCGGCGGCGAAGCCCAGGTTCCGCCCCGGGCGCAACACACGGCCGGCGCCCTCGTCGGGCACGGGCGGCTCCGAGCCGTTGTCGACGATCACGAGCTCGAAACGGGAGTCCCAGGGCCAGGCCGCACGCAGGCGGGCCAACGGCTCCTCGTTGTGCCAGTGGACGACAACTCCGGAAAGCAGCGGCTTGGTCACGGCGCCTCCTCGAGGCCACGACGGAGCTCTCCCAGCGGAACCGCCGGGGATCCCCAGCGCAGGTGACCCGGCAGGGCTCGGGCAGCGCGCCACCCGCCGGCCAACACCTCGGCGGCCGAGGCGAAGTCGGCACGGAGGAGGAAACGGCCGAGATCGATCCCGTCGCGCAGCAACAACCGCGGCAGGTGCCACCAGAAAGTCCGGCCGAGCAGCTGAGCCGCCACCCGGTAACGATTGCCGTAGACCCAACGCCAGCGGCGCCCCCCGAGACTCGTGGCGCCCGCGTGTCGCGCCCGGGCAGCGGGCACGGCGCGGGCCACGAAGCCGGCGGCCCGCAGGCGGCCGGCGAGCTCGACATCTTCATAGTAGGAACCGAGCCGCTCGTCGAAGATCTCGCCCCCGCCCGTGGGGCCGGTGCGCGCGACCGCCACGAGGGCCGAACGCCGATACACCGCCGCCGTGGCGGAAACGCCGAAGACCTCCCGCGGTGCCGAGTCCGCCGGCGGCAACGGCCCCCCGTGCCCGATCTGCACGGCTTGGAGCCAGCGGTTCCAGGCCAGGCCCCAACCGTCCGCCCTTTCGGGGTATTCGGATTGGCGGTTCACCCCTTGGACCGCGGCGAGCCCGGGCTCCGCGCCGAGCACCCGCAGGAGGCTCGCCGCCCAACCCGGCTCGACCACGGCATCGTCGTTGACGGTGGCCACGAAAGGCGCTTCGCCCGCGGCGATGCCGCGGTTCACGGCGGCAGAGAATCCGACCGGATCGGGCAGATGGAGTTCGCGATGGCGTCCCGCCGGCACCTCGACGGCGCCCTGGCGCACGACCACGACGTCCAGCGGTCCGCCCGCGGTGTCCCGCTCGGCCGCGAGCGCGGCCAGCACTTCGGCCAACACGGGGCTGCGGCCGAGGGTCGGCACTACCACTTGCAGCTGCGGCGTCACGGCCAGCGAATCTCCAGCCGGTCGATCAGCACGCCGTTCTGCGGCCCACCCCGCGAAGCCCCCACGACCCGCAGCCCGAGCCGGCAACCCGGTGTCCAGTCGCGCTCGGCGAACCGCAGGTGCTGCCACGACTCGGGGTCTTGGGCCGTCCAACGTTCGATCACCTCGTCACCGGCCAGGACTTCGAGGGTCAGGGGATCGGGATTGTTGCGGACGAATTGGAGCTCGATCTCGAGGGTCAGCCGCGAACCGCCCGCGACGACCGGCACTGCCAGGGACTCCCCCGGCCGCAGCACCCACCCGCCGCGGTAACCCACACGACTCACCGTCCACAGCTCCGGGTAGAGGTGCCCCCCGCGGTGTTCGATCCAAGGGTCCTCGAGCTCCACCGTCCGCGTCGGCCTGCGCGCGGCCGCCAGGGGCAAGGCCGCGGCGGCGGTCAGCAGGATCAGACTTCCCGTCACCAGCGGGCTGCCGCCGCGACGACGGCTGCGCCGGAAGGCCAAGGTGGCGACCACGGCCGCCACCGGAGGCCAGACCCAAGAGGCCGTTCGCGGGCGCACGTAACTGGGAAAGAAGCGAGCGACATCGAGACCGGTCGTCATCGCGAGATGGTCGGTCAGGTGGGTGCGACCGTGGGCCAGGTTGTAAGCCCATCCGGGAACGACGGTGCACAGCGTCAGAACGGCAACAGTGGCCGCCGCGAGGACGACCATCAGCGTGCGCGCCAGGGGTGCCCGGCGGCGCAGCGACAGCAGCGGCACCAGCAGCACGGCGAGCAGCGGGAGAAAGACCATGCCGTAGCGAAACGGCGGCGACCAGCCGCCGTACCACTCGTCGCGCGGAGCGGCGATCAGCAGGTAGGGCGCCGCGATCAGGACCACGAGGCCCAAGCAGCGGTCCCCCCGGCGCCAAGCCAGGACGAGCGCCGGCACCAGCAGCAGCCACAGCGGAGCCGCGCCGAAAAGACCAAAGGCGGCGTCGAAGAACAACCCGAAGAAGCCCTGGACGTAGCGTCCCGGCCCGAAGCGCGCGAGGTCGAGCTCCTGCCAGGCGTGGATCTTGAGCGGATTGCCGTAGGCGATTTGGTTGTAGACCAGCAAACCCAACCCGGCGGCGAGGGCCAAGCCCATCACGAGCCGGATCACTCGGCGATCGAGGGCCCCACGCAGTCGCCACACCGCCAGCAAGACGAGGGGAATCGCCACCAGTGTGAAGCGCAGCTTGAGGAGCGGCAGCGCCGCGACGGCGAGGGCAAGGGGGACGTGAGGGAGAACGCGGCCGCCCGTCGCGCCACGGACCCCGCCGAACAACCGCTCGAGCGCCACGACCAAGGCTAACGCCGCCGGTACTTCCACCCACACCTGGCCCGAGTACAACAGCAAGGGTGAGCCCAGAACGAGCATCCCGAAAGCCAGGAGCGCACCGCCCGGGTGCTCGGGGTAGAGCGCCCGCGCCAACGCCAACGTGCGCCACGCGAGCAGGGCGGCCAAGAGAACCATCATGACGAGAGCGCCCGCTTTGCCTGCCACGGCGTAAGGCAGGGCCAGCAGAAACGGCAAAAGGAGATTGTGCCGGCTGTAGATTTCGCCGTTGGGGCCGGTGGGGTCGCCCGGCTGCGGTACCAAGGGGCGATTCAGGAACCGCCGGCCCTCCCCCGCCTGGTAGTCGTCCGCCAAGTCCGCGTCGCCGTCCTGCACCAAGCTGTGGGTGAGCAACAGATAGTAGGGCTCGTCGCCGTCCGGGGGCCGTGTCTGGGCGGTCCAGGGCAGCAGGCTGACGAAGACCAAGAAGGCCAAGCCCAGAAACGCCGGGTGCACTCGCTCCCGTGCCAGCAGCGGCCGCAACGCCAGCGCCTGGACCGCGCCATGGGCGAGGACCCCGGCGCACCACACCCCGACGAGAGGCAACTCCAGTCCCGTCGGCGAACCCGCCAAGCGGCCCGCGAGCCACCAGGCACCCCCGGCTCCGAGGGCGAAGCGCACCCAACCGGGAGGCAAACGCCGGGCGCCCTGCTGCCGCGCCCAGCGCGCGAGCACCACGAAGGCCAGCACCACGACGGGCGCGACCAGCGAGAGCAGGTCGAGAGCCCTCACGGCAGGAGCTCCAGGCGAAACAAGTGGAATTCGACTTCGGCCGGCAAATCCGGCCGGCGGCGCAATTCGATCCCCACGATCTCCCGCGGCGCCGCCAGCTCCCAGCCTGCCCGGTAGCGCTGGCCGAAGAAGCGTCCAGCGTCGATCCAGCCGAGCGTCGGTGGCGGCGCCGCAGCGCTCATGCCGGGTCGGCGAGCCGCCCACTCGCCCGTTTCGGTGCCGACGCGCAACGGCCACTCGTTTTCCTCACCGTCGGCACCGGTGACCACGAGGGTCGCCACCGGCGTTCCCGCGGCGAGGTCCGCGGCGCGCACCAGGGTCGAGTCGAGGACGATCCGGGAAGCGCGCCGCGGCTCGGCAAACTCGTGGCGGAACGACTCCGTCCTGGCGTCGAGACGCAGGGGCGGGCCGTCGGCCAGGAGGCCCTCGCCGCGAGAGAAGAGCGCCGCGGGCGCCGCGAGCAGGCTGTGCAGCGGCTGGAGTCGCAGCCAGGGGTAGCCGGAAAGCAGCGCCACGAGAACGGCGACGACCCCCACGGACGAGGTGATCCAGGCCCGCACGGGAAGCAGCAGCAGAGCCAATCCAACCCCCAGAGCTGTGAAGCCCAGACGCGGAGCCACCCAAGCCAGGAGGCCCAGCAGGGCGATGGCGATCACCCCGCGGAAGAATCGGCCGCCCCGGCGGGCGGGCGCGCCGCCGGCACCAGCGAGAGGGGGGCCCCGCGCGGGCCCCCC
>JANRLG010000118.1:0-6953 GCA_033762835.1 Thermoanaerobaculia bacterium
TTCTGGGTGCCCATCGGGAGATGTCGGCCGCCTCAATGACGACAGGCACTTCCGGGGCCACCCGGCCCTATATCCAACAGACTCAACGGTTACATTGCAAGCGTGGCGTCTTATGGCATCCACTGGCATCCAAGAGAACGGCCGACACGGAGGTCGGCCGCGACTCGTCGCCGTTTCTGGCGGTGCGGGCGCGAGCGCTGCTAGCATGCGGCTCGTTTCGGAACGACCCGTGGGGAGAAACGACCGATGAGCCAGCCGGAGCGCGAAACGCTCGAAATGGATGTGGTGTTCGTGGGGGCCGGGCCAGCCAGCTTGGCCGGGGCGATTCACTTGGCCAACCTGATCGAACGGCACAACTCCACGGCCAAGGAGCCGATCACGATCGAGATCGCCGTGCTCGAAAAGGGCGCCGAGGTCGGCGCTCACGGCTTTTCGGGCGCCGTGGTGGACCCGGTGGCCCTGCGCGAGTTGCTGCCCGACACCTGGCAGCAGGCACCCTTCGAGGCTCCGGTGGGGCGCGATCGCGTGTGGTGGTTGTCGGAATCTGGCGGCCTCGACGTCGCCGCTCCGCCGCCGCTGTCGAACGAGGGCTACTACGTCGCGTCCCTCGCCAAACTCGTCAAGTGGCTGGCGCCGATCGCGGAAGCCAAGGGCGTCAACGTTCTGCCGGAGTTTCCCGCCTCCGAGCTGCTCTATGACGGCGACGCCGTGGTGGGCGTGCGCACGGGAGACAAGGGCGTCGACAAAGAAGGCCGCCCGAAGGCCAACTTCGAGCCCGGCATGGACGTGGTGACGCGCTGCGTGGTGTTGGGCGAGGGCGTGCGCGGCACGCTGACCAAACAGCTCGACAAGAAGCTCGATCTCTGGCGCGGCAAGAACCCGCAGGTCTACGCCATCGGCATGAAGGAACTCTGGGAGCTGCCCCCGGGGCGCATCGCCCCCGGCGAGGTCATCCACACCATGAACTGGCCGAACGGCAAGAACCTGTTCGGCGGTGGCTTCCTCTACGGCATGCAGAACGACACGCTGATCCTGGGCCTCGTCGTCGGCCTCGACTATGAAGATCCGTGGACCGATCCCCACGATCTCTTCCAGCGGTACAAGACCCACCCCAAATTGAAGGCGCTGCTCGCCGGCGGCAAAATGGTCAACTACGGCGCCAAGGCGATCCCCGAAGGTGGTTGGTTCTCGATGCCGCGGCTCTCCGGCCCCGGCTTCCTGATCGTGGGGGACTCGGGCGGCTTCGTCAACGCCCAGAAACTGAAGGGCATCTCGGTCGGCATGAAGTCCGGCATGTTGGCCGCGGAGACGATCTTCGAGAGCCTGGTTTCCGGCGATTTCTCCGGCCCGGCCTTGGCGAGCTTCGAGCGTAAGGTCGAGGCCAGCTGGATCAAGACCCAAATGTGGCAGAGCCGCAACTTCCACCAGGCCTTCGAGAAGGGCCTCTTCGGCGGCCTCGTCCAAGGCGCCCTCGGCATCGTCAGCGGCGGTCGTGGCTGGGGGATCAAGAACCGGCTCCCCGGTCACGCCGGCCACGAGAACCTGAAGCGCCTCGATCAGCCGGAAGGCGCCCGCTTCGAGCGCCGGGAGAAGCTCGCCTACGACGGCGTGCTGACCTTCGACCGCCTGGCCGACGTCTACAACTCCGGCACCGCCCACGAGGAAGACCAGCCGGTCCACCTGCTCGTCCACGACCCGGAGACCTGCGTCACCCGCTGCGCCCGCGAGTTCGGCAACCCCTGCGAGCGCTTCTGCCCGGCGGCGGTCTACGAGATCGTCGACGATCCGAGCTCGCCCCACGGCCGGCGGCTTCAGATCAACGCCGCCAACTGCGTGCACTGCACGACCTGCGACATCCTGGACCCGTACCAGATCATCGACTGGGTGCCGCCCGAGGGTGGCGGTGGCCCGAACTACGGCAAGATGTGACGACCCCCGAGTCTCCGCCCACCGCCAAGCCGTCCCTCGGTCGCTCACCGCTCCTGCCTGCCCTCGTGGCAGGGGCCTTCGGCTTGCTGGGAGTTCTCCTCCAGCTCAATTGCCCGGGCCGGACCGATGGCCCCTGCGCCAAGGTCGGCCGCATCGCCTTGTATTCGCCCCAGGGTGCGGACGACGCCCGCTGGAAGGCCATCCGAAAAGTGCTCGACGCCGAGGATTGCCCGCTCGGCGCGACCCAGAAGGCGGCGCACCGGCGCCGGCCCGAGATCCGCTTCTTCCATCCGCGTGACCGTGCCGCCGCCGAGAGCTTGAGTGCGCTGCTGGTGCGCCAAAACGTCACCGACGCGGTGCCCAAGTTCCAACCCGACGAAGCCGACGAGAAGCCCGCGGGGCAGCTCGAGCTGTGGCTGGATCGGGTGCCGTAGGGGCGACGCATGCGTCGCCCGCAGCCCGTGGAGTCGAACCGGCCGAAGGCCTCCTACCGCACGAACAACCACACCGTCAGGGCTACGCCGACGATCACGATGAACCCGCGCAGGATCTTCGTGGGCAACCGGTGGAGGAGCCACGAGCCACCCAGGCCGCCGAGAATGCCGCCGGTGCCCAGCGCCAACGCGGCGGGCCAATGGGCGAGGGGGGAGAAGGCGAAAATCGCCATGGCCGAGGCGTTCATGGCCATCGCCAGGGCGTTCTTGGTCGCCCCGGCGTTCCTCACCGGCTGACCCCAGAAGGTCAACGCGGCAAGCATCAGGAAGCCGATGCCGCCGCCGAAGTAACCGCCGTAGACCGCGATCAGTCCCTGGGTCACGGCCAGAACCCACAGCGGCGTGGGGCGGTCCGGCGCGCCCGCCGCGGGCAACGGCGTGGGCCGGAAGCTGCCCCAGGCGAAGACCGCGGTGGCGAAGAGCACCAACCAGGGGACCAAACGCACGAAGATCGAGACCGGGGTGTTCTGGAGCAGTAGGGCCCCAAAAGCACCGCCGACGAGGCTGATCCCGAACAGATCCCGAAAGCGCAGCCGCCCCACCCCGGCGACGAGATCCCGGCCGGCCACGGCAGCCGTGACCTGGCCGGGAAACATCGCGATCGTCGAAGTCATGTTGGCCGCGAGCGGATTCAAGCCCGCCAGCAGCAACGCCGGAAAGGTCAGGAACGACCCGCCGCCGGCCAGTACGTTCTGCGCTCCCGCGAGCGCTCCGGCCAGGACCAGGAACGCCAGATGGGGAGCGTCGATGACGGTCGCCGGCATGGTCGGGGCGGATGATACGCCACGCCGACCCGAGGTCCCGCCACGGCGTTCCCCCCGCCCATCGGGGTGAAGCCCGCACCGCGCTGCGCCGCCATACTGACCCCACGCCGGGCGCTCGGCCCCGGCGGGAGGCGACCATGGCGGAACGGCACGTGTTCGGGTTCGGTCGGGGTTGGGCGGACGGCGACGGGGAGATGAAGGACGTTCTGGGCGGCAAGGGCGCTGGGCTTGCCGCCATGGCGCGGGCGGGGGTTCCGGTGCCGCCGGGGTTCACGATCTCGACCGCGGTGTGCAACCTCTATCAGCGGGATGGCGCCGTGCCGGCGGCCGTGGAGGCCGAGATCGCCGCCGCCCTGGCGAAGGTCGAGGCCGAAACCGGGCGGCGCTTAGGCGACCCGGACGATCCGCTGTTGCTTTCGGTGCGCTCCGGGGCGCGCTTCTCCATGCCGGGCATGATGAACACCATCCTGAATTTGGGCCTGAACGAGCGCACCGTGCGCGGGCTGATCCGGCGCTCCGGCCGGCCCCGCTTCGCGTGGGACTGTTACCGGCGCTTCGTGCACATGTTCGGCGAGGTCGCCTTGGGTATCGACGGCGCGCGTTTCGAAGCGCTGCTGTCCGAGCAGAAACGCCGCGCCGGAGTGAGCCTCGACACCGAGTTGTCCGCCGAGGACTTGGAGGCGGTGACCCGCGCGGGTTTGGCCCTTGTCGAGGAGCTCACCGGCGCGCCCCTCCCGAGTGATCCGCGGGAACAGCTGCGCCGCTCGCGGGATGCCGTGTTCGATTCCTGGTGGGCGCCGCGGGCGGCCTACTACCGCCAAATGGAGAAGATCCCGGACGATCTCGGCACCGCGGCCAACGTCCAGGCCATGGTCTTCGGCAATCTGGGTCCAGACTCCGCCACCGGCGTGGGCTTCACCCGCGACCCGGCGACCGGCGAGCCCGTGCTCTACGGCGAGTTCCTGCTCGACGCCCAGGGCGAAGATGTCGTCTCCGGCGCGCGCACCCCGGAGCCCCTGGCTCGGCTCGCGGAAACCCTGCCCGCGGCCCACGCCGAGCTCGCCGCGACCGTTCGCCGCCTCGAAGGGCTGCTCGGCGACCTCCAGGACTTCGAGTTCACCGTCGAGCGCGGCCAGCTCTACCTGCTCCAGACGCGCAACGGCAAACGCACGGGCACGGCGGCGGTGCGCATCGCGGTGGACCTGGTGGCCGAGGGCAAGATCGACGAAAAAACGGCGGTTTCCCGGGTGAGCCCGGAGCAACTCGAGCAGCTGCTCCATCCCGTTTTTGCGCCGGCTTCGCTGGCCGCCTTGACGCCGATCGCCCGCGGCATCGCGGCGTCCCCGGGTGCTGCCGTGGGGCGCGCGGCCTTGTCGGCGGACGCCGCTGTGTTGGCGGCCAAGGACGGGCCGGTGATCCTCGTTCGGCCCGAGACCACCGCCGACGACATCCACGGCATGGACGCCGCCGTGGGCATCCTGACCGCCGTGGGCGGGGCTTCGAGCCATGCCGCGGTGGTCGCCCGCGGCATGGGACGGCCCTGCGTGGCGGGCGCGGGGCACCTCGACGCCATCGCCGAAGGGGACTGGTTGTCTCTCGACGGCACCACCGGCGAGGTCTTTCGGGGCCGTGCCGAGACCTTACCGCCCGATCCCCGTTCCCCGGCTTTCGCCAGTCTGATGGCCATGGCGGACCGGATTCGCGGCGACTTCGGCGTGCGCGCCAACGTTGACACCCCGGCCGACGCCCGGCGCGCCCGCGAGCTCGGCGCCGAGGGCATCGGCCTCTGTCGCACCGAGCACATGTTCTTCGCCGAGGAGCGCGTGCGCCACATGCGAGCCATGATCCTGGCCGACGACGAGGCCAGCCGGCGGGCCGCCCTGGCGCGCCTGTTGCCCCTGCAGCGGGCGGACTTCATCGGCATTTTCGAGGCCATGGACGGCCTGCCGGTGGTCATCCGTACTCTCGACCCACCGCTCCACGAGTTCCTGCCGCCGCGTGACGAGCTTCAACTCGACGTCGCCCGCTTGGCCCACGCGACTCCGGCCGAACGGGCCGAGCTCGCCGCCCGTCACGGGCTCTCGGCGACGGAATTGGACCTCACCTTGCCGGCGCTCCTCGCCCGCGTCTCCGATCTCCACGAGATGAACCCGATGCTCGGCCACCGCGGCTGCCGGCTCGGAATCAGCTACCCGGAGATCACCGAGATGCAGGTCCGGGCGATCGCCGAGGCGGCCCTCGAGGTCACCCGCGGTGGAGGGCGGCCGGTGCCCGAAATCATGATCCCCCTGGTCGGTGACGTCGCCGAGTTGCGCCACCAGCGGGCGATCGCCGAGCGGGTCATCGCGGAGATCGAATCCGAAACCGGGATCGCGCTCGGGGTCAAGATCGGTACCATGATCGAGATCCCCCGCGCCGCCCTGACTGCCGACGCCATCGCCAGCGCGGCCGAGTTCTTCAGCTTCGGCACCAATGACTTGACCCAAACGACTTACGGCATGTCGCGGGACGACTACGGCAAATTCGCCCCGCGGTACCGCGAGCTTGGCATCTTCAAAGACGACCCCTTCGCCGTGCTCGACCCCGAGGGCGTCGGGCGCCTGCTCGAGATGGGCGTTCTCCGCGGGCGCGGCGCCCGGCCGGGCCTCGAAGTCGGCGTCTGCGGCGAACACGGCGGCGAGCCCCGTTCGATCGCCTTCTGCCACCGCATCGGCCTCGACTACGTCTCGTGCTCCCCGTACCGCGTCCCCATCGCCCGCCTCGCCGCCGCCCAAGCCGTCTTGGCTGCCGCGGGGGAGTCGGGAGGGGAGGCACGGCGGACGGTGTGAGGGGGTGACAGAACGAACCCTCCATGGGGCGTCAATGGGAAGTATCGCGGGCAATTCTGCCCCGCGAGAAAGGAGACGCGATGCTTCCCGACTCTGCCTTGACTCTCGATGCAGCAGCTTCCTCCAGGGATACCTCCGGGGGATATCACCGGGACCTTCTGGTTGTCGGGCTGCGTCCGGCCGCAAGCCGGTTTGCCGCCAACGTGTTCACGTTCAACGGAGATCGGACAGACGTAGGCCCTGGCCTGAATGCGATCGACCGACTGCTGCGAACCGGTCAGGTCCGAAGAGTCGTGCCCCTGGGCGAAAACGACGCTCCGATGCTGCCGATGGGAGTCTCGGAAAACTCGGTTTTAGGCCTTCCGGCTGCCGGCGCCTCCGCAACCGACCCCGATGCCGGTGTCAATCTGCTCGAGGTTGCCGACGAATCCGAAACTCCCAGGCTCACCCATCTACTCGCTTCTGATCCCGATGTTGCCTATGCCGCACGAGTGCCGATTCGCTACCTAGCGGCGCCTCTGACGGCTCTCGCAAACCCGCCGGCCGGCCTCGTCATGTGGAATCTCCAGCGGATCGAGTGGTCGGTGGCTCGCGCGTTGCCGGGCTTCCGAGAGGCGGACACGGTCCGAGTGGGTGTTCTCGACACGGGAATTGATGACGGTCACCCAGACTTGGGAGCGCGCGTCGCGTCCTACGTTCACGACTTTCCCGACCCCGTGGCCCCTGTCAGTCTCTCGGCCCAGGACGTTGTGGGTCACGGCAGCCATGTCGCAGGGACGATTGCAGCGATCAGCCGGAATGCGATCGGAATCGACGGTATCTGCGACACGAAGATCCACGCCTACAAGATCTTCAACGATCATGATCAGTTCATTTCCCAGCTCGGCTTTTTCACCTATACCGTGAATCAAGTGGCGTACCGAAAGGCACTGAGTGCC
>JANRLG010000119.1:0-2902 GCA_033762835.1 Thermoanaerobaculia bacterium
GTAGGTGATCGGCGTCGGCGTCAGGTCGTCCGCAAGCAGCGACATCTGCACCCGGTCGCCATCGTGTTCGGCCCGGAAGCGGGCTAGTTCGACGAGGGTCGAGACCGAACTCGGCACCACCGCCGCGCCGCCCGCGGCCACCGGGCTCTCGGCCGCGGCGCGGAACTCGAAGCCGGTATCCCCCGAGGCCAGAGCGCGCAACACCGCCTGCACCAGCGCCTCCGGCGTGCGCGCCTCGCGCACCGCGGCATCGGGCAAGGTGACGCCGAAATCACGCTCGATGCGGGTCAAAAGCTCGATGCGCTCGAGACTGCCGAGCCCGAGATCCCGCTCGAGATCCGACCCCGCCCCAGCCGCCCCCCGCCGCCCACCGAGCTCCGCCACGAAGGCGTCGACGGTCGACAGCAGGCGAGTCGGAACGGGTGTGGTGGCGGGGACTTCCGAACGCGCAGTACTCACACCGGAACCAGTTCCCGCAAGATGTTCCGGGCGATGAGCGGCTTCAAGCCGTCCTCGAGCACCAAGTCGACTCGGTTCCCCAAGGTGTCGGAGAGATCGTTTTGAACTTCGAGCAGGCGCAGCAAACTGGGGGTTTCGATGAAGCTCGCTACGAGATCGACGTCACTGTCGGCGCCCTGTTCACAACGCGCCACGGAGCCAAAGACGGCGAGGGACCGCAGGCCGTACTGCGTCCGCAGCCGCGGGAGTTCCCGCCGTAAGCTGGCCCTGACCTCACCGAGCGACACCATGGAGAAAAGCTTACACGAGTGTGTCTCGGCGCGTGGCATCACGCCGAGGCACACCTCGCGATGGCCGGCTCCTCAAGGCGTCGCAAACGACGCGAACAAACCCGCCAGGGCCTCCTCGAGAGCCGGGCCGTGGGTCGCTTCGATGGGCGCGCCCGTAGCGCCGTTGTAGGCGATGCAGGGGAGCTTCGAGCCAGGCTCGAGGGCGGCGCCGAAGTGCACCACGTGGGTCTCGACGCCGCGGTAGTAGAGCTCCGCGGCCTCGTTGCAGGGGTCGACGCCGCAGGTGTCGTCCCCGTCGGTGATCAGGACCAACTTGACGACGGACCGGCAGAGCCAACTCGGGTCCAGGGCACCTGCCACTCCCTGCCAGCCGAGATCGGCGCCGTTCCCCCCGTACCAGGTTCGGAACGAGCGGAGCGCCCCGCCGAGGGGCGTCGAGCCTACGGCGATGATCGGCCGGACGAGCTCGGTCTGCAGCCGCAGGAAGGACTCGGTCGGGTTCGGCGCGTTGCGCAGGTACCGGGCGGTGCCGAAGTGCGGCGTCGATTCGCCGAGGACTAGGTTGGGTGCCAGCCTCTGCTGCACGTCGACCCGGTGATCCGCCTCCCAATCCAAGGGAATTCGGTCGCCGACCGACAGGTGGGTACCGCGCGGATCGGTGACGGTCGGCCGGTGCAGGTTGTACCCGAGGTACGAATCCGCCGGTGAGTCGTCGTTGCCTTCCCCGCCGCCGCAGGTGTTGGTGGCGACGGCGTGAGTCGCTACGGAGTTGGGAAAGTAGTCCTTGGCCGGTTCCGTCCGCTGCACGGAAAGGCTCCAAGAGACGAACTCGAGCGGCTGCGAGTAACTCACCACCTGACTGGCCAGGAGTGTGCGCGTCGAACAAGTCGGAGTAAGGCACCGCTCGAGCCGAACCGTCACCGAGACGCTCGCGACCGGCAGGGTACCGCCGAAGAGTGGCTGGTAGCGCACTTGGTAGAGGACACCGGCATGACGGACGAAAAACGTCGAGGCCGTCGTGAACAACCGCCCCGCCTTCGGCCACTGGAGCATGCGCTCCCGCTCCCAGGCGTCGCTCAAGTCCGCGGGGTTCGCCGCCGTGCAGCCGACCCCGCCGTCTGTCACAGCACTGCTGCAGGACCACACGGCGCCGAAGACCTCGCGGTCCCCAACAGCGGGAAACGGCCCCCAGCCGGGTACCGTGGGGCCCGCGGTGTCCGCCCGGTAGGACCAGTGCTTTTCACGCACCCGCAACTCGTCGGTATTGTAGGTACCGAAGCCGAAGCGCAAACCCGGCGCGCCTTCGAGCGCCTGGTAGAGGGCTTGCTTCGCGAGGTACCACTTCGAGCGCGGATCATCGCCGTCGAGAGGCAGCCAGCAGTCCCCCGTCGGACACAACTCGGTGCAGTTCCCGAGCGAGAGGTCGGCGAGGGAGCACAAGGGGGCGTGGTTCATCGAGCCCGAGCTGTCGAGCAGTACGAAAACATAGGGCTCGACCCCCGAGCAGTCAGTCTGTGCCCACCCGGGCACTGCCCCGAAAACAACGAGGGCAAACACGGCGAGGCGCAGGAAACGAATCATGGCGTCCTCCTGAAGGGCGAAGAGAATGTGAAGGCCCTTGAGGAGAAGGCGTCAACGGGAGGGGAAAGTGATCACGAGGGTTCCTGCGGCGCCGGCACTGGAGATTTTTCTCGATTCCTCCCCTCACCCCCCGACGCCCGAGTCGGGTTCCCCGTAGAGTACGTCCGGAAAACGTTGGAACGACGATGCGACTGCTGGTGCTTCTCGCGCTGCTCGGTTTGGCTGGCTGGCTGGTGATCCGCCCGCACCGGTCGCGGCTCCTGCTCTACCTCTTCCACCTACGCTTCCCGATGCTCACCGGCGCGGCGCTCGTGGCGATCGCACCGACGGCGTTGTGGGGCGCTCCGTTGCTACTCGAAAACCTGCTGGCGCTTTCGCCCTACGGCATCGTGTTCGTTTCCTGCGGTGCCGTGCTGCTCTCCTGGGTGGTCATGATCACGGCCGAGCTCGTGTTGCGTTACGGCGACGAACGCTTCGAGCTGCCCACGCTGACCGTGCCGGGCCGCCTGCGCAAGAACCGCATCCTGCTCTTCGCCTTGCTCGCGGCTCCCCTCGTGGTCGCCGTCGTGCTG
>JANRLG010000120.1:0-1713 GCA_033762835.1 Thermoanaerobaculia bacterium
CTTTCGCCCTTCGCACGGCTGCCGGCACAGACCGGCGGCCTTTTTTCCGCCCATGTCGCGGGACGCTGCGCGCTGGCGGCGAGGGCCGTTCGGCACTGTCCCGCTGGGAGTCCCGGCTTTAGCCGGCTCGGTCTGGATGAACATGCATCCGGGCACGAGGCCCGGTTAAAGCTGGGGTTCCGACCCCAGCGCCCTTCCATCACCACGGGCTTGCCTTTTCGAGGATGTCTCTCCATCCGTATCGGCACCGCCCACAAGCCCCTGACATCTATGAGACCACGCGCATCGTCCTCCAGAAGCTCCGGCTTCACCCTCATCGAACTGCTCGTCGTGATCGCCATCATCGCGATCCTTGCCGGCATGTTGCTCCCCGCCTTGGGCAAAGCGAAGAGCAAGGCGCAGGGCATCCAGTGCATGAACAACACGCGTCAGCTCATGCTCGCTTGGAAATCCTACGCCGGGGACAACAACGACAATGTCGTGAACAACTTCGGCATCGACACGACGACCGCGACCATCACCTTGGGACGGACGGACGAGAACCGGGGCTACCGCAACTGGGTGAACAACGTGATGACCTTCGGCACCGAGGAATACGTCACGAACCTCGTCTATCTCGGGAAAGGCCCCTATGCCCCTTATGTCGGCAAATCTGTGGGCGCTTACCTCTGTCCGGCGGACCGGTTCCTGAGCGCCCAGCAACGGTCCAAAGGCTTCACCAAGCGCGCCCGCAGCCTCGCGATGAACGCCTGCTTCGGACAGTATGCCCAGCCCGCCGATGCGGGCGCTTCGGAGAGCCGGGGCCGGAACCGTTATGTGGATTTCCGGCAGTTCCTCAAGGAGAGCGCCGTCACCCGGCCGGCAGACACCATGGTGATGCTCGACGAGCACCCGGACTCGATCAACGACGGCTACTACCTGAACAACCCGGGAAGCTACAACCCGCTGTCCGACAACGTCGCCAGTGTTCCCGCCAGTTGGGGCGACCTGCCCGCCTCTTACCATAACGGCGCGGCCGGGTTCTCGTTCGTGGACGGGCACTCCGAGATCCACAAATGGCTGGGCAAAACCGGCCGGGTGGCCGTCAGGGCGAACGGCGGCGGCTTCGCCAGCCCGCAATTGAACACCGCCCAGGACAAGCAGGACATCCGCTGGCTGCTCTACCGCACCTCGGACCGCTGAGCCGGCGTGCCGCTCCCTCAGGCCAGATGATCTGCGCCGCCCACCCGGGCGGCTCTTTTGTTTGCGGGAGAGGCACGTCTTCTCATCGTGGCAGACCGGCTGGCGTCTCCCGGCCACCCTGTCGGGCTGTGCCGCTGCTTGTCGGCGGAAAAAGAATCCCCTTCCCCTCCGTCGCCGTCGTCGCCTCAATCCCGTCCTCACGTGCAAGACCATCCGAAGCACTACTGCGGCGTGTTCGGCATCTACGGCCATCCGAACGCCGCCGAGCTCACCTACTACGGGCTCTACCAGCTCCAGCACCGCGGCCAGGAATCCGCCGGCATCGTCACCACCGACGGCAAGCAGTTCTGCGTCCACCGCGGCATGGGGCTCGTGCCGAACATCTTCACCGGTGATGTGCTGCACAAGCTCGTCGGCAACTCCGCCATCGGCCACACGCGCTACTCGACCACCGGCTCGTCGAACCTCACCAACGCCCAGCCGCTCACCGTCGATTGCGCCAAGGGCAAGCTCGCCATCGCCCACAACGGC
>JANRLG010000121.1:0-8300 GCA_033762835.1 Thermoanaerobaculia bacterium
CGAGGGCCAGGCGCGCGCGAAGCAGCTGCTCGAGGCCGCCGTCAACGCCTTGGGCGGCGCGCCCCAAGTCGACGGCGTCAAGACGCTGCGCCAAGTCGCCAAGGCGGTGCAAACCCTGGGTGGCCAGACGATGGAGGCGACGATCACCGCCACCTCGATGTTCCCGGACCACTTCCGGCAGGAGATCTCGTCGGTCGGGGGCGAAATGGTCGTCGCGGCGAGCCCCACCGGCGCCTTCATGAGGAGCCCCCAGGGCACCCTCCCATTGCCGGGCTCGGCCGGCGACGACATGCGCCGCGACTTCCGCCGGCACTTCTTCGCTTTGATCAAAGCGCGCAACGGTGCCGGCTTCCAGGCAACGTCCGCCGGCACCGGCGAGGTCGACGGCACCGCCGTGGAGCGCGTCCAGATCGACTACGAGGGCGACGTCACGACGCTCGCGATCGACCTCGAAACGGGCCGCATCCTCGAGTCCTCCTACCAAGGCTCCGGCCCCGGCGGCGCCCCCGGCACCATCACCCAACGCTTCACCGACTTCCGCCCCGCGGGCGGCCTGGTGCTCCCCCACCGCACCGTCAGCCTGTGGAACGGCCAACCCGGCACGGACGTCGAGCTGACGGCCGTCGAGGTGAATCCGGCGGTGGATGCGAAGGCGTTCGAGCCGTAAGCAGCGACAGCGCCTGGGGTCGAAGGCCCCAGGCGCCGCTTTTTGGCATCACAGGGAAGTCTGGAAGGTGGTCTGGTCCTGGGCCGGGGGCGCGAACAGATTGTCCACGATCGACCGCTTCAGGTAGTCGCAACACGAGTCCGGTCCGCGGAAGCTCCCGATCGAGTACAGGGTGTTGCCGTGGCATCCCCCGCTGCACAGCAGACGCACCGAACAGTCCGCGCAAGTCGGATTGTTGGCTTCGACGTCCATCGCCCCGACGAACTCGCGGGCACGGTCCGAGAAGAAGATCTGCTCGAACGGATCGTGGAAGATGTTGCCCAGCCGGAACGGCTCGAAGTGGAAGAGATGGCAGGGATACACGTCGCCCGTGTCGGCGATGCTCAAGCTTCCGGCAGCTGCGTGACAGGACCGGGATGGCTGGCCGGGCACGTAGCGCCGCTTGCTGCCCTGGATCTTCGCGAAAGCGTAGAAGTCGTCGTTGTCGGGGGCCTCGGGTGCCAGCTCTGCGCCCCGGCCCATCGTGAACAGCGGCGTGTAGACGAGCTTTAGGTTGGGAGCTTCCGGCAGAATCGCACGAATATCCCGCACGAAGGAGAGCGCGCTCTTCGACAAGGTCACCTGAACCAGAACGTTGGCGCCCAGGGCCACGAGTTTCTCGATCGAGCGGATGACGCGATCGAAGTTGCCCTTGCCGCGGGTCCGGGAGTGGATCTCCTCGTTCGGCCCGTCCAAGCTGATCTTCACCAGGCGGAAATGCTCGCGAACGAAGGGCAGCAGGTCGGCGTCGAGTCGCGTGGCGTTGGTCAGCAGTAGGTTGCGGTAACCGAGCCGACTCGACGTCTCGACCACGCTGCGGAATCCCGGGTGCATGGTCGGCTCACCGCCGGAAAAGGTGACCTCCAGGCGCGGCGCGGCAAAGGGTTTGACGTACTCGAACATAGCGCTGAAGCGACCCGCGTCGTGAAGAATCGGCAGGTGTGGAGACGACTCGCGATAGCAATAGGAGCACTGAAGGTTGCAACGGTTGGTCAAGTGCACATACAGCGCGGTGAGCTTGCGCTCCTGCCAGGGCGTTCGCAGGCCGGCCGAGCTCTCCGGGTCGAACAACTTGGCTGCCGCGGCGGCGGCGAAGAACTCGCCCACCGCAGCGCTCGGAATGCCGTGAGCCGCGAGCAGACGTTCGTAGTCGGAAACCGAGCTCTCGCCGTCGATCATTTGGAGCAACAGAGCGCCCGGACGTTGGGTGACAATCCAGGCAGGAACTCGCGGATTGAGGCACAACCAGCGCCCATCGCGCTCGATCACCTCGAGCTCCGGTAGCAAGGGGGGAATCCAATCGGTATCGACGCCACGTTCGCTCGTCATGGTGCACCTCCGTGGAACTGGACCGGAATGCCGAAGGGGGGCCTGATGCCCCCCTTCGAACCTGCTGCCTACTGGTCGTCGAAGGCACGCCCTCCGCCCCCTCCGCCACCGCCACAGTCCAGCGTGGCGCTGCACTTGCACAGGCACTCACCACCACTAACCGCCTCGAGATCGTCGTCGGTCAGGCCCCTCTCCACTTCGAAGCCCTCGCCCTCTTCAACGGCGCTCCGGATGTCCTCGAGCGATTTCTTCTTGTCGGTCATGATCGCCCTCCTTTTTTCGGGCTCGTTTCCCAGCGGGAACGCAAAATAATCATCGTTGCTGCAATGCAGTACACAAAACACCTTGCCGGGCGGCCGCCTCCCCACCCTGCCGAGCAGGTTCCTGCCCCGCCACCCCCTACCCTTCCGGGCGATTCGAAAGCCCCCGATCGCCCCTAGAATTCGCTGACCTGCGAAAGGAGCTCGTCATGTCCCGGTTCCCCCTCGCGGCCTTCGCCACGGTCCTCTGTTTTCTCGCCATCCCGCACGGGGCCGCCGGTCAAGCGGCGCCCACGGCGACGGCCGCTCTCGAGGAGCGCATCACGACCCTCGAGCGCACGCTGCGCGACCTCGTGACCGTTCTCCGGCGACAATCCGACGGCCAGATGACGGATCTCCTGCTCCGCCGTGTGGAGCTCGCTTACCTGAAACGCGCGCCGTTGGATTCCGAGCGCCGCGATCTGCGCTCGAAACGAGCGGCGGACTACGCCGAGTTCCAGCAGTTGCAGACGGCCCTCGCCGCCCACGACGCCCTCGAAGACCGCACCCCGGTCGCTGCCGACCCCGAATCCGCCATCCGGCCCGCCCTGTTCGACTCCGAGGTCAAGCGCCTCAAGGCCCGGCTCACCGAAGCCGACCTGCGCCTCGGAGAGCTCGACAGCGAGATCGAACAGGTGGACCGGAACATCCGCGACTGGGAAGCCAGGATCGAGCAGCGGCTCGAAAGGGGTGGGGATTCGGGGCGGTAGAGGCGGGCTCGGCCTGGGCTCGCTTCTGGGAAAGTAGACGGAGAGAGTCGAGCAACGTCCCGGTCTTTACGACCCTATCCGCGGGGGTGTCGTCGGCCTGACCGCCACCCCGGGCGGCCTCAGCCCTGCTGCCCGAGCCCACCCTCCCCCATCGACCGCACCACGGCTCGGCGGTCGATCCAGCGGACCATGCGGGCGAGGTCGCTGGAGGGGCCGCATTCGGTGAAGTGGAGGTGGCCGTCGCGGCGCATGGCGGCGACGAGTTGATGCCAGCGGACGGGGCGGGCGATTTCGGTGGCGACGAGCTCGAGGACTTCGTGCTCGTCGCCCACCGGTTCGCCGGTGATCGGGGAGTAGACCGGCATGCGCGGACGGCGCGGGCGGAGGAGGGCGGGTAGCTCGGCGAGGAGCTCCCGGGCCACGGGTTCGAAGTAGACCGAATGGACCGGCCAGGTGATCGGCAACAGGCGCACACCGAGGGCGGTCGGCGTCGCCAGCTCGATGGCGCGGAGGACTGCCGCGCGGGAGCCGGTGAGCACGAACTGGTGGCCGTTGTTGAAGTTGCCGATCTCGACCGAGTCGTCCGGGCGGCTCGCCAGGGCGGCCAGCTCGCGGAGAGCAGCTTCCCCGAGGCCCGTGACCGCCGCCATGGCGCCGTCGAAGTGCCCGAGGTGGCGGTCGTAACTCGCGATCTGGCGGTCAATGACGGCCAGCACCTCCGCAAGGGTCAGCGCCTCCGCAGCCGCGAGGGCCGCCAGCACGCCGAGGCTGTAGCCCGCCGTGGCGCCGACCTCGACCTCCGCCTCCTCGAGCGCCGCGTAGGACATGAGCCCGACCACGACGACCCCGGTCTGGGCGAAGAACGGCGTCGCCAAGCGCTCGGCGGGGCCTTCGAAGAGCACCCGCCGCAGCTCCCCGCCCAACTCTCTCCCGAGTTCTTCTTCCGCTTCCGCGAGCACCGCCGCCGCGGCCGGCGACGTCGCCGCCAAGGTCCGCCCCATGCCCACCCGTTCTGCCAACTGGCCGGGAAAAATCGCCGCTTCGCCGCGCCTCATGAGCTGAACAGACGGTGGTAGACAGAGGCCAGGGTGATCCGGGTGGTGTCGAGCACCGGGCGGTAGAAGCTCGGCACACGGTCGTGGTAGATCGTCCGCACCCGCGCGTGGGCGATGCGGGCGCGCCGCTTGGCCGCCTTGATGAGCATTTCGGATTCGATGGCGTAGCCGCCGGAACGCAAGCCCAGGCGCTCCCAGAGCTCAGCACGGATGACGCGGTAACCGGATTGGCTGTCTTCGAGGCCGGTGCCGGTGATGATCGACAGCAGCTTCGAGCCGATGGTGTTGGTCCAGTAGCGATGACTGGGGATCTTGGCTCGGTCCTTCAATCGCGCCCCGACCAGCAGATCGACGTCGCCGCGATCCCAGGCCGCCAGCAGCTGGGGCAGATCCTCGGGGTCGTGCTGACCGTCGCCGTCGAGGAGTACGAGGGCCGCGACGGGCGGATGGCCCGGCTCACGCCCCCAGGCTAGGGCGGCGGCGCAACCGGTCTGGAGCGCGTGGCCCTTGCCGCGGTTGTGATCGTGGCTGACGACCCTCGCCCCGGCTTTTCTCGCGACTTCGCCGCAGCCATCGGTGGAGCCGTCATCGACGACGACGACCTCGTCGAGGTGACGGCGCACCCCCGCCACGACCTCGCCCAAGGTCACGGCACACTGATAAGCGGGAATGACGGCGATGACGTCGCGGCGCACGGGCGGGAACTTTACAGAAAAAAGGGTGGACCGAAGACACCTTGAGACGGGAAACCGGCCCCCCGGATGGACCGAGGGACCGGTTCGGCAAGGCGAGCGAGCTCAGTTACCGTCGTTGCCGTCGGCGCCGTTGGCGTCGACCGGCTCTTCGGCCTGGATCACATCGAAGACGATCGGGCCGCTGAACTTGAAGTCGGTCAGGATCTTGGTCTGGCTGATGTCGACGCCCGACGCCACGCACTTGATCACCTGAGCGGCGTTACGGACGACGTCGGTCGCGATCGGGATGGGCGTCACCTGGGGGCAGGAGCCGCCGACCACCTGATGCTGGGCGCCGACCGGATGCGCTTCGGTAGAGGTGCAGTAGGTGCAACCGGCGCCGACGCCGCAACCCTGGACGCCGGCCAGGAGATCGCGACGGCCGATCGTCACGTAGTCGAACACGCCGTTGATGTTGCCGTCGACCTGGACGCCAGCCGGGATCGGCGGCAAGCAGGCGGCGCTCGCCGGGCCGAGCGGATTCGGCCGCGACCAGCAGCTGTTGGCGTTGATCGTCACCGGGCCGCAGACGCCGTTGCCCGAGGTGCCGCAATCGAGCACGAGGGTGACGCCGGTCAGCACGTTGGTGAAGATGAACCGGGGCACGACCGGCAGAGCCGAGGCGAAGGTGCCGCCGCCGTTGACGCAGGCCAGATTCACGGCCATCGTGCCGGTCGGCTGGGGGACCACGGCCGACAGGGTCAGTACCACGTTCCACTGCTCGACGGCGCCGCCGCCGTACGTCACGTTGATGGGCGCCGAGGAACGCAGGGACAACGCTTTGATCTGAATGCGGGTGGTCAAGGTACCCAGCGCGGGGAACGACAGATTGTTGAGCCGCGTCACCAAGGTGTCGGCAGGATTGAGCGCCCCCACCGGCGCCGTGGGGATGTTCTGGCCGATGAAGCCAACGGTGCCGGCGAAGGGGTTCGAGCCAGCTCCGAAGAAGCCCGCGGGAATGGGATTGGCACCGAACGAGACGAAGGTACCGCCCGCGGGCGTCACCCACGAGTCGTCTCCAGTCCGGATCACGACGGGGAACTGTGCCCAGCCCGCGGTAGCGGCGACCAAGGCGAGGAACACGGACAAGGCGAGGATCCGACGAACCATCACAAATCTCCTTTCAGTACTCCCGGCCACGGGAATCTAAGGCAAGCGATGATGTATCTAAGGGTGTCGCGACTTGGCGCAAACGAGACAAGGTAAACGGATCCTCGCTTCCGCCTTGTCTCGCCCGGGGACCTTGTGACATCCTTCACGAGGCAATCAGACCGCCTTCCCGTCACGCGACCCTGCACCCCGAGGACTCGTCCCGGGCCGGGCCGCGCGCGGGAACCAAGGCGGCCCACTAGCCGGATCTGATATCGACGCGGGGCAGATCGGCCTTTAGAGCCGCGGACCCCGGGAGGCGTAAAGCACCCTTGCCGCACGACTACTTTCCGGTCCTCCTGGCCCTCGGGATCGCGATCCTGATCGGCGTTGCGATGCTCGGCATCTCCTACTTCGCGGGTGCGCAGGTGGGCGGGCGAGTAAAGCTGACACCGTACGAGTCGGGCATGCCCTTGCTCGACCGTTCCCACAAGCGGATCTCCGTCCTGTTCTTCCTGGTCGCCATCGACTTCATCGTCTTCGACCTCGAGGCGGCCTTCCTGTTCCCCTGGACCTTGGTCATCCGCGACGGCGGCTGGAACCTGTTCTGGGCGATCTTGGTGTTCGTCGCCCTGATCCTCGTGGGTTACGCCTACGTCTTGAAGAAGGGTGGCCTCGATCTGGGCGCCAAGGGCGCGAGCTTCGCCCGGAGGGGAGAGCCCTGATGAGCGCCGCTTCTCCTGAGATTCGCACCGAATTCACTCCCGAGATGCGGGCCCGGGTTGCCGAGATCCGGTCCTGTTACCCCCCCGGCACCAAGGCCGCCTTGATCCCGGTCTTGCACCTCGCCCAGAAGCACTGGGGCGGTTGGTTGCCCGACGAGGCGATCCGCGCCGTCTCCCAGGAGCTCGGTATTCCGCCGGCCGAGGTCTACGGCGTCGTCACCTTCTACGACTTGTTCCACCAAAAGCCGGTGGGGCGCCATCGCATCCGGGTCTGCACGAACCTGTCCTGCCAGCTGCGCGGCTCCAGCGAGATCATGGAGACCCTGGAGCAGGCGCTCGGCGTCGGCGAGGACGAAGTCACCCCCGACGGCAAGTGCTCCTACGTCCACTTCGAGTGCCTCGGCTCCTGCGACACCGCGCCCATGGCCATGATCGACGAGACGTACTACGAAAAGCTCACGCCGGCGCGGGTCCGCCAGATCCTCGAGGAGCTCGAATAATGGCCTTCGAACCGGTTCTGACCAAGAACGTCGGCAAACCCGAAGCGCGCACCGTGGCGGGTTACCGCCAAGGCGGCGGCTACGAGGCCCTGGCCAAGGCGCTCAAGGGACAACCCGAGGAGCTGATCGAAGAGGTCAAGGCCTCCGGCCTGCGTGGCCGCGGCGGCGCCGGGTTCCCCACCGGGATGAAGTGGAGCTTCATTCCGAAGGGCAACGACAAACCCAAGTACATCGTCTGCAACGCCGACGAAAGCGAACCCGGCACCTTCAAGGACCGGGTGATCATGGAGCACGATCCGCACTTGCTGATCGAAGGCTGCACGCTCGCCGGCTACGCCGTCGGTGCCGCGACCTCCTACATCTACGTCCGCGGGGAATACACCGAGTCGATCGCCACCCTCGAACGCGCCATCCGCGACTGCTACGAGAACGGCATCCTCGGGGACCACGTCCTCGGCTCGAACTTCAAACACAACGTTTACGTTCACCGCGGCGCCGGGGCTTACATCTGCGGCGAAGAGACCGGCCTGCTCGAGTCCCTCGAGGGCAAACGCGGGCAACCGCGGGTCAAGCCGCCCTTCCCCGCCGTCGTCGGCGCCTTCGGTTCGCCGACGGTGATCAACAACGTCGAGACCCTCGCCTGCGTGCCCTCGATCGTCACCCGCGGAGCGGCCTGGTTCAAGGCCATCGGCACCGACGAACGCAACACCGGACCGAAGCTGTACTGCATCTCGGGACACGTCGAACGCCCGGGCACCTACGAGTTCCCGCTCGGCGTGAAGTTCTCGGAGCTGCTGGAAGCCGCGGGCGGCATGTACCGCGGCGGAACGCTCAAGGCCTACATTCCGGGCGGCGCCTCGGCGGCCCTCCTGGGCCCCGAGCACCTCGATTTGCAACTCGACTTCGACCGCGTGGCGAAAGCCGGCAGCATGCTCGGCTCGGCCGCGGTCATGGTGATGGACGACACGGTCAGCCTCGTGGGCGCCGTGTTACGCCTCGCCAAGTTCTTCAACCACGAGTCCTGCGGCCAGTGCACGCCCTGCCGCGAGGGCACGAACTGGATGGAGATCCTGCTCAAGAAGATCTATAAGGGCGAGGCGACGCCGGCCCAGGTCGACAACCTCGGCCAGATCTGCGACATGATCTCGGGCAA
>JANRLG010000122.1:0-11781 GCA_033762835.1 Thermoanaerobaculia bacterium
GAGATGAGGAAGGGCTAGAGGCGCTCCACTCAAAAACCGCATTTCTCGAACCCAACCAGCGAATTTCCCGCAATCTGACCGGGTGCTCGAGCACCTTCATTCCCTTCGGTGCAATACAAGCTCGGCGTACCGGCCTGCAGGCAGCGGAACTCTTGCTGACTGCACTCAACGCCGACAAGAAGCCGAAATATAAGTTCTGGGTTGGGCCAGGCACGGCTGCTGCGAAAGAAGGCTTGCGAACTACGAGTTGGTGGAAGGCTGCTGCCACTACTCCGGACGCCGAGGCGACATTGCGTGTGTTTGGACGACCTTGCGGGCGCTGCCGAGGCGGCCAGTGAACCTAGTGTTCCGCGTCGCCCCAGGACAGCGTGTCATCTTCGTCGAGCACGCTGTCGAGCAGATGCAGGCCTTCGCGCAGTGTCGGTGGTGGAACGCCGAGGCGGGCGGCGTGTTGCTAGGTAGACACTTGCTCGACGCCCCAGACATTGTGGTCGACGAAGTGACGACGCCTCAGGACACCGACCGGCGCAGCCGATTTGGCTTCTTCAGGTCCAAGAAGCACGAGTCGCTTGCTCGCGAGCGCTGGCAGGCGCAACGGAGCACCATGGCCTACCTTGGGCTTTGGCACACACATCCTCAGAAGGACCCCACTCCGAGTAGCATCGATCGGGCGGACTGGCAGCACGCTATTGCCCACGACACCTTTGAGGGGGAGCAGCTGTTCTTCCCGATCGTTGGCACGGAGCGCATCCGGGTGTGGTGCCTGAGCCGTCGTGGCGCTTTTCGAGAGCTGATCGAGGAGCCGAAAGATGGCTAGAAATCAGAAGCGCGCTCGCATTCCAGTAGATGTGCGCCGAGACCTATGGATCGCTGCCGCAGGGCGGTGTGAGTTCCGAGGCTGTGCCAAGCCCGTGGACCGCGACTTCCTGACAAAGGAGAGGTGCTTGGTCGGCGAGTACGCACACATCATCGCGGATAGCCCTGATGGTGCGCGCGGCGTCGCGGGCGAATCCGAGCGCTTGGCAAAGGATCCTAGCAACCTGATGCTCGCCTGCTTCGACTGCCACGACCGCATCGACCGACGCGGAAAGCAGAACCCTTATACCAACGAGCAGCTACAGGAGATGAAGCGCGAACACGAGGAGCGGATCGAAATTGTTTACTCCGCGACCGGCGTTAAGCTCAGCCTACCCATCGTTATGACTTTCCCGGTAGGGCCACACATCCCCGTCGTCGAACTAGACGATGTCCACCATGCCATGCTCGCAAACTCTCGCCACACCCGGTTCCCGCTTGGGCGCGGAGTGCGCATCAACAAGAGCGACTTTGATTTACTGGATGGGGACGCAGCGTTCTGGGCTCGGGCTCAGCGTGCCCTTGAAGACATGTACGAGCGTCGAATTCACCCCGAACTCAGTGAGGCGAGCCACCTCACAATCGCAGCTTTCGCGCCCATTCCGATGCTGATGAAGCTAGGAGCCTTGGTGGGCGACAAGGTGGAAGCCTCCGTTTTAGACCTACCTTCAGAACGCTGGTTGTGGGACACCCGCGAACATTGTCCCACACCGAGTTTTTGTTTCAACGTGCCTGCAGCCCTCCCCCCTGAGGTCTCCGTAGCTATCAGCATCAGCAACCTGGTAAACCTCCCGGACGACTCTCGCCTCTCCGTCGAGTTCCGTGCAGAGGACCCAGGGCGGGGGATCATTCGCACCGAGTCGCACATGGCGGAGTTCCGCCGGACGTTCAACCAGTTCCTCATGAGCCTGATTCGCGCCGGAGCCCAGGTTCTGCACTTGTATCCGGCCACCCCGCTGGGGGCGTCCGTTGAAGTCGGCCGAGTCCTACTGCCAAAGACCCTGCGGCAGGTGCATGTCTACGACTGGCAAGACGGGGCCTGGCTACCTGCCCTCAGGCTCAAGTAGTCTCAGGACAGGCCACCAGTTGTCATGGCAACCGATACCTACCCTCCCGCCCACCCCACCACCCCGCCCACAAAACCGCCACCAACGCGCCGCCACTCGCCAGGGCCATGTCCTTGTGCGCATCCCAGATGTCACCCTGGGTGCCGAGGTAGGCGGCGCCTAGCTCGCCTCCGAAGAATTCGGCCGCGCCCCATTCGATCAGCTCGTAGAGGGCGGACGAGGAGATGACGAGATCGAGGGGGAGGAAGTAGCTCCAGAAGCCGCGGACTCCGGCCATCGGTACCACCAGCTCGCGGATGGGCAGGGCGAGCAGTAGGCCGTAGGAGAAGTGGATGACGCGGTCGAAGTTGTTGCGCTCCCAGCCCACCAGGGAATTGAAGGTCGAGCCGGTCAGGGCCTGCCACCAGGCGTCGGAGGGCACCTCGGAATAGGTGTAGTGGGACCCGATCTCGTGCAGACAGAGGAACAGGAAGAGAAGGGTGTAGGACGACGCCGAGAGCCGGGCGCGGGCCCACGTCCAGGCGAGGAGCAGGACGGCGGCGACGACCAGCGCGTTTTCGAGCGCCCAGTCGTGGCGGTTGAACGGCCGGATGGCGAGCACTGCGAAGAGCGCGGCGAACAGGCCGGCGAGGGTCGCCACGTAGCGACCTGTCGCCGGCACACTCGGCCCGCTCTTCACGCCGGCGCTCATCCAGCCTTTTCCCGCGTCGCTCCGCGCCAGACGTAGACACACAGACCGAGGAACAGCACCAGCGAGACGATCTGGGCCGCGTTTTCGCCGCCGAAGCCGGCGTAGAAGCCACTCACGGCGGACTTGATGCCCTCTTCGTTGTAGCCGTCCGTGAGACGCAGGAGGGCGCCGAAGACACCGCCGAGGGCGCCGCCGGCCATGAGACCGGAGGCGATGATCACGCCGCGCTCGCGCAGGCCGCGGCCACGTTCGCCGCCCAGGCGCTCGGAGCGACCGGTCACCCAGTGGGCGAGGAAGCCGCCGACGAGGGCCGGCAGGTTGAGGTTCAGCGGCAGGTACATGCCGAGGGCGAAGAGCAGGGCCGGCACGCCGAGCATCTCCATCACCAAGGTCACCATGGCGCCGACGCCAAACAGGATGTAGGCCACCGGCTGCTGGCTCATGAACCCCTCGACCAGGGCCTTCATGAGCGAGGCCTGGGGCGCCGGCAACACCGGCCGAAGATCCCCCGGCACCGCTTCGCCGAACTGGTTGGTCTGGGCGAGCAGCACCACCGTCAGGGCGGCGGCCACGGCCGACACGAGGATGCCCCAAAACTTGAGCTTCTCCTGCACCGCCGGGGTCGAGCCCAGCCAGTAGCCGGTCTTCAAATCGGTGATCGTCTGGCCCGAGAGCGACAGCGCCGTGCACACCATGCCCGCGATCGCCATCACGAAGAACATGCCGCTGGTGCCCGAGACGCCGAACTTCAAGAGCACCACGGAGGACACGATGATCGTCAGCATGGTCATGCCGGAGACCGGGTTGCGCGCCGTGTAGGCGATGGCATTGGCGGCCACGGAGGTGAAGAAGAAGGAGAACAGCAGCACCAGCAGCAGGCCCACGAGCGTCGCCGTCAGGCCGACGCCGAGCGTCGAGAGGAACACCCCCGCCGCGAGCGTGGCGACCAGAATGCCGCCGATCACCCAGGCAATCGGCAGATCACGGTCGGTGCGCTCCTCGACCTTGGCGCCGCCCTTGAACGTCTGGGCGGCGACCTTGAAGCTGCCGACGACGATCTTCAGCGACTTGATGATCCCCAGGATGCCCGCCGAGGCGATGGCACCGACGCCGATGAAGCGCACGTAGCCGCGGAAAATCGCCGTGGCGTCCATCCCCGAGATCGGCACGGTGCCGGGGTAGACCGCCTCGGGGAAGTTCTGGCCGACCATCCAGATCAACGGCACGAGGATGAAGTTCGACAACACCCCACCGGCGCACAGGATCATCGACGAGCGCAGGCCCATGACGTAGCCGAGCCCCAGGATGAGCGCCACAGCGTCGAACCCAATCGCCATGCGGGCCTTTTCCTTGAGCTGCTCGACGTAGGGCAGGAAGCGGAAATCGAGGGTCTCGCGCCAGGTGTGGAAGGTCGTCAGGAGGAAGTCGTAGGCCGCGGAAATCCCCGTGGCCTGGAGCAGCAGCTTGGCCTGGGAGCCGCCCCGCTCGCCGGTGACCAGCACTTCCGTGATGGCCGTCGCCTCGGGGTACGGAAATTCGCCGTGCATGTCGCGCACGAAGTAGCGCCGCAGGGGAATCAGGAACAACACGCCCAAGCATGCGCCCGCGAGACAGATGAAGGTGGTCTGGAGCGGGTGAGGATCGAGCTTCAAGATGTAAAGCGCCGGCAGCGTGAACACGGCGCCCGCCACCATGGCGCCGGAGGTGCCGCCCACCCCGGAGATGATGACGTTCTCGAGCACCGTCGAACGGCGCCCGTAGACCCGGGCGAGACCGATGGCCAGAATCGAGATCGGGATGGACGCTTCCATCACCTGCCCGACCTTGAGCCCCGAGTAGGCCGAGGCGACGGTGAACACGACGCACAGGAACAAGCCCCACGCGATGGCCCGCCAGGAGCCCTCCTCCACCCGTGCCGTGGCCGGCACCAAAGGCTCGTACCGCTCGCCGTCCTTCAACGGGCGGTAGGCGTTCTCCGGCAAAGACTTCGTCTCGGGAGCGTCCATCGGTCCTCCTCGGGAGATAGCTGGGTTTTCTGGCGTGGGAGTTTACCGCGCCCGGCCCTGAGCCCGAACACCCGCGCAACCCAGATCGTCCCGGCCGCCTTGCGGTCCGAAGACGCGGCGCTATCCGCTATAGTCGATACACCTGTGCGAATGAACGCATGGCCGTATCTGTTTTCCGGAGGTTCGTGTGAGAAGACTCGTGGAGTCTCGTGTCGCCTTGATGGGTTTCGGCCTTCTCGTCGTGCTCGGATTCGGCTTCGTCGCTCCCGCCTCGGCCGAGGCGGCCGCCCCCGCCGCCCGTTGCCTGGCGACGGACGAGCCGTCCCTCGAGCAGCTGCTCCAGCCGGTGCAGGAGCTGGCGGCGTGCACCGTGGCGATCCAGTGCACGTCGTCGATTCAAATCTCCTGCTCGAGTGCCACCGGGAACTGCACCACCTCGGGCGGTGGCGACTGCGTCGTCTGCGACGGCGTCACCCAGAACTGCTGTAGCACCTGCTTGGCCTGCCGCAGCGCCTGTCTCACCGAGTACTTCGAGTGTCGCGACCAGTGCCGGACCCGCGACTGCATCGCGGAATGCGCCGACCAGCGCTCGGCCTGTTACGACAGTTGCTGCTGACGATCAGTTCTTTGCCCAGACCTTGACCTTAGCTTTGCCGCCCAAGGACTGGGCGTCGTAGAGAAACTCGATCGAACGGATGACCCGGTCGCCGCGGCCTTCGATGTCGATGAGACGCGATTCGCCGCCGGCCGGGATCACCCGCCGCAACTCGACGTTCTGGCTGTCGCCGCTGCCGAAGTGGATCTTCACTTCGCGGAACTGCACGGCGCGGTCCTCGACTTGGATCTTGATGCGCCGGAAGGTGCCGCGGGCGGCGGTGACGACCAGGGTGTCGTGGTCGACGGCATCGGACACGGTCAGGGTCCCGAGCAGTTCCCAGCGCCGGCCGGCCTCGGCAACGGCGGGGACGAGCAGGACGGCGACCAGGGCAATCAAGAAAAGGCGGCGAGTCATGGTGTTCTCCTCGTTGGGCTAGTGGGGCGGAGAGCGCCCCTCGTTCGTGTGCAGTGGAACTCTCGATCCCGGGGTTTCCTGCGGCGTCCTCACCCCTTGAACCAATAGGGTGTCTTGGCCGCCCACTCACTCCGTGGGTACCGGCGATGCAGCAGGTCGAAGGCACGTTTCGACACGACTCCCACTTCATCCCCCCAAGCGCAGCCGACGCGGGTGAAACGCACCAGCCGGTGCAGGGCCTCGGGCACCCGCGGGTCGTCACCGTGGGCCTCGGCATAGGTGATCACCCGGGGGCCGATTTCGAGTGCGGTGGCTTTCAGATCCGGCCACGGCTCGTCGCTGGCGGCGGCTTGCTGGACGGCGGCGGACAGAAACCGCACCGGCACCAGTTCCGTCGGCCCGTAAAGCCCGCCTTTTTCACACCAGCCGTTCTCGCGCAGTGAATCCATCTCGTCGAGCGGCGTGCGCCGACCGACATCGTCGGCGATGCGCGGCGAAAGCCCCGGCCAGCGCAGGATCGTCCAGTGGGCGAGAAAATCGCGCTCGCCGCTCGCCGCTCCGAGCCAGGCTTCCAGGTCCGCGGCCAGCGCCGGCGGTACCACCGGCCGCAACACGGGCACGAGGCCCGCGGCGACCGCGGCGTCCTTCTCGAGGATCGCCCCCACCCAGGCCGCGAGGCCGATTCGCTGCCGCCACTCGGCAGGCAGCAGCTCGCTAACACCCGCGAGGCGAGCGAGCTCGCGCGTCGGTACCGAACGGTTCAAGTGGGCGATGGCCTCGTCGGTCAAGACGAGCGGGGGCGGCACGGCGGGCTCCTCGGGCCAGAGCTGGGAGCCGCCGTCGTCGAAGCCCATCTCGACCGGGGTCACGAGGGAAAACCGCAGGAACTCGTCGAGAGTCGGCGCCAGGCCGGCCCGGAGGAACTTGAGGCGGTTGCCGACGGCCGGCGCGAGGCCGGGTCGGCGCAGGAGGCCGTCCAGCAACTCCCGCGCATCGCCGTCGGCCTCGGGAGTGGCGCGGGTGAGCAGCAGGCGGGCGCGGTGGAAACCGACGGTGACAGCCGCCGGCGAGTCGTCGGGGACGGCCGCCGCCGCGGCCAGCAGTTCCGGCAACTCGGCTTCCCCACCCTGGGCAGTCACCAGAGCCGCCACCAACCAGGGCAGCGTGCGCTTCTTCCGGTAGAACCCGATCGCCAGCGGCGCGGCCGGCGGGGCCGGGGCCAGTTCCGCCGGAACCTCGTTCACGGGAGAACTCCCGATCATCACGGTCAGCCAGGTATCGAGGTCGCCCACCGGTAAACCGGCGCCGTCGACGCGCCCGGTCGCCAGCCATTCGAAGTCGGTGAGGGCCTGGCCCAGCTCGCGAGGATCGGCGTCCACGAAGCTCGGGGCGAGCAAGAGAGTTTCCAGCTCTTGGCGCCGCAGCGCAGGTTGGCTGCGGATGGCCACCAGAGTCTCGAGCCGGCGAGCCGCGGGGTGGAGCTCGGTGAGCGACGCATCCGCCAGGACCTCGGCGATCGCCAGCTTGGCGCCCTCGCGATCCCCCGCCCGCATCGCCGTCCGCGCCACGAGATAGCGGGCAAGGCCGCTCCAGGGCGAGCTCGTGTCCCGGCCGATCGCGGCAAAACGTCGCCGGGCTTCCTCGTGGTGGAACGCATAGAAGTGCGCCGCGGCGATTTGGTACTCGCGGTCACGTCGCAACCACTCGGGCCAGGTCTCATCGAGCTCCGGCGGCGGCGTCTCGCCCTCCTCGCAGAGCGCAAAAACCTGATCCTGCCCGGCAACCCACTCCTGCACCGCGGGCGACTCGAGGCCGTGGCTAGCGATGCGTTCCGCGAGGGTTTGGGCGGCGGTTTCGAACGCGCTGGCGAGACAGTTCGGCCGGTACTCCTTCCAGGTGTAGGTCCCCTCGGTGCGCTCGAAAGCCCGGTCGGTGACGATCCAAGTTCGCTCCGACGCTCCGGGCAGCCGCCGCCGCTCCGCGATCCAGCGTTGCTGACCGCTCTCGCTCCAGGGTGTCTCGAACGGAACTTCGAAGGCCGCGAGCAACTTCGGCTGGCTTGCCGGCCCCACACCCAGCTCCGTCAGGTGGCGGTAGGCCACGATCAGGAGCTTCGGGTCCTGATCGAGGTCGAGAATGCCGAGGTCCCCGGCCACGATCTCCGCCGTGGTGGGTCCCGGCGAGTGGTCGAACCAGAAGCGGGCGTCGTAGGCCATGGGGCCGGAAGCGGAGGCCACCCCGGCCGCGGTGGCGGCGGCGAGCAGAATCAGAGACCAGACTCTCGATTTCACGGCCCTGATGGTACCTCCGAATTCCGGGCCTCGGCGAGGAGGGACCGGAAACTCTCCCGCGTCCACGGCCGTTCGGAGAACAACCAGAGCCGGCGCCCGGCTGGCAGCTGGGGTACCGGTTCGTCGTCGGCAACTCCGAGGTCCCGGCGGCAGACCGCGGCCCGAAAGTCCTCTCCCCGCAACAGCCCGGCGCGGATCGCCGGTCCGTCCGGCCCCATCCGGTAAAGCATGGGCACCGCCCGGGAAATCGGCAGCGCGTCGACCCACGGATCGCCGGAACACCAGGAGGCGAGGGCCACGATCGACAGCTGCCGGCCGGGCCGCGCGAGCCGCGCGAGCAAAGCCCGGTAAAACGGCCGTTGGCTCACGGTGGCATCGAAGTCGAGTTGCAGGTCGCCGCGCGGAACGAGCGCCTCGATCGCCCCGGCGACCTCGTCGGCATGGTCCGGAGTGAGCACTGCTGAACCCGGGGGCGCCTCGAGCCGCACGACGGCGAGCCTCTCGACCGCCGTCGGCACCCGCAGCGCACCCCGGCGCGGCGTGACCACCAGCCGCAGCGCGCCGCTCGCGTCCACCGCCAGCTCGACCGTGCCCGCGAGCGCCGCCACCGCGGCCTCACCCGGCACCAGAAAGGTCAAATCCTCGGGGCGATCCCAGGCCCACAGGACCGGCGGGGGCGGGGGTGAGCAGGCGAGGGCGAGGAGCGCGAAGCCGGCGCCCAGGGCCAGCGCGAACGGCCGGCCGGCACCACGGAAATCATTGATTTCATTGGGGTAGCGGCCGAACTTCAGTTCGGCCGAAAAGACCCGGACCGCCACGGACCCCTAGTGCCCGATGGGCGCCAGCAAATCGAGATGGGTGACCAGCTTGCGCACGCCGTGAGCATGGTCCTCATCGAACACGTTGTCTTGGCACCAGCGACCAAGGCTGGCGATGTTGAGCCGAGCGCACTCCGGCCGCACTCGCCAGGTCACCTGGAACGGCGAACAGGTCCGGTCGTCGAAACTTGGACCGGTCGTCGAACCTCCGAACTGCACGGGCACTCCCGGTCCCGTGGGCAAGCTGCGGGCCTGGGGTCGCCCCGGACCGGGGCCGGCGTAGTCGAAAGCGGCGAAATCGAGAGCCCGCGGATCTGCCACCAGAGAGAAGACCTGGGCCTCGACGCGCAAACTCGGGTTGGTGCAGGCGGACGAGAAGCAGGACCCGAGGCCCGGTCCCGGCTGGACATCGCAGCTCGTATACACCCAATGGACTTCGACCGTGTCTCCCACCTGCAGATCGCGGCAGTAGGAGCGCCCGGCCAGTTCCGCGGTTTCTTCCGCCGCATCGCTCTTCGGGACGTTGCAACGGAAACCGCCCCGGACGTCATCGCTGTCGGCCGCTGGCCACGAGAAGGCCTTGGCCTTGTGTTCCGCCGGGCGATGGAAGTGGATGTTGCACAGATTGAGCTGCGCAAACGGCGGCGCCGCCGGGAACAGAACCGTATTGGTGCCGGCGGAATCGTCGATGTCGCGGGGCGTTTGGGGGCCGAAGTGTCGGCAGTGGGGCGTCGAAACCTGATCCGGCGACTCCGGGGTACCGGCCCCAGCGGACGGCACCCACGTCCCGATCGCAGCGATCCCCCACACGATGGCCCAGACTCGTGGTCGCATGGTGTTCCTCCAAAACGAAGAGTTGAAAATCGTACCTCAGTCGAGCGCGTACAACTCCGCGTACTTCGCCTTCAGGTAGGCGAGGTACGGACCGGTTTCGAGCGGCCGGCCGGTGGCCCGGCGCACCAGTTCCTGGGGTTCGAAACGCCGCCCGTGGCGATGCACGTGCTCGCGTAACCAAGCCAGCAGGCGGCTGAAGCGGCCGCAGGCGATATCCCCCGGAATCTCCGGGTGAGCCGCGACCGCCGCTTCGAACAGCTGCACCGAGAGCACGTTGCCGATCGTGTAGGTCGGAAAGTAAGCCACCAACCCGGCGGACCAGTGGACGTCCTGCAGGCAACCCTCGGCGTCGTCCGCCGGGGAAATCCCCAGGTACTCCTCCATCTTGGCATTCCAAGCCGCCGGCACGTCGGCCACCGCCAGGCGCCCGTCGAGGAGCGCCGCCTCGAGCTCGAAGCGCAGCAACACGTGCAGGTTGTAGGTCAGCTCGTCGGCTTCGACGCGGATGAACGATGGCTGCACACTGTTGATCGCGCGGTAGAAGTCGTCGAGCTCGACGTGTTCCAACGTGCGCCGGAAGAGCCGTCGCAGGCGCGGGAAGAAGTACTCCCAGAAGCCGCGCGAGCGGCCCACCAGGTTCTCCCACAGCCGGCTCTGGGACTCGTGGACCCCGAGCGAGCAGCCGCCCGCCAAAGGAGATCGCTGGAAGCGACCTTCGATGCCCTGTTCGTACAGGCCATGCCCCGCCTCGTGGAGCGAGGCGAACAGGGCTGGCGACAACCAGTCGGCGTCGACCCGAGTGGTCAGCCGCACGTCGTCGGGCCCGGTGGCCGAGCAAAACGGATGGCGCGAGCGGTCTTGGCGGCCGCGCGACCAATCGAAGCCGAAACGGGTCACCACCTCGCGCCCGAACTGGAGCTGGCGCGCTTCGTCGAAGCTGTTGCGCAGCGGGGCGTCACGCGGCGGATCCTCATCCTGAGCCTGGGCCGAGACGGCTTTGACGAGCGGCACCAGCTCGCGCTTCAGCTCGGCGAACAGCCCCTCGAGTTGGGCCTTGGTGGCCCCGGGTTCGTTGACGTCGAGGAGCGCGTCGAAGGGGTGGTCCTGGTAGCCGTAGTGCTGCGCGGCCTGGAGTTTCAACTCGAGAATGCGCTCGAGGTGCGGCGCGAACAACCGCCAGTTGCGCTTCTCCCGCGCTGAGCCCCAGGCCGCCTCGGCGAGCGCCGTGACGCGCGACAGCTCGCCGACCAAGGCCGTCGGCAACTTGGTGTCGCGGTCGAAGTCGCGGCGGGCGACGCGCACCAGCGCCCCCTCTTCGGAGTCGGGGTCGAACTGCCCCGCGAGCTGGTCGAGCAACTTGCCCAGGGCGGGCGAAACCGCGTGCTCGTGGGTCAGGCGGGACAGGGTCGCCAGCTGCTCCGAGCGCAGCTCCACCGCCCCCTCGGGCATGTAGGTCTGCTGGTCCCAGGAAAGCAGGTAGGAGGCCCCGGTCAAGTCCTGCACCGTGGCGAGGTGGTTCTTGAGCTCGTCGAGCTGCGCTCTCATTCGCATGGTCGAGTGGCCGCTCAGGAAGCCGCAACCGTAGGAGCGGGCAGGACTTCGACGGCGGGCTCCCACCAGTCCGCGCCGGCCTCGAAGGGCTCGCCCTCGTGGCTACAGGGGGACGAAATGTGGTCCTTACCGAAGAGCGGTTTGCCGACGTGGAAGGCGCGGTGGAGCGGGTAGAAGGACGTGCAGGCGCGGCAGTAGGTACCGAGTCGCCGGCCCCGCCGCTCCGCGGGTACCAGGCTCTCGGGAGCCGGTTCGAGCTGTTTGTAGGCCATAGGAGAGGCAGCCTATCAAGGGCCGGGCGGGGGGAGAAGGGGCGGGCAGGGGTCCGCTGCCGGGGCGGCTTTTCTGCCCGCTCGAGGCGAACTGTCCTGGGAGCTTGGCAGACCACCGTGGCGAGCTGCCATCGCGCGGTTACTCTCTTTTTTCTCCTAGGTATTTTCCGCGAATTGAACTGCGTAGAAAACGCTCTTACCTCCCAGCGTACCGCTGGCCTAGATTCATTCGCCAAGGGTGGCAAAAGTTCCGCCCAGGACCGCCTTCGGTCGTTTCGCAAGGAGTGAGGAATGTTCAAGTTCGACTTGGCTGCTCTCGTGGAGGTCACACTCTTGACCTCACTGCTCGCCGCAGCCTCGCCCAGCGCGGCGCAGATTTCCCTC
>JANRLG010000123.1:0-26262 GCA_033762835.1 Thermoanaerobaculia bacterium
CGCCTCCTGAACGCTGGTGTTCAAGGAGGCCCGACCGGATGTTTGGAGGTCGTCGATGGAGCGCGTGGGCCGTCGCCCGCCCGCGAACGACTCTCGCCTTGGCTACCCTGGCGGTTCTGCTCTCGGCACCGGGCCTGACGCGGCTCGAGCTCCAGACCGATGGCCACGCCCTGGTCCCGCCGGAGGCTCCGGTCGTCGCCGCGGATGCTCGCGCCCGGGCCACGTTCGGACTCCGGGACCCGCTCCTGGTGGTGATCGAAACCAGCCACCCGGACGGCGTCTGGAACCGCGCGACCCTCGGTCGGGTGGTGCGCCTGCAAGCAGCCTTGGCGGCCCTTCCCGAGCTCGGCGCGGAACACGTGGTGAGCCTCGCCAGCGAGACCTCGCCGCGCCGCGACCCCGCCACCCGCCGCTTCCGCCACCTGCTCGAGCCCTTCCCCACGACCGCCGCGGAGCTCGCCCAGACCGCCCGCGACGTCGAAGCCATCGACCCACTGCTCGGCACTCTGCTCTCATACGACCGGCGCGCCACGGCCCTGCTGGTCGGCGTGCCGCGACCGGAAGACGGTGCCGGAATCGATCGCCGCGCGTTGTACAACCGGGTGGCCGCCCTCGCCGCGGCCGAAAGCGACGCGCGAGATCGGATCTCGGTCGTGGGCGCACCGGCCGCCGAAGCGCTGCTCGGTGAACACGTGCTGGCGGACCTGAAACTCCTGGTCCCGCTGTCGCTCGCCGTCATCGCCGGGGTGTTGTGGCTGGCCGGGGGCTGGGGCGCCGCCGCCGTGGGCCTGATCAAAGTCGGCGCCGCCCAGCTCTTCACCTTCGGCGTCATCGGCTGGAGCGGGCAACCGATCTACCTGACCACCGCCATCCTGCCCATTCTGCTGACCACCGTGGGCCTGTCGGACGAGATCCACCTCGCCGGGCGGTTTCGTCGCCGGGAGCCGGACGAGGCCCCCGCGAGTGCGCTCGGCAAGGCCCTGGACGAGTTGGTCCGGCCGATCACCCTGACGTCGTTGACCAGTGCCGCCGGGTTCGCCTCGTTTCTGCTTTCGGACATCGCGCCGGTTCGCCATTTCGGCCTCTTCGCCGCCCTCGGCGTGTTGTTCTGCTTAGCCTGGGCGTTGACGGCCACTCCGGCGCTCCTGGCCCTGCGGCCCTCGTGGGTACCCGCGCGCCCCCGTCTCGACACTCCCGGCGCCTTCGAGCGTCTGGCTCGGCAGCTCGCCGGCGCGCCCGGACGGCTGCTGCTGGCGGGAGCGGCGGGCGCCCTGGTCTTCGTCGCCGGCGGCCTGCCGAAGCTCCAGGTCCAAGACGGCTGGATCGACAATTTTGCCCCGGACAGCGAGCTACGCACGGCAACGGAACGGGTGGACCGGCGCTTCGCGGGCAGCCACGTATTGCGGGCAGTCGTCTACTTCGAGCCGCCTCCGGGCACCTCGGCGCCCCGGGTCGGGCCCGCCCAAGGGCCGCTGTTGGCGGGCGACGCCATGTTCGCCCTCGACGCTTTCGAGCGCGGACTCGCCGCTCGCCCCGAGGTCGGCGCGGTGCTCGGCCTGCCGTCGCAGCTCGCCACGACCTCGTTTCTCTACAGCGACCAAATGGAAAGTGAGCGCCGGATCGATCGCGAACCCGCTTGGTTGTACCTGCTGGCCCGGCGCATCGCCTTCACCCGTGGGGAAGCCCGGCGCCGTGAGTTGGTCGACGACGACTTTTCCCAAGCGGCCTTGACCCTGCTCCTGCCGCGGGCGAACTACCGCTCGACGGCAGAGCTCATGGCGGCCGGCGAGGCGTTGGCCGAGCGCCACTTGACCCCGGTCCACGGCCGCCTCGAGTGGGCCGGGGATGTCGCGGTGTCCCAGACCATGATCCCGGCCATCGTCCGCGGCCAGCTGTGGTCCCTGGGGCTCGCCCTCGGGGCCAACCTGCTGCTTCTCGCCTGGGCCTACCGCTCCTTCGCCGCCGGGGCCGCGGCGACGGCGCCAGCGCTGGTGGCCGTGGCGATCACCTTCGGGTTGATGGGGTTCACCGGCCTGACCCTGGGCGTGGCGTCTTCGGTGTTCGCCGCTGTGACCCTGGGGATCGGTGTCGACTACGGCATCCACTTCCTCGAGCGCGTGCGCGCGGCCCCGGCCGGCACGGACGCCGGAACCTGGGCCGCGATCGAGGCCGGTCCCGCCATCCTCACCGACAGCCTCGCCATCACCCTCGGCTTCGGCCTCCTGGCCGCGTCCAGCGTGCCGCCCAATCGCACCCTCGGCTGGCTCGTGGCCACCGGGCTGGTGCTCGCGGCCCTCACCACGGTCCTCGGTGGCCGCTGGCTCGCTCGCGGGCGAGCCCACGCGACGCCGACTCGGCGGACCGGGGTCGAAGAGCTCGTCGCCGTGCCCGCGGGAGAGCCAGGATGAGGCACGACCGACTCACCCCTGCCGCTGCCGCCCGTGGTCCGCCGGGATCACGAAGCCGCCCGGCCCGACTCCAGAACATCCCCTGACCTTTCTGAGGAGAAGACTATGAAAATGCTTCGTTTTGGCCTCGCCTTCGCCTTGTTGGCGCTGGTCGTCGCTCTGCCGGCCTCCGCGCAGATCCCCGCCGGTCCGGATCGTTGGGTCACCCCGGCGAACGGCCAGACCTTCGTCGTGATCCCCGACACCGAGATCGCCGCTCTGTGCGGCGAGGTCGGCAATCCGGACCTCGACCACAAGATCCCGATGGTCGGCGCTCCGGTCATCGACGCCACCGACTGGGACACCGAGGTTCGCCGTCTCGACAAGGCGACCTTCGTCAACCGCGTTGCTTCGACCCGCATCGTCGTCTCGCAGTTGAACTTCAAGGGCATCGAAGTGCATGAGACCGCTTGCGGCCGCAACACGTTCTCGGCCCATCTGTCGGGACCCCAGCCGATCACCGTGATGACCCTGCGCCAGACTCACGCCAACGGCGGCGTGTTCTACGCGGACATCCACGTCTCGACCAAGGTCGTCGTCTATGACGCCTCCGGCGCCACCCTCGGCGGCATCCCCTTCTTCGCCAAGTTGCCCAGCCCGGCCACCGGTACGCCCTACACCTGGGTCGCGGGCGGCACCTTCAAGCCCGGTATCGACAGCTCGGCCGGTCCGGAAAGCTGCGTGCCCGCGCTGCGCGCCAAGCAGGCGACCTACCCGGTCGACTCCAGCCACTACTACTTCATCGAGAACCTGATCGCTCAGGGCAAGTGCACCAAGCGCGGCTGAGGCCCTAGCCCGCTTCCCTCGCGGATCGGACCGGGACCGGTCCGCGTTTTTCCCGTGGACCTGCCTCCGGATCCCTGAAAGAGGAGTCTCATGAAACTGTCACGTGCCGTTCTCTTCGCAGGTGCCTTCGCCCTCGGCGCGGCCTCCGCCTCTGCCCAAACCATTCCCGCCGGTGCCGATCGCTGGGTGACCCCGGCCAACGGCCAGACCTACTTCGTCTTCCCGAAGGGCGACCTCGAGTCCCTGTGCGGCCGGCCCGCCACCGGCGCTTTGTACCAGGCCTACTTCGTCGGCGATCCGCTCGCGGGCAATGACTGGGACACCGCCGTCACCCGGCTCGACAACGCCACGTTCAACACCGCGGGCGTTGCCACCACGCGCATCCAGGTCACCGCCCTGCGGTTCAAGAGCCTGAATCCGGTGAGCACCCCGTGCGGCGTGCTGACTTTCAAGGCCGAATTGAACGGCGGCCAGCCGATCTCCACCATGACGATCACCAAGACATCGGCGAAGGGCGGTACGTTCACCGCCAACATCCCGGTCAACGTGGTGATCCGCGCTTACAACCAAAGCGGCGCGCCCGTCGGCCAGTTGTTCTACTCCCGGAACCTGCCGAATCCGACCACCGGGGCACCGTGGTCCTTCGGTCCCACCGGCGTCTTCCGGCCGGGTATCAGCACGACCGAAACCTGCGTCGCCCAGCTGCGGCAGAAGCTCGCCGGCACCTCGCCGACCTCGAGCCACTACTACTTCATCGAGAACCTGATCGCCCAGGGCAGGTGCACCCAGACGGTTCTGCCCTAGCCCTTCGCGTCCTCCGGCCCCGCCTCGGCAGGCGCCGGAGGACCCTCCCTCGTCACGGCGTGGCGGTGATCTTGACGCCGTCGATGCCGCATTCGACCAGGCTGGCAGTCGCCAAATCCCCGCACTCGAACTGAATGCGGATCGTCTGGCCCTTGAGGCTGGTCAAGTCGGCGCTGCGCAGAACCCAGGCGCCGTTGCGGTTGCTGGCCGCCCCGAGCTGCTCGTAGACCGTGGTGGTTGTCGCGGCGATCACCTTGGCGCGCAAAAAGTCGGCACTCGAGGCGTTGCTGCCGTGGGCGAGGTAGCCGTAGAACTCGAGGGTGATCGCCGTCGCCGTCGCGGGCAGGCTGATCGCCGCCGAGCGCACGGTGGTGACTCCGCCGTCGAGATCGAACGCTCCCGCCGAGGTCCCGGCCGCCGCTCCCGTGACCAGATCCCGCGTTCCCGACTGAGCCGTCAACTGTTTGGCGCCGGACGAAGTCGTCGCCGCCGCGACGCCGATTTCCCAGGCACCGGAGGTGGCGGTGTCGGTGGCGTTGGGGTTGAACACCCAGCCCGTGGCGGCGCCGTAGAAGGCATCGGCGAACACCGTCACCGGCGCTCCCCCACCGCCGCCGCAGTACTGAGCTTCCTTGCCGATCACCGCGTAAGGGCAGCCCGCCTTGTCGATCAAATAGAGGATGGCGGACCGATTACGCGCCGTCTGGGCCGGAATGACCTCGTCCGGTGGGTAGAAGCCGCCACCCGCGGAGGACGCCGGATACATCTCGAAGGTGAAGACGAAGACTTTGTGGGCACCGTAGAGCCAATCGTCGACGGCGCCGTCGGCGACGTAGAGGTCACTGGCCTGGCCAGGGGTGTAGCCGTTGGTGGCGGCCATGGCCCGGCCGAGGGTGGAAAACACCGCCTGGTCGTCCGCCGTCATGTCCGCCGGAACGTCGGTGAAGGTGTAGCCGTAGGGCCACAACACCAGCTCGCTGTAGGAGTGGAAGTCGATCGCGACTTTGATCTGCTGGCGGCCGCCGACCACCCGAGTCGCCACGAAGTCGCGGACCCGCGCCGTCTCCGGGCTCGAGAACGCCGCCGTGCCGCGGTAGGTCTCCGAGCTCGGCGAGGTACTGCTGCCGCCGCAGCAGCCCCATTTGTAACCCCAGTTGCGATTGAGGTCGGTGCCCACCGCGGTAGTGCCGGCGTTGGGCAGGCGGTTCTTGCGCCAGGTCCGGTAGCTGCCGGTGGCGATGTCGTACTCCCCACCGTCGGGATTGAGGTCGAACAGCAGGTAGATCTCTCGGGTGTTGACCAACTGGGTGATCGTGCCGTCGACGCCGTACTCGTCGGTCAACATTCGCAAGGTGTAGAGCCCCTGCTCGACGGTGATGTGCTCGCGGGCGTGTTGGTGGTGGGTGAACAGCACTTCCGGTTCGTCTTCATCGACGCCGACGTTGTCCGAGATCTTGCCCGCCCAGATCGTCCGGCCCTCGTGGGACGTGCCGATCGAGAAGAGCGAAAAGATCGCCGGGTGGTCGGCCGCGGCCTGGTTCAGCTCCGCCACCATCTCGGCGTAGTCGTGGTACGCCGAGTCGGCAGGCGGGAACGCGCGGCCGAAGAACTCCGCGGTGACGTCCTCGACCTGCCAGCGCCGCCCGCCGCGCTCCAGGACCTCCCCGGCCTCCGCCGCCGTCGCCTCAATCAACACGAAATCCGGGCCGAATTCGAAGATCGCGGCGCCGGTCGCCGCGACCTCGCTGCGTTCCTTGGCATCGCCGACGCCCTGAACGCGATAGATCGCCGTTTCGTCGTTCTTCTGGCCTTCGGCGCCGAACGCGACCGCCGCCAGGCACCCACAGAGCACCCACCCAAGCTTCCGAGAACCCTTCATGACACCGACCTTCCTCGAGACGGGACGAGCGGCGACAGGCCGCATCCCTGAAAGGACGAAGCCAGTGCCGGAGGTGGCCGCGACGTAGACACTCGGGTTTCGGCATAGTCTCGAGCGCCAGGAGGTCACCATGGCAAAAGCTCAATGGAACGGACGGACGATCGCGGAAAGCGAAGTCTTCGAGGTCGTGGAAGGCAATGTCTACTTCCCGCCCGGCAGTGTCGACCCGCAGTACCTGAAAACCAGCAACACGACGACCGTGTGCGGCTGGAAGGGCACCGCGAGTTACTACACCCTGGTGGTCGACGGGCGCGAAAACCCGGACGCCGCCTGGTACTACCCGCAACCCAAGGAGGCGGCCCAGAACATCACGGGCCACATCGCGTTCTGGCGCGGTGTCACTGTCGAACGTTAGGCAGGACGCTTTCGCCGCCTCAACCTTTCGCCCTTTCCACCGTTAGATACAAACGGAGGCAACCCATCGCCCGGTCTCACCCGTTTGGGGAGCCTTCGTGTTCTCGGACACACAGTGGCGAATCCAACCCCTACCAGAGGACACCGGCATGATTGTTCCCGCTGTTCCGGTGACCGACCTCCTGCGCGAGTGGGTGGGCGGCAAGTCTGAAAACCTCGATCACCTGCTTCCCGTTCTCTACGACCAACTACACCGCATCGCAGCCCGTGAGCTCCGGCGCGAGAGCGGCGACCACACCCTGCAGCCGACCGCCCTCGTCAACGAGGCCTACCTCAAGTTGCGCGACATCGCCGGGGTGTCTTTCGCGAGCCGAAACCAGTTCCTGGGCTTCGCCGCCCACTTGATCCGCCGTATCCTGGTCGACCATGCCCGCCGCAAGCAGGCCCAGAAACGGGGCTCGGCCGGCGTCAAGGTGAGCCTTCTCGAGGCCGACGCCGTGGCCTGGTCGCGTCCGCCGGATCTGGTCGCCTTGGACGACGCGTTGATGCAGCTCAGCGCCCTCGATCCCCGCAAGGGGGCGGTCGTCGAGCTGCGCTTCTTCGGCGGCTTGTCCGCGGAGGAGATCGCCGTCCTGCTCGAAACCTCCGCGGTGACGGTGCATCGCGAATGGCGGCGCGCCCGCGCGTGGCTGCTGCGGGAGATGCAGGCGTCGTGAACGCCGAGCGGTTCCTCCGCGTCGACGCCCTCTTCGCCAAAGCCCTCGAGCTCCCGGTCGAGGCGCGCGCGGCCTTCCTCGCCGAAGTCTGCGGGGACGACGGCGACCTCCGTCGACAGCTCGAGGAGTTGCTCGCCGCGGACTCGAAAGCCTCCGGCTTCCTCGAGTCGGCCTCCCCCTCGCCGGAGCTCGGCGTCGGATCGTCGGTCGGGCCGTACCAGCTCGAGAGCCTGCTCGGGCGCGGCGGCATGGGTGCGGTGTATCTCGCCCGGCGTGCCGATCTCGATCGGCCGGTGGCGCTGAAGCTGGTCGACAGCCCGTTCCGCCACCCCCAATTGGTGCCGCGTTTCCACGCCGAACGGCAGATCCTGGCGCGGCTCGAGCATCCGGGCATCGCGCGGCTCTACGACGCCGGAGAGACCGCGGACCAGGTGCCCTACCTCGTCCTCGAGTACGTCGACGGCGAGCCGCTCGACCGTTACTGCGATCGGCTCGAATTGGACTTGGGTGCCCGCGTCGAGTTGTTCCGCAAGCTGCTCGACGCCGTCGCGCACGCCCACCAGAGCCTGCTGATCCATCGCGACATCAAACCGAGCAACGTTCTGGTCCGGGCGGACGGCCAAGTCAAGCTGCTCGACTTCGGCATCGCCCAACGGGTCGATCGCGACCTCGGCGCCGCCTCGGCCACCAGCTCGCGCCCCATGACGCCAGCCTACGCGAGCCCGGAGCAGGTCCGCGGCGAGCCCCTGACCACGGCCACCGACATCTACTCGTTGGGCGTCGTGTTCTACGAACTTCTGGCCGGCCGGCGGCCCTACCGGGTGAAGTCGGATCTGCCCCACGAGCTCGAAGCGGCGATCCTCGAGCAGGAGCCCGAGCGGCCCAGTGCGGCGTCCGTACCGTGGCGGCGCCAGCTGGCCGGCGACCTCGACACCATCGTCCTGACCGCCTTGGACAAGGACCCTGCCAAGCGCTACCGGTCCGTCCTGGAGCTGCAAGCGGATCTCGAGCGTTGGGCGGATTTTCGACCGATTGCCGCCCGGCCGCCATCGCGGACCTACCGCCTCGCCAAGTTCGTGCGGCGGCATCGGGTCGGCGTGGCCGCCGGGGTGCTCGGCGCCGCCCTCGGTCTCGGTCTCGTGGTGAGCCTGTTCCAAGAGCGCAACCGGGCGGCCCGCGAGCGGGACCGCGCGCAAGAGGCCCTCTCCTTCGTCGTCTCCGTCTTCACGCAGGACTCGCCCTACCTCCAGGGCACCCGAGAAGTCACCGCCCGCGAGATTTTGGTCGCCGCGAAGGACCGGGCCGAAACGGAACTGACCAACGATCCGGACTTGCAGGCCGACTTGTTCCGGGTACTCGGCCAGGCCACCGCGGGCATCGGACGCTACTCGGAGGCCCAAGCCCTTTTGACGCGAAGCCTGGAGGCGGTGCGGGTCCGCAGCGGCGCCTCCCCCACCCTCGCCACGAACCTCGAGGCCATCGGTTGGGTCGAGTACCTGCAGGGCGACTTCGAGGCCGCGCTGCCTCACCTCGAGGAGGCGGTCGACTTGCGCCGTCGCTTCCAGCCCGGAAGCCAAGAGCTCTCGGTGGCTTTGCAGCTGCTGGGAAACGTGCTCATCGAACACGATCGAGAGTCCGAGTCGCCCGAGCTGGTGCGCACCGAGCGGCTCTTCCACGAGTCTCTGCTGATCCTCGAACGTCTCGAACCCGGGGGTGGCCCCGGCACCGAGGCGAGCTTGGCCGGGTTGGTGAAAGTGGCGAGTCGGCGGCGCAACCTCGGTCCCGCCGAAGTCCTCGCCCGGCAAGTACTGGCGATGACGCGCCGCCGCAACGGGGAGCGCCACACCGCAACCGCCACCACCGAACGCAGCCTGGCGCAGATCCTCGTCGACCAAGGCCAGTTCGACGAAGCCGAAACGCTCGTGCGCCAGGCCCTGGCGAGCCTCGAGGCCTTGTTACCCGCCGACCATCCCGAGATCACCACGGCCGTCAGCGACCTCGGCATGACCCTGCTGGCCGCGGGACGGCTGGCCGAAGCCGAGCCCCTGTTGCGGCGGGCCTACGACGAGTCCCAGGCCCGCCTCGGGCCCGACCACCCGACCACGCTAGCGTCTCTCACACTGCTCGCCAACACCTTGCAGAACCTCGGGCGCAACGCGGACGCGGTACCTCTGCGGGAACGGGCCCTCGCCGCCGAGACGCGCGTCCACGGCGAAGAGAGCCTGCCGGTGGCCTACACCCTCTCGGTCCTCGGCCAGGCCCTCGCCACCCTGGGTGAGTCCGAACGTGCCGAAGTCTTCGCTCGCCGCGGCCTGACGCTGATCGAGAAGCTGCGAGAGGCCGGGCACCCGGAAATCGGTCGGGGGCATCGCTACCTCGGCGCGGTCCTCCTGAAGGCCGGCAAGCCGGCGGAGGCCGAGGGGCACCTGCGGCGGGGACTCGAGGCGCAGCGCAAGGACTTCGGCGTCGACTTCTACCAAACGGCAGCGCTCGAAACCGCGCTCGCTACCTGTCTGTTGCGGCTGGGCCGGCTCGACGAAGCCGGCGAGCTCCTCGACCACGCGGTGGGCGTCCTCGAAAAGCAGTTCAGCGCCGACCATCCGCTCGTCCTCGGCGTCCACCGAGCCCAGGCGGAGTTGGCGGCGGCCCGAGGCGGCGGACGTTGAAACGGAGACGGCCATGCAAGAAGGGCGTTTTTTGCGCATCGACGGAGTTTTCGCCCAGGCTCTGGAACTGCCAGCGGCGGACCGCGGGGCCTTCCTCGCCGAGGCCTGCGCAGACGATCACGAGCTGCGCCGCGAGGTCGAAGCACTGCTGACGGCGGATCGCAAAGCCTCGCGATTCCTCGAAACCTCACCCGAACCGGCCTCGCTGGCTCCCGGCACCCGTGTCGGCCCTTACCAGCTCGAGGGGCTCCTCGGGCGCGGCGGCATGGGCTCGGTGTACCTCGCGCGGCGGGCGGATCTCGATCGACCGGTGGCGCTCAAGCTGGTCGATGCCCCCTACCGTCACCCCGAGCTGGTGCCGCGTTTCCACGCGGAACGACAAATCCTGGCGCGCCTCGAGCACCCGAGCATCGCCCGGCTCTACGACGCCGGGGAAACCGCCGACGACGTGCCGTACCTCGTCCTCGAGTATGTCGACGGCGAGCCGCTCGACCGCTACTGCGACCGGCTCGAGCTCGGTCTCGGGGAACGCGTCGGGTTGTTCAGGAAGCTTCTCGACGCCGTCGCCCACGCCCACCAGAGCCTCCTGGTGCACCGCGACATCAAACCCAGCAACGTCTTGGTGACCGCCGACGGCCAGGTCAAGCTGCTGGACTTCGGGATCGCGCAGCGCCTCGACCCGCAGCGCAGTGCCGCCTCGGCCACCTCCTCCCGCATGATGACCCCGGCCTACGCGAGTCCGGAACAGGTCCGTGGCGAGCCCCTAACGACCGCCACCGACATCTTCTCCCTCGGGGTGGTGCTCTACGAGCTCCTCACGGGGTGCCGGCCCTACCAGGTGCACTCGGAGCTGCCCCACGAGCTCAAAGCGGCGATTCTCGAGCAGGAGCCCGAGCGGCCCAGTGCGGCGGCCGTGCCGTGGCGGCGCCAACTGGCCGGCGACCTCGACACCATCGTCCTCACGGCCTTGGCCAAGGAGCCTGCCCAGCGCTACCGGTCCGTTCTGGAGCTGCAAGCGGATCTCGGGCGCTGGTCGGATCATCGGCCGATTTCCGCCCGTCCACCGTCGAGCATCTATCGCCTGACGAAGTTCGTGCGGCGGCGCCGGGCCGGGGTCGCAGCCGGCGTGCTCGGCGCCGGACTCGGCCTCGGTCTCGTGGTGAGCCTGTTTCAAGAACGGGATCGTGCCGCCCGCGAACGCGACCGTGCGCGCGACGCTCTCGCCTTCGTGGTCGAGGTCTTCGGGACCAAGCGACCCTACGATCAGGGCTCGCAGGAGATGTCGGCGCGGGACATTCTGGCCGCCGCGGCGAAGCGAGCCGAGGCCGAGTTGGGAGCGGACCCGGACTTGCAGGCGGCGCTTTTCCGCTCGTTGGGCCAAGCGACCGTGGGCATCGGCCGCTATGCCGACGCGGCGCCGCTCCTGACCCGCAGCCTCGAACACCACGCCCGAACTCAACCCGGCTCCGCCGAACACGCCGCCAGTCTCGAGGCCATCGGCTGGGCCGAGTTTCTCTTGGGCCAACGCGCCGAGGCCATCGCCCATCTCGAGCAGGCCGTGGCGCTCCGGCGCCGGCTGGCCCCCTTCTCCCTCGACCTCGCCCTCGCGCTCAATCTGCTCGCCAATGTCGAAAGCGAAATGGTCCGCACGACGGACGCGCAGACTCTCGATCGGATCGCGGCGCGCTTCAACGAGGCCCTGGAGCTGAGCCGGCGGCTCGAGGGACCGAACGGTACCGGCGTGATCGCAAACCTCGGAGGCCTGGTCAAGATCGCCGCCGCCCGCGGCGAGCTGCCCCAGGCGGAGCAGCTCGCCCGCCAGGTCGCCGCGGCCAACCTAGCCGCCTACGGACCGGAACATCCCGAAACGGTGTCGAGCCAACGCAGTCTGGCCTACACGCTAGTCGACCAAGCCAAGTTCCCGGAAGCCGAGGCCTTGTTTCGGGAGTCCTTGGCGACTCTCGAGCGCATTCTCCCGCCGGATCATCCGGAGATCGACACCGGGATCACGGACGTCGGTCTCGTGCTCAGTCGCCAAGCCAAGTACGTCGAAGCCGAGCCGTTCCTACGGCGCGCCTACGAGTCCACCCGCGTGCAGCGGGGCGAGGAGCACCCGGACACGGTCATCAGTCTCGGCAACCTGGCCACGGCCATCCAGGGCCAAGGGCGACTCGCGGAGGCCATTCCCTTGCGCGAGCGGGAGGTGGCCCTGGGCCGCCGCGTGCACGGCGCGGACAGCGTCCTCGTGGCGCAAACGCTCGGGAGTCTGGCCCGCGCTCTGGCGGACAGTGGGCAGGTCGAACGGGCGCTGCCGATCGCGCGCGAGAGCCTGGCGATCCAGACGAAGGTGCTCGAGCCCGGGCATCCGAGCCTCGCCTGGCCCCACCGGAGTCTGGGCATGGTGCTCTCGGCCGCGGGGCAGTGGGAGGAGGCTGCCGAGCACCTGAAAGCGAGCCTCGAGATCCTGCGTCGAACCCAGGCTCCGGACTTCTTTCAGACCGCGCGCGTCGAAGTACTGCTCGGCTCCAGCTTGACCCACCTCGGGCGCTACGACGAAGCCGCGGAGCTGATCACGCACGGCCGCGAGATGCTGGCGCACCACTTCCCGCCCGAGCACGAGCGGGTGGTCGAGGCCGACGCGAAATGGACCGAACTCGAGCGCGCTCGGGCCACCGTGGCGCCGGGGTGAAACGAGTCGGCCGGCACCGCGTCAGCGCCGAGGTCGGCGCTGGACCCGCTGGGCGCTGGACCCGCTGGGCGCTCGGGGCGAGGGCGTCACGGCCACAGGACCACCTTGCCGATCACGGCGCGGCTTTCGAGCAAAGCGTGGGCCTCTGCGCCCTCGGCCAAGGGGAAGCCGCGGGCGATCCGCACCTTCAGCGAGCCGTCCCGCACCCAGCCGAAGAGCTCCGCGGCCCGCCGTCGGCGCTCGTCCGGCCCGGTCAGCACATTCCACAGATCACCACCCGTGAGGGTCTTCGACTCGTCCATCAGCCGCCGCGGGTCGATCGGTGCCGGATCGCCGCCCGCCATCCCGTAGAAGACGACGTGACCGCCTACCCGCGTGACGTCGAGGCTCGCGGACAACGTCGAGCCCACCGCGTCGTACACCACGTCGACGCCCTGGCCGTTCCGCGACCAGGTGCGAGCCGCCGTCACCCAGTCGCCGTCGCTCGGGAAGGTCGCGTCGGCACCCGCGGCCAAGGCGGCAGCCCGCTTTTCGGCACTCGAGGCGAGGGCGAAGACCCGAGCGCCCAGCCGACGGGCGATCTGCACCAGGAGCAGACCCACGCCACCGCCCGCGGCGTGGACGAGCACCTCCTCGCCGGGCGCTACGGCGTGGCTGTCGCGCACGAGGTACTGTGCCGTCAACCCCTGGAGCAGGAGTGCCGCGGCAGTATCGAAGTCGATGTCGTCCGGCAGCGGGATGAGTTTCTCGCGCGGCACCGCCACGAGCTCGGCGTTGGCCCGGGGCGAGTCCGCGAACCCGACGCGGTCGCCAATCAGGAACGTCGCATCCGCCTCGCCACCCAAGGCGACGATCGTGCCAGCCGCCTCGTACCCGGCGACGTAGGGCGGCTCGCCCACCAGGTGGTAGCGGCCCTGGCGGCGGTAGACGTCGGCGAAGTTGAGGCCGATGGCCGCCGTCTTGACGAGGGCAAAACCGGGCGGGACCTCGGGAGTCGGCAGCTCTCGGACCACCAGCACCTCGGGTCCGCCGAACCGGTCGAAGGTCAAAGCGCGCATGGCCGGGAAGTCTAGGACAGGTCGAAGAGCGGCAGGGTCTCGGCCAAGGCCCCTTCGATCTCGAGCAAGCGCCGTTTGGTGATCGTGCCCTGGGGAGCCGAGAAGCCGCCGAGCTTGCCGCCCGCGGCCACCACCCGGTGACAGGGCACGACGAGGGGCCACGGGTTACGGCCAAGAGCTTGGCCGACCTCGCGAGCCGCGCCGGGCTGGCCGAGGCGCAAAGCGATGACGCCGTAGGTCAGGGTGGCGCCCGGTGGAATCGTGCGGGTGATTTCGTAGACCCGGCGGTCGAACTCGGGCACGCGCTCGAGGTCGAGAGCCACGTCCTGGAGATCGACGGGTTCGCCGGCCAGCAGGCGAGTCATGGCGTCGATGGCGCTCCGAACCGGTGCCGGCAAAGCCGTTCCCGAATCGGCTGGCACCTCGGAAAGGTCACCGGTGCGGCGAGCGAGCCGGCGGGCGGTGGCCTCCCGGCTCGCCTCGGGAAGCTGCACCGCGACCAGGCCGCGCTCGTCCCAGGCCACGCCCACGGGGCCAATGGCCGTGTCGAAGAGGCGCGCCCCGGCCAGCGGTTCGGTCACTTCACCTCGCTGAGATTCATGGTCCCGGTCCGCTCCTCTTTGCCGTCTACGACGCTGGCATGGGTGCCGATGAACCGGCCGTCTTTGAATTCGCCCTGGAAGGTGAAGACCTCGCCGTCCGAGCTCTCCGCTTCGGGTTTCGCCGGCGCCTGGCCCGGAGCAGTGAGGTCCCCGATGAACGGCAGCACCGAGCCGGTTGCCAAGTCTCGGTCGAATCGGACCCGGCCCTTCAAGACCCCCTCACCGAATTTGCCCTCCGCGTTACCCGAGTAAACGTGGGAGGAACCCGCCGTCCCCCCTTTCGCGGCACGGAAGACGACTCGCCACCGCCCGTCCTCGAGAGGAACGAAGGTCGCCGAGAGGTCTCCATGGTCGTTTCCGTCTTCCCAGGTGTAAGTGCCGGTCAAGTTCTTCGTCGCTGCCCCCTGGGCGGCGAACGCCGGGCTCAGCGTCCAGAGCAGAGCCACCAGAATGAGCACGAGATGTAGAGCCTTGGACATCAGACCTCCTTGGATGCAGGCATTCTGGCAGAAGTCAGAGGGGCGAGCTCGGAGGGGCCTCGAGCACCACACCCAAACCGTCGCAGCGTTCCAGCGTCCAGAGAGCTGGTCAAAACTTTCTTCGCGACGCTCCGTAGCTGATATCGAGAGCACCGAAACCCCCAGACAAACAGGCCAATACGGTCCGCCGTCGGCGGGGCGAAGCCGTTGGGGGAACCGGGAGCTCTTGGAGCAAACTCCGGAACCGCCGATCCCAAGAAAGAACCCGTAAAATCGATTGGAGCAATCCATGACCGCCCTGGCATGGCCCCTCGTGGCTGGCGCCGCCCTGTTCCTGGTTCTCGTCATCGTCCTCTTCCGCGCCCTCGTCTACATCCCCAACACCCGCGTGGGTCTCGTCGAGAAACTCTTCGCGGCCAAAGGCTCCGTGGCCTCCGGCTTGATCGCCCTGCAGCAGGAGGCGGGCTTCCAGCCCCAGGTGCTGCGCGGTGGCTGGCACTTGCTGACCCCGTTCCAGTATCGCGTCCACAAGATGCCTCTGGTGACGATTCCTCAGGGCCAGATCGGCTACGTCTTCGCCCGCGACGGCCAGGCGCTGCCGGCCACCCAGACCCTCGCCGCCAACGACCGCGCCGTCGACTTCCAAGATGCCGAGGCCTTCCTGCGTGCCGGAGGCCAAAAAGGTCCCCAGCGATTGATCCTGCGCGAGGGCACCTATGCCATCAACCAGGTGCTCTTCGTCGTCCTGACCCAGGACCAGACCTACTTCCTGCCCATGGATCGCAGCGAACACGATTTGTTCAAGAAGATGACCCAGGCAATCGCCGAACGCGGCGGCTTCCAGCCGATCGTGGTGCGCGGTGAAGAAGACCGCATCGCCGTCATTACCGTGCACGACGGCCCGGCACTGCCCTCCGGCGAGATCATCGCGCCCCTGGTCGGCCACGACCCGGCACAGCCGGCGACCTACCACAACAACTTCCAGGACCCGGACAAGTTCCTGCGCGCCGGGGGCCAACGCGGCCGCCAGCTGCAAGTACTGGTGGAAGGTACCTACTACATCAACCGGCTGTTCGCCACCGCCGAGTGGATTCCGAAAACCGTCATCGAGGTCGGCACCGCGGGGGTCGTGGTGTCCTACACCGGCGATACCGGCGTCGACCTCTCGGGCCAAGAGTACAAACACGGCGAAATGGTGGCCGTCGGCGAGCGCGGCGTCTGGAGCGAGCCGCTCCTGCCCGGCAAATACGCCTTCAACACCTACGCCGGCAAGGTCACGATCGTCCCGACCACCAACTTCATCCTGAAGTGGAATCGCAGCGAGGTCGGCACCCACCGCTTCGACGAGAACTTGGCCGAGGTGAGCCTGATCACCAAGGACGCCTTCGAGCCCAGCCTACCGCTGTCCGTGGTGGTACACATCGACTACCGCAAGGCGCCCCTCGTGGTGCAGCGCTTCGGCGATATCAAACGGCTGGTCGAGCAAACCCTCGACCCGATGGTCAGCGCCTACTTCAAGAACGTCGCCCAGACCCGCACGCTGATCCAGCTCATCCAGGACCGTTCGGCGATCCAGGCCCAGGCCGGGGTCGAAATGAAAGGCCGTTTCGAGGTCTACAACCTGGAACTCCAGGAGGTGCTGATCGGCACCCCCAACTCGGGCGGCTCCGGCGGCCAGATCGAGCAGATCCTGACCCAGCTGCGCTCGCGCCAGATCGCCGAGGAGCAGGTCGAGACCTACACCCGCCAGGAACGCGCCGCCGCCAAGGAGCGCGAGCTGCGCGAGGCCGAATCCCGCGCCAAGCAGCAGACCATGCTGACCGAGTCCGAGATCTCGATCACCGTGCAGTCGAACCAGGGCAAGGCCGACTACGCCCGCGCCCAGCAGCAGGCCGCCCAGATCCAGACCCTCGCCCAGGCCGAGGCCCAGAAAACGCGCATCCTGGCCGACGGTGAGGCCCAAAAGATCCGCCTCCTCGCCGAATCCGAAGCCGATCGCGCCGCCCGCGTGGGCCTCGCCCAGGCCATCGCCGTCGAAGAGCAGGTCAAGGCCTACGGCGGCCCGCAGTTCCAGCTCACCCAGCAGGTCCTGCAACGCTTCGCCGAGGCGGTCGAAAAGTCCAAGGTCGACGTCGTGCCCAAGATCCAAATGGGCGGCAACGGCCAAGGCGGCGGCTTGATCGAGAACCTCCTCACCGTGCTCCTCTCCGACAAAGTCGGCGAAGTCGTCGGTGCCGCGGTGTCCACCACACCCAACCCCCAGGCCGAGGCCCTGAAGGCCGAGATCCGCAAGGGGCTGGCGGAGTCGACCGACCGCGGGTAGGAGAGGTGCGGAGGATGGAGGCACGGTAGGCCGTGCCTCCACGGCTGAGCCGTTCAGGTGCGGAAAAGCGACACCGGGCTAATGACGGTTTCGTCATTGCGCCCTGGAAGTGGGGGCGTAGGCTGCTGCTCCCGCAGAACGCGGATGTCTCCGGCCACGCGGATGACCAGGGAGAGTCCCTCGATCAACAGGCCGATGGCCCAGGCGAAGAGGTAAAAGCCACCGAGCGTCCCCGCGAACCTGTTGACCGCAGTCCGGCGCTGGCCACGAATAGCAGACTGTATCTCTGAGATTTCCTGCTCGGTGTGTTGGACGTTGTTGGGTACCTGGGCCAACTTGTTGCGCACTTCGCCCCATGCGGGCTGGCTTCTGTGGCGCCTGTTGTCCACTTCTTGGAGTTGGCCGGCGAGCCATTTTTCTTCATTAAGCGATGAAAAATAAGAATTTGCGACGACGTTCCCTTGGACCTCTTGGTTTGTTTGGAAGAACTCGTGGGCGTTGTTCTCACGGCTGCCGTAGTCCGAATAGGGCATGGGTGACGTCTGTGGACCGAGCTGAACTCGGAGGCTCTCCGGGAGTGACAGCTCAAGGGTCAATCGAGCCAAGCGGAGCGCCAGTAGTTGCTGCTCGGTTTGAAGTTGCCATCTGGTGAGCGCCTTGGTCTTGAGTTGAGACCATTCATCGTCAAACTGGGCGAGTTCGGCTCTGAAGTGTTCCGGCTGCCTTCCCAGCACTACGAGGTATTCCTTCTTCTCCCGCAAAATCCGGAAATCTACTCGGGAGGGTAGGCTGGCCCAAGCTCCAGCGAGGCCCATGGCAAGGAGCAGGATAGCTCCGACGACCAAGCTGGCCTTGAGGCTGGCCAGATACCGGCGAATCAGGAATTGGTCGCTGCGGACACTCTCGTATTCTTCCCGCCGTTCGGTGTCTGCGACCTCGGCCAGGGTCTTACGAAGGAAGCTGAGGGGGCTGACGAAGACCAGGACGAAGAGTCGTCCCAGCCCCGCGGCCAGAGCCGGAATGTCGCTTCTCCTCACGAAGGCTCCCAAAGCCAAGAGGAATAGCAGGAAGAGGACCGTGGCGGGGATGAGATTGGTGGCGATGCTGTTGAACAAGTCTTTGAACATGGTTCCTCCGGACAACAGGTAGGGTTAGGTTCCTTGGAGCGCGGAACGCAGCATCGTCAGCACCGCGCTTTCGGATACGGCTCTTGGCGCCAGGGCTTCGCTCCGCACCTGGATACGCTCGCGGTCGCCGTTCTTGAAGCGCACTTCGAGGGCAATGCGGTCGGACAGGCCGCTGGCCGATCGGCTTCGGTCGATCCCAACCGCCGCGATGTCGGCCGGGGAATACTCGTGAGCCCGTTCTTGGCGGAACTCGCGGTGGACGAGGTCCACTACACAGTGGAACGACGCGATCCGCCGGCTCGTGATCCAAAACACCCGCAGGCCGAGCTCCGGGTGGCGCTCGATACCGTCGCGTCCCTTTCGGGGCGCCAGACGCGTCCACGAGAAACCTTGCTCGCCGATGGCTACGGCCTCGGTGCTGGTCACCGGGTAGGCCAGCACCTCCTCGTCTGGGATCGTCAGGTACTGGCGCGAGTAGTCGACCGCGGACCGCAGGCTCTCTTCGATCCAGGCGTCGACCTGGGTGTCGTCGGGAAGAGCCTTCCGGCTGGCGACAAGAGCCCGGGTGAGTCGTTCGGCAAGCTGGGGCTCGAGAATGCTCAACGTGGCGAGGGCCATGACCGGCAACGCCAATAGGCCGAGCAAGGTGCCGACGATCGCTCCCAGCGCCTCCGTGAAGCCGAAGACCACGAGGATCAAAACGATCAGGATGCCTACCCAGACCGGCGTGGGCAGTTGCGGCGGGGATGGTGGAGCCCAGAAGTAGCGCCCGAGGGCTTCGATTCTGGACTCGTCCGAGACAGGTTCGAGTTCAGTGTGCATCGGCCCCTTCCAGTCGAGTTGTTAGTTCTCTCCGGCTGAGCCGGAGGCAAGCGCTCAGGAATTCGAGATGTTCACGGCGGCTCGGAGCGGCGTCGAACTCTTCGAGCAGCGCCTCCGGCGCTGGCGGCTGGACGACCATCTTCCCGGCCCGGAAGTACTCGAGCTTAAGGGCCGCCAAGAGAAGAGCCAGTGGGGCGAACCCTGGGTCCCGGTGCCGCGCCTCGGCGAGGGCCAGTTGCAGGCTCGCCGCCTCAGTTCCGGAGAGCTCGGCCAGGGGGCGTCCGGCGATCGTCGCCAAGGCCTCGAAGTAGGCCAGCCGGGGGATGTTGCCGAAAGCACGGCGCGCTTCGTGAAACCTTTCCGCGGCAGCCGGATAGCTGCCGCCTTGCAGCAGGTCGAGTCCCACGGCGACCTCCGGCCGGGCCGGCTCGGGAATCGAGTCCAGCAAGAGCCGGTAACGCTCGGCCAATCTCGCGCGGCTCTCCGCTTCGCGGGGAGCTTGGTCGCCGTGGTAGTGAAACACTCGCTGATCGATGGACCCCTGCAAGACCCCGATCGCGGTCTGGTTGTCGGAGAACGAGAAGCCCGTGATCATCGTCGCGGGGCCTGCCGCCGGCGGGGCCGGGGCCGGCGTCTCTGCTGTTCTCGAGGGCTCGTCCCGATCGAGTCCGTCCGGCTCCGGCTGGAGCCGCAGAATCGAGATACCGGCCGGAGTCGTTAGGATCGGCGTGCACCATTCCGAGTCGTCTGGGGCAGCCGAGTAGAGGAGACGGCGCGCCGTCTTCAGCGCGCCATCCACCGAAAGTCCCTTGCCGAGAGCAGCGAAGAACTCTGAGCTGAAACAGGTTGCGGTGTGATCTCCCACCGGGCTGCGCATGCCGATGACCCCGGGGATGCCCGCCATGGCGAGCGCGGCCGCCGTGCTGGTGTGGGCCTCCAGGTTCGGGGTCGTTCCGATGTCTGCGCTCAAACAGGCATTGAGCAGCACCAACCAGGGGCGTTGAGACGATTTGCAGCAGTCAGCCAGTGTCGAGGCCCTCACTGGGTGGATGCTGCCGTCGCGGTTCTCGAAGCAGAGCACTCCTCCCGCTTCCGGGGAGAAGTCACCGTGCCCGCCAAAGAGATAAACCGGCGCAATGGGGCTGGCATCGAGGGCCCGGGTGAGCTCTTCCAGCGTTGGTTTCTTGGTGAAGCACAGATCGAGGATCGGCAATCGGGTGGCGAGTGCCTCGAGCCGCCGTCGCTCGCGCGCCAGATCGAGCTTCGGCAGGTGGTTGGGGGAGGCGAGAGTCACGATCAAACGCAAGCGGGAGGGCAATTCGATTCGCTCCGGGGAACGAGGCGAAACGACGCTTCGCAGGACCGACGAATGGGGGTCGAGAGCGAGGAAATCCCGAGTGTCGGGTCGATGAAGGCATTCCCAGGGCAGGCGATAGAGCCGGCGTTGGTCGGGATCACTCAGATCAAAGCGCAGCCGCAGCCGAAGGTTGCGACCCTGGGTCTTGCTGCGCTCCAGGGAGGTCAGCCAGGCTTCGCGAACGGCACCTTGAATGAGAGTCTCGAACAACAAGCTGCCGAGGCGCCGCGCGGCTTCGTGGGGGTCGTCTCGTTCTTCCTCAAGGAGTGAACGGGCCTCCTCGAGTCGCCCGAGGTCACTCGCTCCTCCAGTGTTCGGTTCGACCACCTGGGCGAACAAGTGTCCTTCGGGTCCGCGGTGACCGAAGGCCAAGACGAAGTCGTCGAGGTCTTCCAACAGCTCTCCTCTCGTCGGATAGGTTGAACTACCGACGGAAGAGCCGGGGCCAGACGCGTTTGTTTAGGTGGCGGGCCTGCGAGGCGAACCGCTCAGTGCCCTCCCCCCAGCTCCCGGTCGAAAAACTCCATCATCCTTTGGTGGAAGTGCTTGTTGGCCTTGCCGCGCAGACCGTGTTTCTGGTTGGGGTAGAAGGCCTGTTCGAAGGGCGCGCCGGCCTGGATGAACTTCTCCGACAGCACCCAGCTGTTTTGCGGGTGGACGTTGTCGTCGCCGGTGCCGTGGACGAGCAGCAGGGCGTCTTTCAGGTTGCCGGCGTAGGTGACGGCGGAAGACTTCTCATACCCCTCGGCGTTGTTGGCCGGGCTGTCCAGGTAACGTTCGGTCCAGATCGAGTCGTAGAGTTTCCAGTCGGTCACCGGGGCGCCGGAGACGGCGGCCTTCCAGACTCCCGGGCGGTTGAGCACGCAGTACAACGTGTTGCTGCCGCCGCCGGACCAGCCCCACAGGCCGATGCGCTCGACGTCCGCGAAGGGTGTCGTCTTCAGGAACTCGACTCCCGCGAGTTGCGCAGCCAAGTTGACTTCGCCGAAGCGGCGGTGATCCCGGTCCTCGCCGTGTTTGCCGTAGAAGGCCGAGCCCAGGTTGTCGACCACCAGCACGAGGTAGCCGCGGCGAGCCATCCACTTGTGCCACAGGTTCCGCCGGTTGTCCCAGCGGTCGGTGACTTCCTGGGAGCCCGGGCCGCCGTAGTGGTACATGATGACCGGCACCCGTTGCCCCATCCGGAAACTCGGTGGTACCAGCATGCGGGCCGGGTAGCGCGTGCCGTCGACGCTCTCGATGGGAAAGATCCGCCACTTGGGCAACGCTTCGACGTCGAATGTCGGCGCCTTGGCGGGCAGCTCGGCCACGACCCCGCCGGTCGAACGCTCCAGCCGTTCCCAACCCGGTAGATCGGCGTCCGACCAGGTGTGGACCCAGGTTTTGCCGTCCGGGGCCACCCGGGCGCCGTGCCAGCCCGGCTCGGTCGCCACCCGCTCGACGGCGCCGTCGAAAGACACCCGGTAGAGGCGCCGTTCGGCAGCGCCGAGCGGACCTTCCGCGAAGCCGGTGAAGAGGACGAAGCCGGCCGCGGCGTCAACGTGGTCGACGGAGGTCACCGCCCACGGACCGCTCGTCAGCTGGCGGAGCAGCTTACCGTCCGCGGAATAGAGATAGAGGTGGCGCCAGCCGTCGCGCTCGGAAGCCCACAGGAAGCGGCCATCGGGCAGGAAGCGAAACTCCTCGCCGAGGTTGACCCAGGTCGGCCAACGCTCTTCGAGCAGCACCCGGCAGGCGCCCGTCGTGGGCGAACACAGGAGCAGGTCGAGTTCGGTTTGCTCCCGGTTGAGGCGCTGCACGGCGACGTTCTTGCCGTCCGGCGTCCAGGCGACGCGGGCCAGGTAGGCCTCGGGATCGTTGCCGGTCGTCGCGAGCCACACCGTCTTACCGCTCGCGAGGTCGAGCACGCCGATCTTGACCTTGGGATTGGCGGTGCCCGCTTTGGGGTAACGCTGCTTCTGGACGGCGTTGTAGTGCGGTAGCTCGTCGACCAAGGAGTACTCGGCCACCGGAGTCTCATCGAACCGGTAGTAGGCGATGCGTTCGCTGCCCGGGCTCCACCAGAACCCCGTGGCGTTGCGATTCCAGATTTCCTCCCAGTACACCCAGTCGTTGACGCCGTTCAAGGTCACGCCGGGTTGGCCGTCGCGGGTCAGCGCCCGTTCCCGGCCGCTGGCGAGGTCGACGACGTAGAGATTCGCTTCGCGGGCAAAGGCCACCTTTTGGCCGTCGGGGGCGAGCATGGCGCCTTCTTCCGGCTCCTTGGTGGTGGTCAACCGGCGCGGTGCGGCGCCGGGCTGCCAGAAGTGCAGGTCGTCTTCGGCCACCAACAAGGCGCCCCGGCCGTCCGCCGTCCATTGGTAGGAAGCCAGAGAGCCGCCGGCGACGTCCTTCTCTTCGAGCAGCTTCTCGCTTTGGCCGGTCCCGGTGTCGAGACGCCAGAGCGCCTTCTCCCAGACGTAGGTCAAGCCGGCACCGTCGCGCCACCAATCGAGCTGGCTGGGCCGGGAGCCGAGCTTCTCGGTGTCGAACAAGTCGTCGAAGCTCGGCGCGGGAGCTTCAGCAGCAGCGGCGAGGACGGGCAAGAGCAGGACGCAGGCGAGGCCGAGGCGGGCGCGAGTCATGGGCGTCTCCCGGGGTCGTGTCGGTTCGACCGCGGAGTGTATCGCTGCCCCCCAGGTCCGGCCCCGCCCGTTGGGGTCGTCGAGCCCGTCAGGCGAGCGGCAGAGCGATGTCGATCAGGCCATCGAATGCCGGTCGCTGGCGCGCGCCGGCGGGATCGATCGAGGCACCGGGAGAAGTATGAAGGGTCATGAGTCTGGTCCCTCTGGAGGGAAGGCTCTCGGCGGGACGCGGGCTACGGGGGGTCCAGTCACGTTCCCAACGCCCCGCCGAGAAGCTCTTCACTAGGGAAGGCGAAGGCGGCGGCCAAAGATGATCACGGCGGCGAAAAAAAAGCCCGGCGCGTGGGCCGGGCTCCGAGCTGTCGCAGCCGGGCGTTCTCTAGCCCGAGGGGCGTTCCTCGGGTTCCTCTTGTTCAGCCCCTTCCTCCAATTCGCGCAGGCGGCGCCGAATCTCCTCGAGTTCGGCTCGGAGCTTTTCGAGCCTGTCCTTGTAGTAGGCCTCGAGTGCGTAGCGTTCGTCGACCGTTTGGGCACTGACGATCCGCCGAGTTACGAGGGACAGTTCCGTCCCGACCTGTTGCAGCTGACTTTCGAGTTTTACGACCTCGTGCCCGCGCCAGAGACCTTCGACGAAGGTGCCGATGGTGCCCCACAGAATCCTGGTGGTGGGAAATGCACCCGGTCCCGCCTCTTGCAGCATTTCCATCCGGAATTCTTTGTTCGCGACCGCCACAGGATGAATGATGACCGCATCGACGGCGCCCAAGGCGACGGTGCCCACCACGGCGGCGAGCCCGGCGCCAGCGGTCTCCACAGCATGACCAAGCGGGCTGTAGGCCTCGAGCCAGACCCACCAACCCGCGGGACCCATGCTCGTCACCTCCTCGGGTGCCTTCCCTGCGCGGCCATCCGGGTCCACCAGGGTCAACGGGTTACCCTGCACGTAGGAGTAGAGGTTCCAGCTCTTCGGATTCGCGGGCGAAGCTCCCGCCGGATCGGTGCTCAGGAACCGCCCCAGCCACGGGCTGTAGTACCGGGCATGCATGTAGTCGAGATCGTCGCGCAGGCCGACTTGAGCGGCGCAGCTGGCCGCGGCGCAGCCGTAGTCGCGTTCATGGCCGGTGAACCGGAGCGGCTCGGGGCCATCGACGTTGTCGGCGGCGACCTCGCCGTAGGGCCAGTGCTTCATCTCGTCGCCGATCGGAAGCCCGGTCACGCCGTCGGTGATGCGGCGTGTGCTGCCCAGGTGGTCGAGGTGATAGTGCTGCACCTTCTGACCCGTGCCCTGGGGCAGGACCGCGGCGAACAGACTTCCGGCACGGAAGATCTGGTCGCGTTTCCAGGACCATGGACCCGTGCGATCCGTGGTCGTCGCGGCCTGGCGTAGCAACTTGTTGTCCGGGCCGCGCAAGCTCCAGATCTCCTCGCCGGTCATGTAGTCGCGGACCATCACCCGCTCATCGTCGACGGTGTACAGCATGTCGCGGAAGACGCCCGGGCCCGTTTCTCCGCTCAGTTGGTTGAAACTGTCGAACCAGCGAGTGGTGTCGAAATAGCCGGTCAAGTTGCCGTTTTGGTCGTAGTCGATCCACTCGTTGTTGGAGGGGGTCAGCCGGTTCGAGAGCGGGTCGGGTTTGAGCACCCGGCTTCCGAGCTGGGTCAGGTTCCCGAACAGGTCGTATTGGTACGCCTGACTGCCAAGTCCCGCGAGTTGGGCGAAGACCAGCTGGGAGGACGGGTCGTAGCGGAAGGTGTCCGCCCCCGCGGCCGTGACATTGCCGGCGGTATCGAAGCTGAGGGTACCCGTCGTGAAGAAGGTGTTGCTATTTCGTTCGGAACGCAGGCTTCCCACGAGCGGCATGAAGGCATCGTGGAGGGTCAGGAAGTCGGCGGTTCCGTTGGCATGGACGGCCTTGCTCCACAGGCCGTTCGGGAAGTACTCGATGGCGGAGGCGAAGGGCTGGGCCCCGGTTCCCGTCTGCTCGATGCGGGTGGGTAGTCCGAAGCCATAGGTGGTGCGGACCTTCCTCGGCGGCAGCGCGGCGGCGCAGGCCGCGGGGTAGATGCAGGTCGGGTACTCGATGTCGCTGGGGTTGCCCAGAGCGTCGTAGGTCACCTGGTTGCGGAACACCGTGCCGTCGCTGGAACGCGTTTCGCGAGTCGTCAGCCGGCCCGCAACATCCCAATAACCAAGGATTTCGGTGACCACGACGCCGAGCCCCGACTCGCCCCGCAAGCCGTAGATCGGATTCCACCGCTTCGCCATCACCAGCTTGCCTGCGCGATAGTCGGTTTGAGCCCCTTCGGTGCGGTTCTCGGTGGCGTAGAAATACTCCTTGACCGGCTTGCCGGTGCTGCGGTCGATGACCTGCGTCGGTCGCCCGGCGCGGTCGTAGTTGAAATCGAGGTCGAAAGCGGCGGGGCCCGCTGGATCGGTTTCCTCGAAGCGCCGGGTACCGAGGTTGCCCAGGGCGTCATAACGCTCGAACTTGACCGTGGCGTGGTCGGTGGTGCCGAGCTCGGGCAGCTCCTGCCACTTGACGAATCCCCTCTGGTCGTAACCAAAGCGCCGCTCTTGAGGTCCCGTGTAGCCGGCCGGGCAGTTTTCGCGGCAACTTTGGGTCGTCTTGGTCAGGTGACCGCCGACGTCGTACTGGTAGATCGTCTGGCGAACCGCATGGCCCGGAATCGCGGACTCGTTCTCCACCACCCGCGCCAGGTTCCCACGCCGGTCGGTCAGGAACTTCGTGTGGACCTCCGGATTTCCCGCAGCGCCCGTCTCGATGTAGGCCCTGACGACCTTCGTCTGCTCGCCATAAAGCGTGAAGCGGGTGCTCTTGCCGTCCGGAGCGATCACTTCTCCAGGTTTGCCGAAAGGGTCGTAGAACTTGAAGCGCGTCCAGCCGCTGTCCGAAGCAACGCTCGGACAAGCCGCGGCGAAGGCGGACTGGCGCTTGACCTGGCTGTTGGGCAGGTACTCGATACAGCGCTCAGCATCCTGGAAACCCGAGGTATTGACGGCCGGCAGACGTTGCAGCTCGCGCTCCAAGCGCCCGAAGCGATCGAAGAAGTACTCGCCGCGTTGCAGCAGCGTGCCTCCGCTCTTGGCCTCCCGAACCGTGTGGCGCCCCGGGGTGTCGAACTGGGTCGTCGTGACGAGGCCGCTGGGTTCGGTCACCGAGACGATGCGGCTTCGATCGTCCAAGGTCAGGCTCGTGGCACGGCCGGCGGCATCCCGAGACACCGTCGTATTGCCGAGACGATCGACCTCCGTATCGGCCAGCGGGAAGAACCGGGTTCCGCCCTTCCGGTACCAGCTGCCGGTCTTCGTCCCGTTCGCGAAGGCATGTTCGATCTCGTAGTCGGCTTCCGAGGACGAAGAGGCCAAGCACAACCACTGGTCGGCCGTGAGATTGGCCGTGCCGAGGCTGGCATTGTTGCGTCGGTCGCTGCCCAGGCGGTACTCGAA
>JANRLG010000124.1:0-22502 GCA_033762835.1 Thermoanaerobaculia bacterium
AGCGAGCCGACGGCGCGGGAAGCGCGTCTCCGAGCGGATCTGGGAGCTCTGGCCGGTCCCGGAGGGGAGCCGGCGGCTGGCCTCGAGGTCCACCAGCTGAAGGCGCAGCTCGAGGAGCTCGCCGCCGAACGGGAGTGTGACCCGGCCGGAGACGGGCCTCCCGACGAGCGGGCCGAGCTGCGCGCCGTGCCGGTGGTGGACGGCGTCGTGCTGCTCGCACGCGACAGCGACGGCCACGTCCGCCTCGTGCGCCGCACGCCTTTCGCCCGCTTCGACTTGCGCCGGCTCATCGAGCGCTTGACCGCGGCCCTCGAGAGCCGTGATCTCGACGACACGGCCTTCCGCGCCCTCGCCGCGCCCCTGGGCGCCGCCTTGGCCCCGCCTGCCGGAAGCGGCGGCGTCGTCCCCTACGGTCTTTATGGCCTGCTGCAGGGGGTGCCGCTCGGCGCCCTGCCGGTAGCCGGCGGCTGGCTCGGTGCCACGGTCGTGCCCGTGGTGGTGCCGGCCGGCGCACCCCACCGGCCGCACCGACCGCTCGCCCACGGCCCCACCGTGTTCGTGCTCGATCCCGAGCGCAATTTACCGAGCAGCGGCGAGTTGGCGGAGCTGTTTTCGACCCTCGAACCGCCCACTCGGCTGCTCCGGGGCGAGGCCGCCACGCGCTCCGCCGTGACGGCGGCCTTCCGCGGGGCCTGGCGCCTCCATCTCGGCACCCACGGTCACTACGATCCGGCCTTTCCGCGCCTGTCTTCCCTGCAGCTAGCGGACGGCGAGATCACCCTCGACGACTTGGTCTCGGCGATCGACCCGAACGGCGGCCCGGAGCTCGTGGACCTCGCCGGTTGCCACACCGGGCGTTGGCCACCGACCGCCGACCGGGGCCGGTTCGGTCTCGCGGGTGCCTTGGCGCGGGCCGGAGTACCGTGGGCGATCGGCTCCCGGTCCACCCTCGACGACCGCGTGGCCGCCGACTTCGCGCGCGACTTCTACCGGGCTCTCGAGGCCGGGGAGTCCGTGCCGCGAGCCTTCGGCGACGCCCTCGCCGGGCTGGCCACGACGCACCGCGCCGTCGAATGGGCGGGGTTGACACTTTTTTCCCACGGCGGCGGGGCAACCGTGGGTGCCCTCGACTCCCGGACGAGCGGAGGGTTCCGCTCTCCGGCGCGCGACGGAGCGCCCGGTGAAGGGGACTGAATGAAACCGACCACGACCGAAGATCTGCTCTGGGACCTGCCGCCGCGACCCGACGAGCCGGCCGAGATGCCGGCCGACGAGCGCCTGATCGCTTACCGCGAGGGCCGGTTGGACGACGCCGAGGCCGAGGCGTTGGAGGCTCTGCTGGCCCGCAACCGTGCGGCCCGCGAGCGCCTCGTGGCTCTCGCAGGGGTTGCCCTCGACGCCCCCTCGCCGGCCTTGCGGGCCCGCGTGCTCGAACGTTTGGCGCCCCGGCGGCACACGGCCCGGCACTGGGCCGCCGCCGCCGCGGTGGTTGCCGCCGCCGTGCTCGGCACCCTGTGGCTCGACCGCGAAGCTCGGCCGCCGCTGCCGCGGCTCACCGTCGAGCTCACCGGTCTGCGCGGGGAACGCGGCGGTGAAGCGCCACGAACCGAGGTTCCGCGGGCCTTTCCGACCACCGCGGTGGAGATCGCCGGGCAGGTCACCGGGGGCGAAGCGGACGGTGTAGAGCTCGCCGTCTACCGCCGCGCGGGCGACGGCTTGGTACGAGTGACGGCCCCGCAGGCTCCTCGTCGCGGCCGGTTCTTGATCCGCGCCGACGCCGCGGCCCTGGCCGGCGAGCTCCGTGGACCGGTGACGTTGTGGATCGTCCTCGGCACCGCCGGGGATCTGCCGGAACGGGTCGACCTCGTTTCCCCGCAACCCGGAGAGGTGCTCGCCGCCGACGGTCGACGCGTCGTCTTCGAACGGACCCTCCAGATCGACGACCCCTGAGATCGCCTCGCGGGCCCGAGCGCCCCGGGGCAAGGAGGATTCCATGTTGCGTTCCCCGGCCCGTTGCTGGTCTCTCGCTGTCTTACTGCTGGTCCCCGTCCGGCTGTGGTCGTTGCCGGGCGAGGTGTCGTGGGCTTGGACTCCGGAGCGACTCGCTCCCGCCGAGGGCGAACTACTGATCGTGCCTTGTGGTTTCGAGGGCACTTTCGGCTTCCAACCCGCGGACCGCCCCTGGGACGGCGCCCTCGGCATCGCCAAACCCCAGCGCGCAACTCCCGCCCCGTACCCGAGCCCCGGGAGCTCCCGGCTCACCCCCGCGCAGCTTCACGACCTCGAGTCGGTGTTCACTCCTCCCGCGAGTACGCCGGGTCCCTGGGTGGCCGTCATCGACTGGCGAGGCTGGCACGGCACCAGTGTCGGAGCCGCCATCCGCCAGTATTCCGGCGGCCGCGGCGCGGTGACCCGCTTCCCGCTCGACGATCCCGCCGTGACCCAGCAGCTGGGCTCCGACGTCACCGACGCCCACGTCCTGGTCCAACTCTGCCGCCTCTTGGACGACGTGGAGATGGGCCACATCAAGGCTCCGACGGCGATCAACCTGAGTTTCGGCCGCCTCGCCACCGAAGGCGATCCCGCGTCGGCCGAGGGTTGCATCGAAGAAGAGCTGGCTTGCCAAGTCGCCCGCATCCTCGACCGGCTGAGCCGGCTCGAAGGGGACGAGGCACCGCCGACGATCGTGGCGGCCGCCGGCAACCACGGTAGTTGGCTGTTTCCGGCCGCGCTCGACAGCGTTCTCGCCACCGGCCTGCCGGACCTCCTGCGCTCGACTCCGCAAACGCCCACCGCCAGCTGGGAGACCCCCGAGCCGACCCGGCCGTTGATTCTGGCACCCGCCGCGGGGTTGTGCCTGCTGGCAGCGGGCCACGCGTGGACGGCCCCCGCCGGCTCCTCGTTTTCGACCGCCCTGGTTTCCGCTTGGCTGGCGGAAACCGACCCCGGCGACCGCCTGCCGATGCTCACGGAGGCGTTCTTCGACCCCGAGGACCGACTGCGCTTGACCCCGGGAGCCAGCGTCTTGACCGGCGTTTGGGCCGCCGAACTCTACCTCCGCAAGACCTCGGCCCGCGTCCATTGCGATGCCGCCGAGGGCTGGGGCTCGGTGCCGATCGTGGCACCGATCGACATCGGGCTCTCCGCGCCGCCGAACTTCCCCAGTTTGGTCGAGATCGTGAGCTCGACCCACCGGCCCGCTCCCGAGCCGACGCCGTGTGTGCCCTGCCGCGACATCCGCGTGCCACCCCCGAGCGCAGCTACCTTCGCGGCCCAGTCTTCCAAGATGAAAGTCTCGACCGACGGGAAAGGCCCGGAGCTCGACCTCGGCGCGCCCTGGCCGTTGGGCCAGGATATCGAGATTCTCGCCATTCACCTGCGGCTCGATGATCGCTTCTACCAGCTCACGATGCCCGACGCTCTGCTCTCCAGCCTGCGAACGGCCCAGCCGCTGAGTCTCAAGATCCCGTGGTCCCGCTTCGAACCGGCGAGCCAGGCGTCCCTGGTTTTCATCGTCCGCAACGAGACCGATGTCTACTGGAACTCGGTACCGATCATTCCGGCCGGCCTCGACTTCGACTGACCTTTCGGGCGCCGCGACGGAGGATCGGGCACTCTGCCCGATACCGCCAAAACGCCCGACCCAAATGCCCTAACTCGGAAGCCCTCGGTACCGGTTGCCGCGGCGGCAGTCGGCGCCGAGGGCTTCCGCGCTTGGGGACTCCAACTTCGGCGCAGAGGATTTCGACTTGGCATGAAATCTGATCCACCAGGCCAGATCTCACCCAGTTTCTCTAGCTCCGAGGAGATCTCCGCATGCGCTGCCGCCCGCTCTGCCCTGCCCTCGTTCCGGACTTCGCCGCCGCGAACCCTCGTCCTCCCGCTCGCCGCTCCGCGGCCCGACGACGGATCCTGGGTTTCGCCGTCGGCCTCTGGCTGGCGCTGGCCGGCGTGGCCTCGGCGGCGATTTCCGGCACGGTCTTTCGCGACTACGACGCCGACGGGAGTCGCGACCTCGGGGAGCCGGGGATCGGGGGCATCGTCGTCAACGCCTACGGCGCCCTCGGCACGGCGGTCGGCAACTCCCCTCAAACCACGGCCGCCGACGGCAGCTACAGCCTTTCCAGCTTGCCCGCGGGGCCGCTGCGCCTGGAATTCACCCTGCCCGCGGCCCTCGCCCACTTCCGGCCCGGAGCCGCGGGGGCGACCAGCGTCGTCTTCACCACCGACGGCGCCACCGTCGACTCCGGCTTTCAACTGCCGGTCGAGTTCTGCGAAGCCGATCCAACGCTCTTCACGACCTGCTTCATCACCTTCGACAATCTGAACGCCATCGTCGACGGCGGGGCCTACGACCACCGGGCCGAACCCGTGTCCGTGGCGGTGGCCTACTCGGCGAACTCGACGACCCCCGCGACCTCTCTGAAAGTGCCGGCTGAAGACATGGGTTCGACCTTCGGCGTCGCCTGGCAGTCGGCCACGGGCCGGCTGTTCACGGCGTCCTACGTCAAGTCGATCGCCGGTCTCGGCCCGGACGGCGCGGGCGGCACCACCACCGGCGGCCTCTACGAGGTCACCCCGGGCGGGGGCGGCACGGCGAGCGCGGCGTTGTTCGTGGATCTCGACGGCTTCGCCGGTATCAGCACTGGCGCCGATCCCCACCCGTCTCCCACCGCCACCTGCACCTCCGGCATCATCGCCGGAACCACCAATCTAAACTGCTGGTTGCACGACCCGGCGAGTTTCGCCGCGGTGGGCAAGCGGGGCCTCGCCGACCTCGACTTCAACAGCGACGAAACCCGGCTCTACACGGTCAACCTGAACGACCGCACGCTCGTGATGTTGCCCGTGGGCGTGCCGGCCGTGGTGCCGCCCGCCGGTGCCGTCGAGGTGTTCCCAACTCCCTCGAACTGCGCCAACGCGGCCGATGCCCGGCCCTTCGCCTTGGCTCGCCACGACCACCCGAACCGCATGTACCTCGGCGTGACCTGCACCGCCCAGAGCTCCCAGGCCGCCGCGGATCTCGCGGTGTGGATCTACGAGTTCGATCGCGGCACCGGGCCGGGCACCGAGACCTACACGGCTGTCTTCAACGGCTCGCTGGCCTATCCCCGACTGCGGGCGACGGGCTTCTTCGGCGGCAACTGCACTGCCGCCAACTGCCCCGCCACTTGGCGGCCCTGGCAGGACGACTTCACGCTGACCAATCAGCACAACGAAAACGCTTCGCTCGCCGTCGTGTCCCATCCGCAGCCCTTGGTGACCGACTTCGCCTTCCAGGGCCTCGATCTCGTGTTGGCGATTCGGGACCGCTCCGCCGACCAAGGGGGTGACCGCTCCGGTAGCCCGGCCAACATCGCCGACACGTTGCGCCGCAGCTGGTTCTCCGCCGGGGACCTCGTGCGCGCCTGCGACTCAGACGGCAATCCCGCGACCGCGGGCTGGACTTTCGAGGCGAACGGCACCTGCGGCGGAGTGAACGGCTCGGGTATCGGCAATGGGGACGGCTTTGGAACCGCCCCCAACAACGGCGAGTTCTTCTTCGACGAGATCTTGACCGGCGGTGCGCCCGGGCACTCGGAGCTCTTCTTCGGCTCGGTCGCCCAGATTCCCGGTCGCGACACCCTCGGCGTCACGATGATGGACGCCACGGCGTTCAACGAAGGTGTCGTCTCGACCTGGCGCCACACCAACGGCAGCCGCGCCACCGCCGCCCGGGTCTATCTCGACGGCTTCGATCCCTTCTTCGGCAAGGCCAACGGCCTGGGCGACCTCGAGGCCCTGTGCGCTCCGGCGCCCCTCGAGTTGGGCAACCGGCTGTGGTGCGACTTCGACCGCGACGGCGTGCAGGACCCGGCGGAGCCCGGGGCCAACCTGGTGGCGGTGCGGCTCCAGTGCGGCGCCGGCAACCCGGTCACCGTGGTCACCGCCGGCAACGGCAATTACCTCTTCACCGACGCCCTCTACGGAGCGGCCAACGGCGGCGCGGACATTCCGCGGAATGCCGCCTGCACGATCTCCGTCGAGACCGCCGGAACGAACGGCGCGGCGATCACCGCGGCTTGCGGCGGCATCTTCCTCTCACCCCCGAACAACGGCGGTGCCGACTCCGGCGCCGATCTGCGAGACTCCGACGGCACCCTCTCCGGCACCGTGGCCACGATCGCCGTAACCACCGGCGGTCCGGGCGCCAACAACCACTCGCTCGACCAAGGCTTCGGCGCCACCGACTTCGGCGACGCCCCGGACACGTACGGCACCACCCTCGGCGCCAACGGTCCGCACCACACCATCATCCCGGGCTTCTCCCTGGGTGGCACCGAGGACGGCGAGCCGGACGGCCAACCCAACGCCAGCGCCAACGGCGACGGCGCGGACGAAGACGGCGTTGTCATCGTCGGTGGCATGCCCGGCGCTTGCTCGACCGGCAACGCCCTGACCGTTACCTTGACCAACACCGCCGGGGCGGCGACGCCGCGGCTCGATGCCTGGATCGACTGGAACGGCGACGGCGACTTCGACCACCCCGCCGAGCACCTGTTCGGCGGCCCTTCCGCCAACCTCGCCACGGGCGTCAACAACTTGACCTACTCGGCGCCCTGCGCAGCCGTGGCCCAGGCCACCAGTTACGCCCGCTTCCGGCTCTCCTCCGCGGGCAGTCTGACGCCCCTCGGCGGCCCGGCCGCCAACGGCGAGGTCGAGGACTACACGCTGCGGATCAAGGGCGCCGATTTTGGTGACGCTCCGGCGCCGTACCCGACGCTTTTCGCCGCCGACGGCGCGCGCCACACGGTGCTCGACACCGGCAACCCGACCCTGGGCAGCGTCGTCGACATTGAACCCGAGGGCGCTCCGGACGTCAAACACCTGGGCGACGACCTGGCCGGTGTGCCGGACGACGAGGACGGCGTGAGCTTCGCCGGGGTGCTGATTCCGGGCGCGAGCTCGACGGTCACGGTGACGACCGGCGCCACCGGCGGCGTGCTCAACGCCTGGATCGACTGGAACCGGGACGGCGATTGGAGCGATGCCGGCGAGCAGATCGCCAGCAACCAGGCGATCGCCGCCAACCAGAGCATGGGCTTGGCCGTGGCCGTACCCGTGGGCGCCAGCCAGGGGGCCAGTTGCAGCCGCTTCCGGCTGTCCACCGCGTCGAACCTCACGCCCATCGGCCAGGCGCCGGACGGTGAGGTCGAAGACCACTTGGTGGCGATCGGCGCCGAAGAACCGGGGATCGGCGTGTCGAAACGGGCCGTGTCGGTCACCGAAACGGCTACCGACAACGTTTTCGACGTGGTCTACGAGGTCAAGATCGTCAACACCGGCAACGTCACCCTGTCGGCCGTCCAGGCCACCGCGGACCTCGCCACCGCCTTCGCCGCGGCGACCAGCTACTCCGCGGTCTCCGTCACCAGCAGCGACTTGACGGTGAACCCGGGCTTCAACGGCGGCAGCAACATCCTCTTGCTGTCCGCCACGGACAGCCTGGGGGTCGGCGAAATGGGCACGGTGACCCTGACCGTGCGGATCACGCCCGGCTCGAATCCCGGACCCTACCTGTGCTCGAGCTTCGCCTCGGGTTCGAGCCCGTCCGGCACCCCCGTCGACGACGACAGCCAGGACGGCAACGACCCGGACCCCGACGACGACGGCGACCCGACCAACAACGATGACCCGACGGTGGTGACGTTCAGCATCAACGTCCTCGAAATCCCCACCGCCAGCGAGTGGGGCTTGCTCCTGCTCGCCTTGGCCCTGGGCTTGGTGGCCGTCTCGAGGCTGCGCCGCTAACTCGGCCTTCGAGGTGCCAGCCGATTCGGGAACGACTCGGCTGGCACCAGCTCCCCGGGCTCCGTTGACACCTTGTCTATGCCGCTATAACATCTCGCCATTCCACCCGGGGGTCCACCCGAGGAGATCCGATGAAGATGTTCTGGAGGTGTTTCGCGGCGAGCTGCCTGCTCGGGGCCTTGGCGCCGGTGGCGCCGGTTCTCGCTGCCGAGCTCGAGCTGCTGTCCTTCGCGCCGGCCGAGCCCCACGCCCTGGGTGCGACGACCACCCGGCCCCTGGCGATGAGTGCCGACGGGCGCTTCGTTCTGCTCTCGACGCTGGCGCCCAATCTCATCGCGGGAGTCGTCGATCGCAACGGGTGCAACGACCTGATCGTGGTCGATCGCCAGACCGGCGCTCGGTCTCGGGTGACACGACGCGGATTTTCGCGGTCAGTCATCCGCCGTGGGCGTTCGATGCTGACCTGAGAGACCTCTCGACCGACGGCCGCTACCTGCTTTTCGACACCCGGGCTCAGGGTTTCGTGCCCGGAGTGACCGACTCCGAAGACTCGAGCGACAGCTTCGTCTACGACCGTGTCACGGCGAGTTTTCGCCTGGTTTCGTTCCTTCCGGGTCAACCCACCGTGGCGGCCCAGGCCAGCGCGGTCGCGATCGCCTTCGCAGGGTCCGGAAAAGTCCTCTTGCGAGCCCTCGACGAGACCTTCCTGCCGCCGGGTGCCACCGGGGGCAACGAGCTCGTGCTTCTGGATTTCGTCTCGGATCGTCGCGAGTTGCTGACCCATCGACCTGGAGAACCGCTCGCCGGCGTGGACCTCGCCTGGTACGAGGAGATCCCCGTCTCGATCAGCGCCGCCGGGGACGTGATCACCTTCTCGACGAAGGCTCGTGGCCTCGTGGTGCACGACTACGACTTGGGTTGGCCCACGCATCCGCTCGGCCCCTACGGTGGCGGGGACGTCTTCCTCTATCGTCCCGACGGCCTGTTCTCCGACGGCTTCGAGAGCGGAGATCTCTCGGCCTGGAGCCCGGTCCAGCCGTAGCGGAGGCCCTCGAGAGGATCAAACCCGCAACGCCACGGCGGCTTGGTTGTAGCCGACGCCCGAGCCCAGGAGCACCACGAGGTCCCCGGGCCGGGCCTTGCCTTGGGAGAGGGCGTCGTCGAGGGCCATGGGGATGCAGGCCGAACCCGTGTAGCCCCAGGCTTCCATGACGGTGTGCGCGCGTTCTAGCGGCTGGCCGAGGCTCGCCATCACGACCTCGATCGACGACTTGCGCACCTGGGTGAAGATCCACAGGGCCACCTCGTCGAGCTCGAATCTACCGTTCGTCGCCAGCTGCCGGGCCAGAAGCGGCCAGCCGTCGTGGTTCACCTCGGGCGGGTACCGTTGGTACATCTTGACCGTCGTGCGGCCGGCGGCGAGGGCCTCGGCGCTGGCGGGCTCGACGGTGCCGCCGGCCAGGATGCCCCAGTCCCGCGCGTAGGCGCCGTCGGCCCGGAAGGCCGAAGCCAGGAAGCCGGGTTCGTCGCCGGCCACGAGCACCGCCGCCCCCGCACCGTCGCCGTAAAAAAACAGGGTCGGCTCGTCGGGCGTCGCCAGCCGGTGCATCAGGTAGGCACCGACGACCAGCGCGGTGTTCAGGTTCCGATTCACCGCCATCATCCCTGCCGCGGCTGCCACCCCGGTGGGAAACGAGGCACAGGCACAGCCGACGTCGAAGGTGCCGGCGTTTTTGGCGCCGAGCTTGTGCTGGAGGACGACGGAGGTGGCCGGGGTGATGTAGTCCGGCGAATCGGTGCCGACGATCACGAGATCGACGTCCTCCGGCCGCTTGCCGGCGCGCTCGAGCGCTTGGCGCGCCGCCGGCAGGGCGAGGTCCGAGGTCGCCGTGTCGTCGGGCGCCCAGAAGCGCTGGCGGATGCCCGTGGCGGCCTCGAGCTTGGCCACGGCGTCGGCCGGTTGGGCGTGGAGGATCCGGCGCAGCTCGTCGTTCGTCACGCAGCGCTCCGGCAGGTAGCGGCCGGTGGCGGCGAGGCGCGCGAATCTCACTTCGACCCCAGGGCCGCCCGCAACACCGCGACCGTCTCCTCGGGCCGCTCGAGCACCAGGCCGTGGGAAGCTCCCGGCACCACCACCCGCTTGGCCCCCGCGATGCCTGCCGCCAACTCCTCGGAAGACGGCGGCGGGAAGGTGACGTCCTTCTCTGCTTCGACGATCGTGGTGGGACAACGGATCTTGCCGAGGACTCTCCACGGTTCCGCGACCTCCAGCGAGGCCAGCAGGCCGTCGATGCCCGTGAACCAGGCCGCCGGCAGGGCCGCCACTTGGGCCCGGCGGGTTTTCAGCAGCTCACCGTTGGCGGCGATCCACTCGGGCGAGTAGGTCGTCGGCACGATGGTGTCGAGCAGCAGGCCGCCGTCGCCCCCCGCCGCGGCATCGCGGGCCAAACGACGCAGCTTCTGGGTGCCGGCCACGCCCTCCGGGGAGATCCTGCCGGTGGCGGTCAAGGCGACCAGCGACAACACCCGGTCCGGGTGTTCCGCCGCCAAGACGAGGCCGACCAAGGCCCCGAACGACGTCCCGACAATGTGGGCCTTGGCGATGCCCAGTTTGTCGAGCACGGCCACCACGTCCGCGGCGTGGCCGGAGAGATCCGGCGGCGGCGGGCCGGCCGCGAGGGACATCAGCTGGCCGCGGAAGTCCAGCCGTACCAGGCGGTATTCCCCGCGCAGGGAGGCCGCCACCGGCTCCCAGGCGAAGGCACTCATGAGTCCGCCGTTCAGCAACACGACCGGAGCGCCGGTCTCCGGCCCTTCGATTTGGTGGTAGATCGCCGGGGGCGAGTCCATCTAGAACGTCCCTTCTTCTCGGTTCAACCAGCGGTCCCGGAGCTGGCCCTTGACCACCTTGCCGTAGGCCGTGCGCGGCAGCTCGGCCACCCAGACCACGGCCTTCGGATGTTTGTAACGCGCCAACCGTTCGTTCAGGTGGGCCTGGAGCTCGGCCTCGGGCACCGGCCCCGGCGCACCGACCAGGAAGGCCACACCGGCTTCGCCCCAACGATCGTCCGGCACTCCCACCACGGCGGCGTCTCGGATACCCGGATGCAACACCAGCACGCCTTCGATCTCGGCCGGGTAGACGTTGACGCCACCGGAGATGAGCATATCTTTCGCCCGCCCGGCGATCGTGAAGAAGCCCTCGGCATCGCGCCGCGCGAGGTCCCCGGTGTGGAAGAAGCCGTCGTCGTCGAGCACCGCGGCGGTGGCCTCGGGTTGCCGCCAGTAGCCGCGGCAGACGTGGGGCCCGCGTAACCACAGTTCCCCCACCTCGTCGACCGCCACCTCGCGGCCCTCGGTATCGACCAGCCGGGCCGCGGTGAAGGGCAGCGGCTTGCCGATCGAACCCGCCTTGCGCACCGACTCTTCGAGCGTCATGGTGAAGCAGTTGACGCCCACTTCCGTCAGCCCGTAGCCCTGTTTGAAGCCGACGCCGCGGGCCTGGTAGCGGTCGATCAGGAAGCGCGGCAGAGGCGCGCCGCCGCTGATCAGAAAACGCACCGCGGAGAGATCGACGCTGGCGAACTCGGGCACCTCGGACAAGCGCTCCCAGATCGTCGGCACCCCGAGCACCACGGTGGCCCGCTCGCGCTCGATCGTGCGCCAGATCTCGGCGGGGTCGAACCCTTCGTGGAGGACGATCGTGCCGCCGGTGGTGACGATCGGCACCAGAAAGGCCCCGAGCCCACCGGCGTGGTAGAGCGGTGTGAAGATCGGCGACACGTCCTCCGGCCGCAACCCCCAGCCCACGACGGTGTTGTAGCCGTTCCACAGCACCTGGCGATGGGGCACCTTGACGCCTTTCGGCCGGCCGGTGGTGCCGCTCGTGTAGAGGAGCGCCCACAAGTGCTCGGGATCGGCGCGAAAGGACGTTGGGGCCGGCTCGGCGAGCTCGCCTCGCCAGGCGGCATAGTCGCCGTCGAGGTCCACCGTTCGTGGGCAGACTCCGAGGCCGGCCAGCTCGGCGACCCGGTCGTGGAACTCCGCCGAATGCAGGAGCACGGTGAGCCCCGAGTCCGCCACCACGTGGGCGATCTCGGCGGCGGTCAGCCGCGTGCCCAAGGGCACGATCGTCACTCCCGTCTTGCCGCAGGCGAAAAACGCCTCGAGGTACTCCGCCCGGTTGCCCGCGAGCAGGCCGAAGCGGTCCCCCGGGGCCAGGCCCAGCCGCTCGGTGAGCAGCCGGGCACAACCCCAGGAGCGGCGATCGAGCTCGGCGTAGGACAGGCGCTCGCCCCCGGGAACGGTGACCAACGCCAGCTTTTCGGGCGTCAGGCGAGCCCGTTCGCCGAGGAGATCCCCCGCGATCACGTCCCCACCACCAGCCCTCCGTCCACGGAGATCACCGTGCCGTGGACGAAGCTGGCGTCCTCCGAGGCGAGCCAGACGTAGACCGCGGCGACTTCCTCGGGCCGGCCGAGGCGGCCGAGCGGCGTCCGCGCGCACATGCCGTCGACGATCTTGGGCGGCATGGCGGCGACCATCTCGGTCCCGATGAAGCCCGGCGCCACGGCGTTGACCCGGATGTTGTACTTGCCGAGCTCGCGCGCCCAGGTCTGGGTCATGCCGACGACGCCCGCCTTGGTGGCCACGTAGTTGGTCTGCCCGAAGTTGCCGTAGAGGCCCACGACCGAGCTGGCCGAGAGGATCACGCCGCCGCCTTGCCGGATCATCACCGGGGCGGCGGCGCGGGTGGGCAGAAAGACGCCCTTCAGGTTGACCGCCACGACGCTGTCGAAGTCCGCCGTGGAGAGGGTCGCCTGGAGGGCGCCGTCCTTCCACTTGACGAGTTGGGCGTCCCGGGTGATGCCGGCGTTGTTGACGAGCACGTCCAGCCGCTCCCAGCGGCCCACCACCCGCTCCACCGCCGCCGTCACGGCCGCCTCGTCGGTGACGTCGACGGCGTCGAAGGTCACGTCGAAGCCTCGCTCCCGCAGGTCCCGCGCACTCTCCGCCCCGACCTCCGCCCGCAGATCCCAGGCCACCACCCGCGCCCGTTCCCGCGCGAAAGCCTCGACGGTGGCGCGGCCGATGCCCGCGCCGCCCCCGGTGACGACGACGACTTTGCCTTCCAGTCCGGTACCACTCACGGGACGCCCTCCAACTTTCAGAACTCGACCTCAGAAGAAGCGGAACTCGACGCTCGCCGTGACCGTGCGCGGCGCACCGAAGGAGCCGACGAGGATGCCCAGGGCCGGGATGTTGTAGCCGTTGGTCACGTATTCCTCATCCGTCAGGTTCTTGCCGTTGACCCCGAAGCGCCACTTGGCGTTGGGCGACAACCAGCCGATCCAGGCGTCGTAGGTCTGGTACGCATCCTGGGTGATCGGCAGCAGCGGCTGGCCCGGCCGGCCCGGGAACGGACCGCCTTCGTTGGTCAGCACCGACTCGTCACGATGGGCCACGCCGGCGCTCGCCGTCAGCAGGCCGCCGAAGGCCGGAAAGTCGAGGTTCACGCGCAAGGCCCCGGTGAACTCGGGAGCGTTGGTGATCACCTGGGTGTCGACGAAGCCATCGCGGTTGTTGTCCAGGAAGTCGTCCGGCTCGGCATCGAGCCAGCTGACGTTGCCGGTCAAGCCGAACCAGGTCACCGCTTGAGAGTTGAAGTCGAACTCGAGCTCGGCGCCCTTCATGGTGGCGTCGCCGGCGTTCAGGAAGTCGCCGAAGAAGGCGTCCTCGACGCCGTCGCCGTTCGAGTCGAAGGCGGTGAAGGTGGAGACCTGGATGTCCTCGTACTTGCCGTAGAAGACGGCCGAGTTGAGCACCAGCTGGCGATCCGCGAGGATCGACTTGACCCCCACCTCGGCCACCGACAGCACCTCGTCGTCGAAGGGCTCGGCGGAGCGCGGGAAGGCCGTGGCCTGGGCGCGCACGTTGAAGCCGCCACTCTTAAAGCCGCGGGACAGCGTGACGTAGGTCATGACGTCGTCGTTGACCTGGAAGTCGAGGCCGAGCTTCGGCGCCAGGGAGTCGAAAGTCTCGGTCTTGTCGTAGTTGGCGGTCACCGCGTTCACCACCGTGAAGGTGTCGTTGGTGAAGCCGCGGTTCAGGGCCACACCGTTCTTGTCCTCGCGGGTGGCGCGCAGGCCGAGGTTCAGGGTCAGCCGATCCGTCAGGTCGTAGCTGCCTTCGCCGAACAGCGCGATCGAGTCCGTGAAGGTCTTGCCCTCGGTGGTGCCGAAGATCCGGTTCAAGAAGATGTTCTTGACCAAGCCGCCGGCTTCACCGTCGAAGTAGTAGGCGCCGAAGACGCCCGTCCACTTGCCGCCGCCGTCATAGAGGAGCTGGATCTCCTGGGTGAGCTGCTCGTCGTAGTAGGTGGCGATGACGTCGGTGATGCGCGCCGGGGTGGTGTCGAAGTCGATGTTGTTTTCCGAATCCGACTCCCGGAACGCCGTGATCGACTTCAACCGCCAGGCGTCGCCGAGTTCCCAGCCCACCACCACCGAGCCGCCCTGGGCATCCGTCGAGTTGAGGGGCGCCAGGCCGCTTTCGGTGTCGAAGGTGTCATTGAGCGGCGGGCAGGTGCGACCCAGGAAGGCCGGGCACAGGGGATTGGCCGCCAAGCGCTGGTAGCCCTTGGGATTGGCGTCGTCCTTCGTCTTGTCGTAGGCGAACTGCACGGTCACGCCGTCGCGCGGCAACCAGTCGAGGGCGGCGCGGAAGGCGAGAGTGTCCTTGTCCGAAACGTCGCGGCCGGTGAACCGGTTCTCGCCGTAGCCGTCGCGCTGCAAGGACGCGATGGCGAGCTTGCCGCGCAGCTTGCCGGGCACCAGGGCGCCGGCAAAACTGGCCCGGATGTCCTGGTTGTTGAAGGTGCCGGGGGTGAAGGAGATCATCCCCGAGCGCTCGTCGGTCAGCGGCCGGGAGACGTACTTGATCGCGCCGCCGATGGTGTTCTTGCCGTAAAGCGTGCCCTGGGGGCCACGCAGCACCTCGATGCGCGCGACATCGAAGACATCGAGCAACGCACCCTGGGGGCGGGCCATGTAGACGTCGTCGAGGTACAGCCCGACGCCGGGGTCGACGCCCCACAGCGGGTCCGCTTGGCCGATGCCGCGCATGAAGGCGGTCAGCGTGGTCGACTGGTTGCGACCCTGGTAGATCGACAGGTTCGGCACCTGAGCCTGGAGCTCGGAAATGTCCTGCGCCGCGGTTTCCTCAAGGGCCTCACCACGGACCACGGTCACCGCCACCGGCACTTCCTGGATGTTCTCTTCCCGCTTGCGCGCCGTGACGACGATTTCGTCGGTCATGGTGGGCGCGGCCTCGGCCTCTTGGCGATCGGCCTCCTCGGGCGTCGCGGTCTCCTCCGGCGGCGGCTCGCTTTGGCCGAACGCCGGCACACCGAGGGCGCCGAGCAGAATCAGGAGCCCCAGGAGCGGGGCCGGTCCGGTGCGACGAATCATGGTCTAACCTCCTCGAGTCGGGAACGAGCGGGAGCGTCCGGGCGGGGCAGCAGGCCGAGCCGCAGGATGCGGCAGAACTCGGCCACGGCGGCCTGCGAGTCGAGCCCCAGGTGTTCGGGAACGCCGAAACATTTTTCGACGGTGAAGTAGTAGAAAAACCAACGGGTCGCCATCATCAGCCCGAGCAGCGGGCTCGGCTCGCCGAGCTCGCCACGCGCCTGGCGCGCCTGGAGTTCGCTCTCCTGGACGGACCGGAAGCGTTCCGCCATGCGCCGATAGAACTCGTGGATGTGTTTGCCCTTGAACTCGATGACGTCGATGTAGATGAGCAGGATGGAGGTCGAGTTGCTCTCGACCACGGCGGCCACCGCCGCGGCCAAGTCCTCGAGATCGTCCGGAAACCGCCCGGTCGCGAACACCCGATTGAGCGGCAGGTCGGGGTCCATCAGCACCTGCCAGTACTGGTCGATGAGGCGCTGGAAGATCGCTTCCTTGCCCCCGAAGTGGTGGTAGAGCGCCCCCACCGACAAACTCGCCCGGCGCGCGATCTGGCGCATGGACGTCGCCCGGAAACCCTGCCGCGAGAACAACGACAGCGCCGCCTTCAGAACCTTCCTGGTCGCCAGATCGGTGCGATCCGCCTGTGTCCGCTGGGCCATGCGCGCTCCAGATACGTAACGATCGTTCGGTATGTTAGGCGCCGAGGATAGGCACCCGCGGAGGGGCTGTCAAGCCGCACCGCGGCGGGAGAGCGGCCGTCCCGCAGAACGATGTCGACGTAGGGGCGACGCATGCGTCGCCCTCCCCGCGGTTACCGCCGAAGGCGCCAGAAGCTCTGGCCGTCGAGCATCACTTCCACCATCCTTTGGCGCGGCGGCGCCTGGCTATGACGCATGAGGTCGTACAGGTCGTGGAGGAGCGCCTCGGCTTGGGCGAAGTAGCCGTGGCCGAGGGCATCAACGTCGAAGTCAGGCACGGCGACGGTGTCGATGCCCGGCACCACGGTGTAGGGCTCGAAGTACCCCGCCCGCGGCGCAGCGTGGATTCGCCCCGAAAAGCGCACGGCCAAGTCGGCGCCCGAGGCATAGAGGGTGGTGCGTTCGGAGAATTGCGGGTAGATAGCAGCGAGATCGAGGAACACGTCGCGGTCGACGTCCGGCGCGGCCAGGAAGATCTGCCCGAAGCGTACGGCCGAGCGCGTCTCGGCGTTCGCCGCGATGCGCTGGAGCGCCCGCAGCAGGCCGCGGTTGCCCATGCTGTGGGCCACCAGGTGGACTTTTTCCGCCCCGCAGTGGGCCACGAAGTCGACCAGGAAGTCCGCGATGGCGCTCTCGCTGGCCTCGATGGTCGCCTCGTCCGCCGGGTAACCCGCCAGGGTGCCTTTCGAGGGCCAGCTAAAGAACGCCGTCGCCCCCGGCACGGCGAGGTCGAAGCCGATCTGCGCGGCGCGGATGGCAGCGTCCTCGAAGGTGTTCTTGAAGCCGTGCAGGTACACGAGCGCCTGCCGCCCGCCGCTCGCCATCACCTCCCCGAGCTCGGCATAAAACTCCGCCCGCGTCCGCCGGTCGACCCGCTGCAAACGCAACCGGTCGTCGCGCAAGTCGAAACGCAGCAACCGCCGCCAGAACGAGCTCCCGGTCTCCCCGAACCGGTGCGCCTCGGGCACGAAGACCAAAGCCCGCCCGAGGGTCGTCTCGCGCGAGCGCTCGGCCCCGAAGCCGCCCGCCCCGTCCGGCGTGCGGTTGGTGCCGAACCAAACGGGATAAACGACGCCGTCCGGCTCGCCTCCCCCGCGAGTGCCCCGGTCGAGCGGCACCTCCAAACCCTTGCCCGGAGCCTCCAAGCTCCGCGGCGGGTCCTCGAGTTCCACCAGCAAAGCCACCACCCGCGCCCGCAACCGCTCGTGCTCGGCGATCTCCGGGTCCAGCCGTTCGAGCAACTCCCGAGCCAAGACCCGCGCCCGTGCCCGGTTCCCGGAACGGACGGCAGCCTCGAGCTCGGCGAGCAGGGCCTGGAGTTCAGGGGAAGGGGTGGAAGTCATGGCGTTCGTGCCTCCGGGTCAAGAAGAAGTGGTTGAAGCCGCTGTGAAGTTCTCGCCCCGCCCAAAGGGCCAACCAGCCGTCGGGGCGGCCCCCCGTGGCCGCCCTCTTGCGCGCGCAGAACCCCCGCGAGCGAATGAATTCGCTCGCTACATCCAAACGTCCCTGGCGGGACGAAGAAGGCCTTCCTGGGTTCCTCGGCGATCACAAAGGCACCATCAAGCGTCCGTCCCCGCTCGCAGGGCCAACCCGCCGTAGGGGCGGCCCCCCGTGGCCGCCCTCCTGACGCCGCCGAGCTCCAACTCGGCGGGAGGGCGGGCGAAAGCACGGCAGAACGGAGAAAGAAAAGAGCTGGGTAAGGAGAAGAACGTCATGGCGGCGGCCTCTCGTGAGTCCTCAGGGCTCCGCCAGGGCAGCCTGGCGGGCTTGGTCGAGAAACTGGTCGATCTCCGCTTGCAGCTCGCCGAGATCCACCTGCCGGCTTTCGAGCCAGGTTTTCAAGGAGTCGAAGGCGGGGTCGGCGAGGAGGTCGGAGAGGCGGGGGATGGTCGGCTCGGTGCCTGCCGCGTGGGCGCGGCGGAAGAAGAGGTCGTAGTTGCGAAACGAACCCCTGAGAGACTGAAACAAGCCCCCGACGAGGCAGTACGTCAAGTCCGCCATTTGATGCTTCTGCATTTCAGTAACGCTGCCCAGGTCACCCTTACGGCCCAGGTAGCTCGCCAGATCGCTATGCGAGATGGCCCGTTTCAATGGTTCTGGCAGCTGACTGTGAAGGGCAAGTGCACGGCGGGCGAGTTGGATCGCCTGGGGCAGATCCCCTTGGCCGTCGAAAACGTTGGCCAGCGAGCCCCAGACCATCGCTTTCCCCGCGGGGTCTCCGTTGAAGGCTTCGAGGCAGGCTTCCAGCTCGGCCTGCGCCTCACCGAGTCGACTTAGACGAACTAGAACGTTGGCCCGGTTCATGCGCGTGGACGCAAGGTCCTCTGCTGGCCGCCGCAGTGCCTGCTTGACTTCCAGCATTGCGTCCACGCGGGTCAAAGCGGATTGCCAAGCTTGGCGGGCTCGATCAGCGTCGTCTGCGACATCTAGCGCTCCGATGTAGGTCCGAGCAAGGTCCTCGGCGTTGGGAGCCTCGGGTAAAGCTTCGCCAGCGAGGTTTTTCCGCCACCACCCAGCAAGACGCGCTAGCCTCTCCTCCACCGCGGGTAGTACCTCCTCCACCCGACCCTGCATAATGTCGATTCGGAGGGCCTCAAGTTCGGAAGCTACGATCTGGACCTCCGGGCTCCCAGCCTGCCAGCTTGCGTCGGCTGACTCCAGTTGCCGCCTTCGCGCGCCGTCAAGCTGGCCGACGATAGCGAGGGCAATCGCCCAGTTCCCGCTGATCGCTGCGAGGTCGTCCCAAGCCTGTCGGGCTCCCTCCCCACGCTTCTCGGCTACATCCCGGGCCAGCCCAGCGGCCTGTTCGTAGAAGCCGAGGCTGGCGTCTGGCTGACCGCTCCTCCCCAGCGCATCGGCTAGGTAGGTGAGACAGCACCACCTCACTTTCCCCCCCGGAGCAGACTCGGCAGCATTCTGGAAGTGAGGCACCAGCCCTGCGAGGAACCGAGGGTCGCTAGCACTGGTTACGAGCCTGCTGGCGAAGCCACCTAGCTGCTCCCACGCTTCCGCCTGAACGCAGTACACCAGCGCCCGTCGGCCAGCTTCGAGAGCGAGAGTCATGTTCTTATGCAGCAACGCCCTGAACGCCCCCTCCAGCCCCGCCGCGTAACCGAGCCGCACCGCGTTCTCCGTCTTCCCACCCAGCTCTTCTGCCTTTTCTCTTCCCCACGCAAGCGCCCGCTCGCGAACCAACTCGTGACAACTGAGCCCAGAGCTGACGCCATCCGGCCCGCGCTCCTCGGTCACCAGCCCGACGCCGACGAGGTGACGCAGGAGCGCCTCGATATCCGGCCCCACTCCCCACACCTCCCGCACCAGCCCCAGCGCCACCGGCTCATTCGCCACGGCGATCATCCACAGCAAACGCCGTGCATCCGGGCTCGCCCCGGCGATCAGCTGGTCGATCGAGGTCTCCAGCGCGTCTTCGAGGTAGGCGATCTCGTTCGTGTCCCCTGGTTTCACCGAAAACAGCTCGGGGAGCTTCTCGAACCCCCTCCTCGACTCGAGGCTCACGAGCACCTGCTCGAGCTGCGGGCGCAGCTCTGGCGTCGCGGTCAGCTTCGCGAGGCGGTCCATCAAGAGCGGGTGGAAGCGGCTTGCGGCGAGGAGCCGGTGGGCGAGCTGCTTTTCTTTCTCGTCGGTGCCGTAGAACATCGGCCACAGGGTGCGGTGCTCCCGCAGGTACAGCTGGGCCTCCCCCGCCGGCAGCGGACCGAGAGGCACGCGATGCGCCTTGCCTCCGGCGAGGGCTGCCGGCAACCATCGGCTAGTCACCAACACGCGCGAGCCGGAACCCCGAAGCCCGCTCGCCAGCTCCGTGAGTAGCTCGTCCCACGCCGGGTCTTGGCACTTCCAGACCGGCTCGCCGTCCACCGACGCCTCTTCGGCCGTCGGCTTCAGGTTCGTCTCGAAATTGTCCAAGACCAGGAGAATCGGCTCGTCTCGCAGTGCCCGAACCAAGTTCTGAATCAACCGCTTGCGGCGCTCCTCGCCGGTGAAATCCGTGCTCGCATCGCGATAGATTGCCGCCGCGGGATGGCTTTCGACATGCTGGTGGTAGATCCCCATTTCCCCGCGTAGGCTCAAATTCAGATCCCGCAGGAACGCATCGAAACCCAACACGTTCGGCTTCGCCTGGTACGTCGCCACCCACGCGAACCGCCCCTCCCAAAGATCGATCACCTCGGCCACCAGAGCCGTTTTGCCCATACCGCCGAGACCGGTGATCACGGCGACCGGCTTCACCTCGGCACCTTTCGTCGTGCCGATGAACTCGGCGCCGAGGCCGTCGAGCTCCCACACGCGGCCCACGAAGTGCTCGTGACTCGAGAGCGTCAGCTCGGCGAGCCTGTGCAGGCGGCGGTCGCGGCCGTCGAGGGCGGGACTGCGGCCGGGCGGCAGCTTCAGACCGGCGTCCTCGGCGCCAAAGAGCACAGGTGTGGCGGGATCGGCAGCGGAATATCGCGCTCCATCTCCTCGAAGCAGCGCCTTGCGGGCCTGGTTCAGCGCCGTCGCCACCGTTTTCGGCTTCGCCGCCGCGAACACCGAGTCGTAGAAGTCGAGGGCCAGCTCGCGGGCGTAGTCGTCCCCCACGCTGTCGCGCATGGCCACCACCGCGGGCACCCCGGCGGCGAGAAAGGCGTGAGCGGTGCCCGTGAGACCTGGCGGGGCGGTGAGATCGAGATCTCGCACCGGAGCCTGGACGCCACGCCCGCCTGGCTCGCGCCCCTGGGCCACGGCTTCGAAGTCTGCCCAGCCGCGGACCACTTCCCCCGAGTGACAGGCGGAAAGGAACACGAAGCGCGGCAGAAAGCCGCCGGCCTTGCGGAACAGGGCGAGCAGATTCGGCGCCGAGATCACGTCACTCCTGCCGCCGGTGCCCGCCAACTCGAGCCCGTTCGGCTGCCCGTGGCCGCTCCAGTGAACTACGTGGTACCCGCCATGTTCCTCGAGCTGCTCCGCAAGGCGCTCGCGGGTGACGCCGTGGACCAGGAAGTCGACTTCGACCTTGCGGCCGGGGTAGACCTTCTCACGGAACAACTTCTGCAGCGCGCGGCGCTCCCGCCGGGCACCGAGCGGCGTCGAGCCGCGAGCCTCGGCGAACACCACGAGGACCCGGAGCGAAGCGTCCGGACCGAGCGCCAGCGGCGCCGAGACCGGCGGGCCCCCCTCGTGCACCACGCGGACCACGAGGTTCCGTTCGAACAGCGACTCGGCTTCCGGCCGCGGCCGGGCGATCTCCCACGGCAGGCGGGCGAGGGCTGCCACGAGCGGGTTCTCTCCGTCTCCGGGCAGCCGGACACAAAGCGTGCGGGGGCTTTCGGGCCGCCACAGGTGACCGAAGATCTCCGCCCCCAGCACCTCCTCGGCGATCATCACCCCGAGCTTCTCGACCTCGGCGCGCTTGTGCTCCGGCTCGACGTAAATCCGCAGGTAGTCACTGAGCTCGAAAAGCGCCCGCACACGGCTGGTAGGGAGGGACTTGAAAGCCACTTCCCGGAACGCCAAGTGCCCACCGTGGCCATCCTCCAAGCGCAACTCCGCGCGCCAGGTTTCGGCGTCAGCGGACAGAACGAGATCGAAGACTGAACCCATCGTGGACGCGCGCTCCGGCTTGGCTGCTCGATTTCGGAATTCCGATTCGAATCGAGCGCTGGCGGACTGTCAAGCCGCGGCCGGGGGCTCAGACCGTGACGACGCGGTCGCGGCCTTGGGCCTTGGCTTGGTAACAGGCGCGGTCGGCGTTGGCGACGAGATCGGCCGGGTCGGCGGGGAAGGTGTCGGTGCCGGCGGCGCCGATCGAGACGGTGACGGTGAGCTCTCCCTGGCCCGGGACGGCGAGCAGCGGCGCCGAGGAGACGGCGGCACGGACGCGTTCGGCCACCTCGGCGACCTCCGCGGGGCGGATGTGGGCCATCAGCACCACGAACTCCTCGCCCCCCCAGCGGAAGAGCAGATCGGTCTCGCGCAAGGCGCCCTCGATCCGCCGGGCCGCTCGGGCGAGCACCACGTCCCCCGCCTGGTGGCCGTTGCGGTCGTTGACCGCCTTGAAGCGATCGAGATCCAGTAACAAGACGCCGAGCCCGAGTCCGAGCCGGCGACTGCGCTCCGCCTCGCGCGCGAAGGCACCGGCGAAGGCACGGCGGTTGAGACAGCCGGTCAAGCTGTCCTCCCGCGCTTCGCGCCGCTGGCGCTCTCCGAGCCGCGCCAGCGAGGTCGAAAAGATGCCGGTGGCGAGAATCAGTGCCGTCGACAAAAGGCCCATGGCGAGCGTGATCTCGCGCAGCTTCGGGATCAACAGCTCGCCGCCAGCGGTGCGGGTGTCGATTGCCACTTCGATCGTCCCCAGAGCCTGATGGACGCCCAGGAAGACCACCAGGCCGAGGACCGCGAAGCTGCCGACGGTGATGGCGACGGCGTGGGTGCCTTGGATTTCCCGCGTGTGCGGCGCCACGAACTGGCGGTCGATCCACGGGCGGAGCCGCGGCCCCAGCAGGCGCAGCAGCGGCATCACCAAGACCAAGAGCATCAGCAGGTCGCC
>JANRLG010000125.1:0-11156 GCA_033762835.1 Thermoanaerobaculia bacterium
CTTCATGAGGGTAGAATTCCCAACTACCGGGCGCGGACGAGAGAGGAATGCGAGGAAGCGAAGCGGCTCTTCTACGTCGGTGTCACCCGCGCCAAACGGATTTTGCTTTATGTGACCGATGGCTCTGACCCACGCAACCAACCCTCCAGGTTCCTTCGAAACGAGGGCGTGGGGTTTGTTGATGCAGCTCATTCATGATGAGTCTCGCTGGTGGGCCAAACAACCGGTTGCAGCGGACGGCGCAGGGCGCCGCCGCTGAACCGGAGCTCCTTATCGCTCCCGCCCACCCTCCCGCTCCTCCCCACGCACCATCTCGATAGCCCGACCGATCAAGAAGACCGGCCCCGCTGCAGGGCCGAGCAACCGATCCACGGCCATGCTGACCACCGTTCGTCCGAGCGTTCCTTGGAAAGCCGCCCTGGCGAGTCGTAGCGTCGTGGCTGCGGGGCCGAGCATCGCGAGGATGTTCCGCTCGCCGTGGTGGACGACCAGACGGCCGAGGTGGGTTAGCTGATGGTCCTCGGGCCGTAGTCGGAACTTGGTTTCCGCCAGGTTGCGGGCGTGCTGGCGAAGTTGAGGTTGTCGCCGCTCGGCGGCCCGGGCGGCGGGCTGGAGGTGGTGGACCTCCTGGCGGAGCTGCTCGAACCGGCGCAGCTCCTCCGCGGCCCTGGGCAGGGCCTGGTGGGCTCGGTGGCGGTCGGGCGTGGCGATCGGTCCCCACTCTTGACCGCGGAGCCGGCCGAACTCCTGGGGCCGCTCGCGGAGCTTCTGGGCGGCGGCTTCGGGGTCCTTCTTCGCCTCGTTCTTCAGCCGCGCCAGGGCGGCAGGCAAGTCGGCCGGGTGGTAGACCTGGGCGAGTTGGGCTTTTAGCCGCTCGCCGGACTGCTCGAACCGCTTCACCGTGTCGCGGAAGCGCTCGGCGAGCCCTTCGGCGTCGCTTGCGATCTTGACGACCCTTTGCCAATCGTCGCCGGCCCGCTGGCGGGTGGCTTCGCGGTCGATGTGCTCGCGGAGCTGGGCCACGTCCCGCGCCCAATCGGCAAAGGGGCCGAGTCGCTTTTCGAGCGCGCCCCGCGAGGTAGCGCGGGCGATGCGGGACGCCTTCACCATCCGTTCCCCGTCGGTGACCACGAGGCCCCGGCCGCGGGACTCGAGTTGGAGGCCGTAGCCGTGGAGCCGAGCCGAAAGGTCCGCCCAGCTCTCGGCGTCGCGGAAGTGGTGCCCGGTCTCACGGCGGATCTTTTCGATGAACGCAGCTTCCCCGGTCCGTTCGCGCTCCTGGCGCTCGCCGGTCGTCACGGCGTTCGTGCGGTCGAGCTTCTGGCCCTTCTCGAGCAGGAAGCCGGGGCCGTGGACTTGGGTCAAGCCGAGGTCCTTCTCGATCACCCGCAACTCCCGCTCGCGGATCACCCAATCCTGCCAAGCGCTCCAGGCGCGGCCGGTGTCCGGGTGGACGCGGTTCACCATCACGTGCAAGTGCTCGTGTTCCTTGTCCTGGTGAAGGGCCAAGAGGGCTTGGTGTTCGCCGAGCCCGAGCTTGCCGAGCACCCGCTCGGCCACGGCCTCCCACTGCTCGGGTGTCAGGCTCTCGCCGGGCGCCAGGGCGATCGACAGGTGATAGACGGGCTTCTCGACGCGGTCGCTCAGCTTCGCCGTCTCCCGCATCATGGCGGGGACGTACTCGAGATCGGGCACGAAGAGATTGCGCGTCGAGACCCAGGCCGCCCGGTCGTTTTCGAGAAGGTAGTCTTGAAGGCCCCGAAAGCCCTTCCCCGAGCCCGCTTTGCCGATCACGGCGCGATCTCCTTGAGTGCGGCCCGTAGCTCGGCCAACGTGTCGGCTAGCAGGCGCGACAGCTCCAGTCGCTGCATGGCGTTCGCCGCGCGGGCGAGCTGGTTCAAGTTGTTGCCGATCCGCCCGAGGGCGGCGAAGGTGGCGCCGTCGATCCGCGAGCGGAACCGAGTCTTGAGACCGGCCTCCCGCAGATAGGTACTGCGGCGCCGGCCGGCTTCGGCGGCCAGCTCATCGAGGCGCGCGAGCTCTTCGGGCGTGAAGCGCACGGGGACGAGCTCGGTGTAACGGCGGCCCTTCTTCTCCCGGCCTTTCGCCTTTGAGCCCGGCACGGGCGAAAAGGCCCGGTCCTGGCGCGGAAGCGCCGGGACCCGAGCCGCGCGGGTGTTACCCGCGCCTGCCTCGCTCCGTCGAAAACCACTTTGCCCCCCGGGGCGCCGCTCGTCCACGAGTGGGAGTGTGGGGGCCAACCTTCCAACCACCAAACGAGCTGGGACAGGACGGGACAGGGCGGGACAAACGCACCTCCGGACCCTCCGCGCGGCGTTCCTCGAGCCTCTCACGGCGCGGCGGGGGTGGCCTGCATTGGGTGTCGAAGAGCGGGGTAACGCGGGGACGGGCTGGCCCTCGGGAACGGGTGGGAGGGGGCAGCGGCGGCGGCTTCGGTGGCGCTCGTGGTAGCCGGAAGAAGAGCTGGGCGGGCAGCGGGGACGGCGACGAACGCCCCGGCGACTCACTGGCGCCGAGGACCGACCGGGGAACGCCCCGCCGTCCGCGCTCTCCCCCTCCCGCCTCCAGTCCGAGAGGGATTCCTTCGGCCCTCCTCGAAGCGCAGCGGAACACGGGGGGCGGAGAGGGTGCGGCGTCCAGGCTCGCGCCGTCTTCGGCGCGACCCGTAGGGCTCGGCCTGGACGACCACCCGCGCCCCCGCAGAATCGAAACCAGAGGCCCGAAGATCGGGCGGGGATGAAGTGCCGGCCCGGCCGGCGGCAATCAAAATCACCACCGACTGGGAGGGGCGCCGAAGGCTGGGGGAAGCAGGGCAGGGACGGAGCCGGGAGGGAGGGGGCCGAGCGGCAGCGGCCCGGCCTCGTTTACCCCGCCGCTCCTTCCCTGGACTTCAACGGACCACAGGGAACGAAAACGCCCGATGTCCCCAAAATCGCACCCAACGCTCGAAATCGCGGCGAACTAGAGCATGAGCAGGGGGTTGGTAAGCGACTTAAAGCCAGTCGGTTACGGCGGATTTCCCAATCGATCCGCGCGCTTTTCGCTACGCCTCCGTGTCGGCCGATTCTTCGATGGTGACCCCCGACGAGCAAGCTCACCTACAGCGTTTGGGCGAGTCCGAGGAGCAGGGGCATCAGATCAAAGGTGAATCCGTTTCCCATGTCGCAATCTCACCAACCGCGCCTGGGCTCAATCCCGGAGCCGTCCACCTACGTCCCCCCACCTTCCCGCTCCAGCCCATCCTCGTACCGCCGGAAGTCGATCGCCGGCACGGTCCCGACCTTCTGGAGCCGGCGCAGGAGGGTCAGGAGGAAGCGGGCGAGAGGGAGCTCTCCTTGGTGGATCTCGAGCGCGGGCGCGCCGTGTTCGTGAGCGGACCAGGCGCCGCGGTCGGCCACGCAGCCGAGCTCGAGGGTGTGGTTGCCGGTGAGTGCGGCGTGGTTCCGCTGGAAGCTCGCGCCGAAGGGCTGCTGGGTCGTCGCGCGTGAGCACAGGAGGCCACCCAAGATCCACGGCGCGGGCTTGAGCTGCGCTGCTTCGACCGTGCCGCCGGCATGGGGAATGGCCGTCTTCGTGCGCTCGAGCACGCGCACGGAGGCCACCTTGCCGGCCGCATCACGCAGCGCCTGCGGCCTGAGTGTCGTCTTGACCTCGAAGACCGCGTAGACGCTCTCGGCCGGCAGGTAGACCTGGCCGCCGCGTTGGGAGATGCGGAAGGAGTACTGGCAGTCGTAGACGACGACGTCGATCTGCTCGCTCTGCCGGCCGGTCGCATCGAGCAGAAACGCCCGATCCACCGCATACCGCCGCGGCAAGTGCGCGCGCAGCATCTCCAGCCAATTGAGCTCCGAGTGATCCCCCGCCGCCACCGGATGCCGATGCGCCGAGGCCGATTCCAAACTCGCTCGCAGCTCGCGCTGCAAGGACGAAAAGTGATCGAAGAGCGGGTTTCGGGCAGGCATGGAAGGTCCTTTCTGAAAGAGAGGAGAACAACGAGCGGGGTCGAGTGAGGCCAGGGAGGCAGGGAGCGGATGGAGACCGAGAAGGTCCCCATCCGCTCCCCGCAAAATACGGACTTGGGAGTCCGCTGCTTGGCGCAGAGGTTTCAATCCGTCAGATCCCGCGAGCGATCACTGGCCTGTCCGCCAACCGCATTTCCAGTTACGAGACGTTTCAATCCGTCCGCCCCCGCGAGCGATCACAATTGATTGGGTTAAAATCCCTGTCAACACTATTTTGTCTCAATCCGTCCGCCCCCGCGAGCGATCACGGATCATCTATAGCGCCACGAACCTTTGGGACAACTGGTCTCAATCCATCCACCAGTAGGAGCGATCACATCGAACGGGCTATCGACTACGACATCCTGTTCAAAGTCTCAATCCGTCCGCCCCCTCGAGCAGTCAGTTGCTCACGCCCACGCGACGGGCTTCACAGCAGTGCCTCAATCCTTCCGCCCCCGCAAGGGCTCGACCTTGATGGTCGCCACCTAACGGGCTCTGTTTCCCTAGGTGCCAGGCAGAGGGCTCTCGACTCTGGCCGCGAGGCGGTGGTTGAGAAGTATCAGCCGAGTGAAGCCATCCGTTGTTGCTCTTGGAAGCATGCCCTGCAGACCGGCACCAGTGTGTAGATGAACTCGTCCCTAGCAGCCTCGTCTTCGGCCCGCGACCAAGACTCCAGGCAGTCTTGGCAAACGAACGCCCCCTCAAGGAAGAAGTCCCCAATGGTCAAGTCGACGGCGGGGCGTGCGTCGATCTGAGAAGGCGAAGCGGCGTGGGGACAGACCATTTCAGCTGGGCCTTCTCCATGTTGGCTACAGCAGATCATCGCTACGCTCCTCAGATCGAATTGGCAGTTATGGGCTGGATTTTACCGCTCAATCCGTCCGCCCCCGCGAGCGATCACCCGGCATCGACCCCGAGGACCCCGCCGCCATGGAGTCTCAATCCGTCCGCCCCCGCGAGCGATCACCAGGCTGCTCGAGAGGCCGCTGAGCGCCTACGCAGAGTCTCAATCCGTCCGCCCCCGCGAGCGATCACTCAAAGGCGTCTACGTGGTCAAGGGCGGGGACGAGTCTCAATCCGTCCGCCCCCGCGAGCGATCACGAAGCTCGAGGACTCGATCGACACCACGGCCGCGTCTCAATCCGTCCGCCCCCGCGAGCGATCACGCGGACTACAACGGCCACTACATCACGGTAGGATGGTCTCAATCCGTCCGCCCCCGCGAGCGATCACCTCGGCTTGCGCGACCAGCTCGCGGAGCTGGCCGAGTCTCAATCCGTCCGCCCCCGCGAGCGATCACCGCCAGCATCGTCACTGACGGCCGCTGTCGGCCGTGTCTCAATCCGTCCGCCCCCGCGAGCGATCACCACTGTGTGCGGGAAGCGCATCGAGAGTTACTGGTCTCAATCCGTCCGCCCCCGCGAGCGATCACTCATGTACGGCGGTAACCGCGGCTCGTTGACCGAGGTCTCAATCCGTCCGCCCCCGCGAGCGATCACTCTTCTCCGGCCGGACGGAAGCCTCGAGGTCTCAGTCTCAATCCGTCCGCCCCCGCGAGCGATCACGACACCTACGGCAAGATGCCGCATTGCCTGGTAGTTTCAATCCGTCCGCCCCCGCGAGCGATCACACGGCCCTTCCCGTGGTGCTGTACCGGCGGGACGAGTTTCAATCCGTCCGCCCCCGCGAGCGATCACGAAATACTCGAGCACTTCGCCGACTCGACTCCGGTTTCAATCCGTCCGCCCCCGCGAGCGATCACCGCCAGGCGTTGTTCGACGCCATCCCAGAGCGTTTCAATCCGTCCGCCCCCGCGAGCGATCACAGACGTGCACCCGCCACCGAATCCCGCCCTTGACTTGTTTCAATCCGTCCGCCCCCGCGAGCGATCACACGGCACTGGCACTGCTGCCCGCGCCGAGCGTCACGTTTCAATCCGTCCGCCCCCGCGAGCGATCACTGGGACGTGTTGGCGCCCGACCAGGTGCCGGCTGGTTTCAATCCGTCCGCCCCCGCGAGCGATCACGATCATCCGCCGCGGAGCTCCCGACCTGCTCGTCGGGTCTCAATCCGTCCGCCCCCGCGAGCGATCACGGCGGGCCTTTCAGGCCCTTTCTTTTCAGGCACTTGGAAGCCCCTTTGCGCGAACCTCCGGGAATTCCGCTCGGCACCACGTCTCCACCCACCCGGCTCTTCTCGTAACTCACTCACCCGCAGCCACTTCCGCCGAGCGCGAACCTCCCGGGGTTTGGCTGGGCACTTCCGGTTCGCGCTCGTGGGGCCTTTCCGTCTCCCCGAAGAAATCCACTCGCGAAGGCACGGTCTATCTCTCTGCCGAGACACCTTCTCGCAGCCATTCGCTTTCAGTTGTCAAAGAACCCCAAACAACCCGATCCTCACCCGCTCGGCCGGCCTTCCGGCTCCGCTTCAGGCCGCGTCGAGCACCAGCTGCCCGAGGCCGAACGTCGTGCCTTTGCCGATGTGGAACACCTCCGCGGCGCGGAGGAGGGCGTGGAGGGGCGCGAGGTCGCCGTGGAGTTCGAGCTCGCCGATGAGGCCGCCCATTTCGATGCCGCGGCCTTGGCGGTTGCTGTAGCGGCGCAGCGGTTGCCAGCGCAGCTCCTCGCGCGCGACTTCGAGCCCGCTCGCGTGGTCGAGCAGCGGGCGGAACGTCCAGTCCACGCGCTCGCGGTCGCCGAAGAAGTGGGCGAGTAGCAAGACCCGCTGCACCATCTTGAGCGTCAGCTCGCGGGGCGACAGCCGCGTGCGCAGGGCGCCGCCGGACTCGACCCGCAGCGGCGTCGTGAAGCGCAGGGCCAGCCGGTCGGTCGGCAGGCCGTTCAACGCGGGCACGCACCCGGCGGCCGGCAGTCGCCACGCGGCGGTCTCGGCGAACCCCACGTCCACCGCGCGGCCAGCGGCGTCCACCACCGCCACTCGGGCCAGCCGGAACGGGTGCCGGCGCTCGCCCAAGCCCTGGCGGGCCATCGCCGCGACCGCCAGCACGGCGAAGCCCTGAAGCTCAGCACCGCGGCCGACGAGCACCAGGTCGAACTCGAGCTCCGCCCCGGTGGCAAGCTCGCTCCGGCCATCCGCGCACTCGAACAGGTACGGCCGCGGCGCCGCGTCTACCCCGGCCAGAAACGGCGGCGGCGGCCCCGAGACGGCGGTCTCGAACAGTCGCGCATAACCACACCCCGGGGCCACCGGACACCCCCCGCACACCGGCCGCCGCGGCTCGACACACACCAGCTTGCGCAGCGCATGGCCAAACCCGCCCCGCAACGTCGAACCCTTGAACGGCGGCAGCCGCGCGGGCGCCGCCGCTTCGAGTGTGAAGCGGAGGCGCTGGTACGGGAGGGAGGGGAGGGGGTAGGCGGGGGGAGTCACCGCCAGCCTCCCCGGCCGCGGTCGGGCCGGTTGCGGCCTCCGCCGCCCGCTGGGCCGGCTCCGTAGGTTTCGGTCTCCTCGCGGAAGGAGGGCATCAGCCGCCGAGCCCAGCCGAGAATAGCGGCGGCGTCCTGCCAAGTCCGAACTGTCTTGACCTCCTCGGAGACCAGCCGCTGCATATCCCTGAGCTGGTCCTGGGTTTTATTGGCCCGCTGGGCCATGGGTGTTCCCGGAAGCGTCGCCAACAACTTCAGAGTGGCTGCGAGATCCCGCCCCCGCTTCAGATGAGTCAAAGCGAGGTTCAACTGGTTGTCCCGGACTCCCTTTTGGGACAACCGGCGCGCCAGCCCTTCGGCACGCGCGAGCACTTGGTCGTCCGTCATGGCGCCCCCTTTTCGTCTCGACGATGGGTGGTGATGCGGTGGAGCTCCTCGAGCCGCCCTGCGTCGATCAGGTGCTCCGTGTAGGCGGCTGCCACCGCCGTTGCCGAATCGAGCGAGGAAGTGGCGCCGCGCCACCAGGGCCGGCGTTCCTTCCCGAGGCGCAAGTCGGGCTCGACGACCTTGAGTTCGACTTTGCCGAGTCCCACGGCCTTGTAACCGCCGAAACGGACGACACCGACTCGCTCTCCCCAACCTGCCGCCACCAGCAGCGCACCGACCTCGGCGGCCGTGAGGCTGTCGAGATGGACACGCACAGTGATCGTCGCGTCTTTGGGCACGTAGTCGATCTCGTCGCTGGCCTGGAGCTGGCCGTTGCGACGCCGTTCGTCCACGATCGGGCCGTCGTAGTAGAACTTGCGGCCTTCGACCTCGGAGATCCGGATCGTTCCCCCGGGATCGGCGCTCGCCTTGCCGGGTTTCGCCAGGCGGTGGGCCACAGGCGACTCGAGCGGTGCCACGAGTTTGGGCTTCGTCGCGGGATGGCTGCTGATCGTGCCTTCCTCGGCCTCCACCCGGCCGCGGTATCCCATGGCGCCGAACAACGCGTCGGCCAGGCAAAGACCGCTCAGCTCCGAAACCTGCCGGACGTTCGGTTGGGGCTTCAGCGCCCACACCCGAGCATCGTCGATCTGGACGTCGACCTTGCCGCCGTTGCCCTTCTGGAGGGGACTCGGGATCTTCGCCCGCGGGATTTTCGAGTGCTTCGTGCCGACCACCCCGAGCCGCGAGTTCGTGATCGCCTCGAACCGCGCGCGGACGGCTCCTTTCCAGCTGGCTCCCGGCAGAACGGGGAGATCCCGGCAGCGCACGATGCCGCGGACGGGCCGGTCTCCCCCGGCGAGCCCCCGCTCCTTGGCGAGGTCGAAGCCGCCGCTGCCCACGTGAAGGGGCGAGAGGACGCGGTAGGTCAAGGTCACCGTACCTGTCCAGCGGTCCGCGGGGTACGAGCCGTGCGTCGGGGCGCCCCTGGGCGTTGGTTTCGCTGGCAACGAAACGAAGTCGTAGGGATGCTCGGCCTTCTGCTGGAGATCGTGGGGATCGTTCCGGCCGGCATCCAAAAAGGCCTTGCGATCACGCATGGCGGGCCTCCTCGGCGATGTAGCGGCTGCCGAGAAGCACTCCGCCCACCAGGTAGTCGAAGCGGTGAAGCTTCTGGAACCCGGCCGGCCGGGACTTCTCACGCACGAGAACCTCGCTGTCGAGCATCACGACTCCGGGCTCCGGCGGCCCGGCGGTGAGGACTTGCAGGCCGCTCTCGTCCCAGCGCACGGTGGTCTTGTCATCGAAAGCCAGGCCCCGCTCGCGGGGTGGGCGATCGAGCGGGCCACGCTCGAAGCCCGCGTCGAGGGCGCCTTCGTCGGCGATCCAGGGGCGGTCGAGCCGAGCGAGCTGGTCCTCCAGCGCCTCGGGCGGAAGATGTCGAATCGTGCTCATGCCACCCACGCTCCCTTCTTGCTGGCGTCGAGGAAGCGTTGCCACGGCCCGGCACCGAGCCGGCTTTCGAGCTCGTCGCGGTGATCCGGGCCGAGTTCGAGGCGGTCGAAGAGACCCGCGGCATCGCGCCGGACGGTCCAGCCGTCCGGGAGGTCGATGTGGTCGCCACCGAAAAGGCCGTATCTGGTGGCCATCTCCGGGCTCTCGAGCTCGCCGAGCCCGCCGAGGCGCCCGGCCGGGAGCTTGCCGCGGCGGCTCTCGATCACCAGACGGCGCAGCGAGGCGGACACCCAGCCGAAGCCGCGGGTGGTGCTCGAGCCGATCTGCACGAAGCCGTCGTCGAGGTCCCGCAGGAGGAAGAGCAGCAGGGCGAGCTGATAGAGCTGGAAGTTGTGGAGCACGATGCGGCCGTCGAAGCGGCCTGCAACCACCACTTCCTGGTCGTAGAGGGCGCCTGGGAGGGCCGAGCCGAGCAGGCGATCGATGGCGACGCCGTTCCGGTCCTCGGTGCGGTTGGCCGCCTCGAGCTGGGCCTGGCGTGCCGGGCTGCCGGGCGGGTCGGAACCACCAGGCAGGTGGTCGGAGATCGCGAGCCGGCTCCGGAGGGCCAACGAGCCGAACGTGCGGCCGAGCGGGCAGGTGCCGACGTGGACGGTGTCCCCCCGGTCGCTCTGGTTGAACTTCTTGCGGGCGTTCTCGTCGAAGGTGCCGGTGATCGGGATGTTCTCGCTGCGCAGCAGCCGCTCGGCGTGGGAGCGCAGCACTCCCTTCAGGCTCGACCCGGGCAGGTAGACGGACGGCGCTCCGTCGACGGTGGTGCGCACCCACTCGAGGTTCGGCCGCGTGGGGTCGGCACCCGACCGGCCGCGCCGAATGAGCACGGGTCCGCGCGGCGTGATCGAAAGCTCGAGCTGCAAGCGGTTCAACTGGCGATCGAACATGGTTCCTCCTCCGCCAGATCCCACTGGCGCACCATGGCCCCGAGGAATCGCTCGTAGGCGGCGTTCAGGGCGGGGTTGACGGGCTCCGCGGGCGGTGGGGTGACGGCTTCGACCGGAGCAGGCTTCGGCGCAGTGGCTTGGGGCTCGGTACCAGTCACCCAGAAGTCGTTACCAACGGCGCGGACCGTGCCGCATTCTGCGAGCCGGGTGAAAACGAGGTCCCAGTTGGCGCGCTTTCCTTCGACGCCGAGATCCAAGCGCGATCCGAACTGCGCCTTCTTCACTCCTTGTGCCTCGGCCTGCTTCGACACCAACTCCCGGTTGATCTTCGTCATACCCGCAAACGCCTCGACGATGACTCGCCAGGCTTCTTGGTCCCCGGTGGCGGGCCAGCGGCGGGGAGTCGAATCGACGCTTCCCGAATCGGCTGGCACCTCGGCATCTCCTTCATTCTCCGTGGCTTCCGTCGGCGCTCCCGAATCGGCTGGCACCGCGGGAGCGAGCAGGTTCTTGCGCACGAGGAAGTCCTTGAACGGATTGCCTCGTCCGGAGGTCGTGATCTCGTGGAACTCCTGCCACTCGATCGCCACCTGCCCGAGGCCCCGGCTGGTCTTGCCGCCGAGGGCGAGATGCCCTTCGTCGAGACCCGAGAGCAGGTAGAGCAGCAGGCCGATCTCGGCGTCCGTGGGGTTGTCCACGATCACCGTCAGGCGGAAGGTGGTGCCCGGAGGCACGGCCTCGAAGTCGTAGAGAATTTTGTCCGCGGCGATCCCGCGATCCCGGTCGATGCCAACGCCGTTGCGCAGCTCGAAGACCGGCGACTCGCTCGCGAGGAGCAGGTCAGGGAAACGCACCCGTCCGGCCAGGGCGAGCGAACCGAAGAGCCGGCAGACGGGGCAGCTCTCGGACCACGCGCGCTCGGC